>CP121337.1:3761250-4110000 GCA_043554545.1 Marinoscillum sp. | reverse complement strand
TTTCTTTAAATTTATTCAATGCCAAATTGCCCATTTTGTTTGCTTCGGGAAATTTTTGATCAAAAAAATGATAATCTTCTGATTGAAGCAAGGCCTTACACTTCGATGCGCCGTCACCGAAAAAGTATATCGGCGTGCCGCTAAACTGTGCGAAGGAATCTTGCTCAACAACCAAAGGCTGAGTATCCCAAACTTTTTCTCCATGGAGGTTTTGCAGTAAACAGTAAACCTCCATTCTTCGGGCATCTATCATCGGACACAATAAACTATTTTGAGGCAAAACTTCCCTATCTATCTGCTCACACAGAATTGTTAGCGTATCCAGGGCAATGATTGGTTTCCCTGTGGGGTAGGCGAGCCCTTTGACTGTGGAGACACCAATTCTCAAACCTGTATAGGATCCTGGTCCGATAGATACTGCAAATGCATTCAGTTCATCAATTGTCAGGTGACAGTTTTTTAATAATTGTGCGATAATCTCAGGAAGCAGAGAAGAGTGTGAGTTAGATATGTGGTACGTCTGCGTGCCAAGTAAAACCCCATCCTCGTGGATAGCCACAGAACAAACATTGGTAGATGATTCAATACTAAGAATTTTCGCCAAGATGATTTAATTCTGATTTAGCAATGACTGGTATTGAGCAGGATCATTTAGCACGTTAATAGCTGCTTTAATGTCTTCGTCGTGGTTGAATGATGTTTCAATAATACCATCTTGATAATAGTACCTTCCAGAGATTTCCTGTTCCAGCAGATTGACGATTTCTTTTTTAAAGGTAATTAGGTCCTGATCTTTATTATGCAGTGTTTCTTTTTTTAACGCAAAAATTTGCGCCTCGATATCTATATAATATTTCTCCTGTTTGGCTGAGGCAATCAATCTTTCAATGTTCTTTTCCACTTGCGTCGTGTAGTCATACTTCTTTGGTCTTAGCCATTCAGTAAATGAATGATACTCCTCATCACTTAGCGAGAAATTTTTTGCTTCAATAATATCCGGATGTTCATAAAAATATTTTGTCGCATATCCGAAGATGAGGTCATGCTTCACTAAACTATAAGTAATAGGCGCAAATTGTTTTTTTTCTACTTCGATATCTGGATTTATTCCACCACCATCAAAAACGGGTCGTCCACCTTTGGTGGTAAAAGAAGTCTTTAAACTGTCAGGGATTTTGCCCACGCTGCCGTCTGCATTTCTAATGCTGTAATCAATAGCCTGAATGCAACGGCCACTTGGTATGTAGTATTTACCAGTTGTGACTTTTAATTGAGAGTTGTAAGCCAATGGACGTGTTTGTTGCACCAATCCTTTCCCATATGTTCTCCTGCCAACAAGGACTCCACGATCATAATCCTGGATGACTCCGGAAACAATTTCAGATGCAGAAGCACTTCCATTGTTTGTAAGTACTGCAAGTGGCATTTCGGTATCGACAGGCTCGTTTAGTCCTTTGTAGGATTTTGTCCAGTTTGAAAGTTTGCCCTTAGTTGTGACAATCTCGCTGCCCTTCTCCACAAATACGTTGGACACATTTACCGATTCCTCTAATAGACCACCAGGATTATCTCTCAGATCAAGTATCACCTTTGCAGCCCCATCGTGTTTGAGCTTTTTTAATGCACTCTTAACTTCATTCCCTGCTTCGGTAGTAAAGTCAGTTAGTTTGATGTAGCCAATATCTTCGGAGATCATGCCATAATAGGGGACATTGTCAATGGTTATTTTTTCTCTTTCGATGGTGACCTCAAATTTTTCTTCTAGAATGGGGCGAAAAATGGTCAGTGTGATTTCAGATTTAGATTGCCCTTTAAGCAATCTGCTTCTTTCCGCAGGACTTTTATCACTGATCTCGATCCCGTTAATTTTAGTGATTTGATCACCTGCCCGGAGTCCACCTCTGAATGCGGGATAACCTTCATAAGGCATTACGATGGTACTAATCCCATTTTTCTCATCAACGATAGCTCCAATACCTCCGTATTCACCTGTGGTAATCGTCCGATAATCCTCTATGTCGTCCTCCGGAATATAGTCTGTATAGGGATCTAAAGAATTGAGCATCGCGTCGATGCCTGTGCGCATGAGCTGGCCGGGATTTATTTCATCGACGTAATAACTATTTACTTCTTTGAATAGCGTAGCAAAAATGTCCAGGTTTTTTACGATCTCGAAATATCTGTCATCCTCAACCGATTTGAAGGACCACGTTCCCAGTACTAAACACACGATTACAAGTACCGCACCTGTCTTAAGCTTTTTCATCTGACCTGTTGTTTAAATTCTCTAAACGTCTTAGTAACCCGGATAGTTTATTTTCAATTTCACTATAGGGTAAAATTTTTTGGTCTGTGTAGATAAAAGCTAAGTTATAAAAAGAATTATTTCTGGGGGAAAGCTGATGTTTGTTTAGCCGGAAGGCTTCTTTCATCCGCCGCTTAACCTGATTTCTATCAACAGCCTTTTTGATTGATCTTTTGGAAACCGCAAATAATGCCCTGTGCTTTTCAGCATTTTCAACCGATTGGTATTTAAGGACAATAGGATGGATATAAAAAGAGGAACCGTTTTTGAAAAGTTCCTCAATGTTTTTTTTGCCTGATAACCTTTCAGATTTAGGAAAGGTAAATCTTGTACGGCCTGGTGCTTCCATAGGCCATTGGTCAAATTATTTTTTGTGAATTTCGTCAGAAACCGTCAAACGTTTACGCCCTTTTGCCCTTCTTCTAGCCAAGACCGCTCTACCATTCGCAGATTCCATCTTTTTTCTAAACCCGTGCTTGTTTTTCTTTTTCTTTACTGAGGGTTGAAACGTTCTTTTCATGTCTATCTCCTTATGCTAATTTTCAAATGGAGGGCAAAGATAGATAAAAGATTAATTTTTAGGCAATGAATTTTTAAATCATATAAAAGTCAATAATTGAATTCATTAATCTGGTTGGATTAAATCATCTGATTTTTACCAACAATTGAGTGTATATTATCTTTCAATATCGCATAGCATTTGGGTCAACAATCGTGTTGCTAGCCTTCCAGCAATGTTGGATTACCTAATTTTGTAGCATTATCACTGGACTATTGTTTGGATTGCCCAACTTTATTTTGTCCTAAAATTAATGCTTAAAATTGCCTGATATTCACAAAACAAGATTTACATACTTGATGAAAAGCACTAACTACTTTCTGTTTTATGCATTTATCCTATTTACAGCATATTGGGTTTCATGTACTTCTTCTGCCACTATGGGTGATAAAGAAGCTGTTGAAAAGGAGGTGTATGCGCGTGGTGAAATGAGTTGGCAGCATGGGATGGAATTGTTCAATCAATATTGTGCGAGTTGTCATAATTTTTCCGAGGGTGGGATAGGCCCAAATTTAGCTGGGGTCACGTCTCAGGTAAGTAAAGAATGGTTAATCACTTTCATTAGGAATCCACAAGCGGTCATCGAGGGTGGGGATCCCCGTGCGGCTGAATTGTTTAAAAAATATAAGCAGTATATGCCTCCTTTTTCTATGATTAAGGAAAATGACCTGGAAGATATTTTAGGCTTTGTTCATAAGTTCTCAATGGGAGAGAAGCGAAAAAAGAATGATCGAAAGGGGGGGTTGATTAATCCAGTACCTGATAAAATTCCATTTTCGAATTTAACACTTGAATTACAGCAGCAGTTCACTGTGCCTGCGAGTTCTGAAATCACACCAGTCACCAGGATCAACAAAATGTCCCCGGGCCCCAACAATCGGTTGTTCATTCATGATTTGCGCGGAAAACTGTTTGAGGTAAAAAATGATTCATCACTTACTGTGTATATGGATTTAGTTGATGAATTACCCAATTTTAAAGATAATCCGGGAAAAGGCACTGGATTTGGCAGTTGGGCGTTTCATCCTGATTTTGCTCAAAATGGGTTGCTTTATACCACACACAATGAGCCTGCCAGGACAAAAGTTCCTGATTTTGGGGTTCCTGATAGCATCAGGGTGACTATTCAGGCAGTATTATTGGAGTGGAAAACTAATAATCCAGGATCCTCTGAATTTTCAGGTTCTTATCGAGAACTCCTTAGGGTAGATATGGTCGGTGGTGTTCATGGGTTTCAGGAATTAACTTTTAATCCATTAGCTACTCCTGGCAATCCTGATTATGGCTTGCTATATCTTGGGGTTGGGGATGCTGGATCTATGTCAAAAGGATTGGGGGTTTTATGTGATAACCTCCAACATATTTGGGGGAAAGTGCTAAGGATTAAGCCGGAAGGAAGAAATAGTGCGAATGGAAGGTACGGAATACCTGAAGACAACCCTTTTGTGAAAGAAGAAAACGCGCTTGGAGAAATATGGGCCAGTGGGTTTCGAAATCCTCACCGCATCAGTTGGGACGAAACCGGATCAGGCAAAATGTTTATTACGAATATTGGACAACACAGCCTGGAAGAGGTCAATATAGGGATCGCTGGAGCTAACTATGGATGGCCATTTAGAGAAGGAACGTTTTTATTTGATGCCGATGCAAACCGCGAACTGGTCTATCCACTACCTGAAGACGATGCGGATTATACCTATCCTGTTGCACAATATGACCATGATGAAGGCAGTGCCATTTCTGGAGGCTTTGTTTATGCAGGTAAAATCCGGGAATTAAAAGGGAAGTATATTTTTGGTGACATTACCCATGGGACCTTATTCTATTCGGAGGTTGAAAAAATGGTCAATGGAGCACAGGCCCCGGTTTACAGGATGCACATTGCTATAGAAGGTGTCCGATCCGATATGCAAACACTTAGTGGAAACCAAAGGGTCGACTTTCGTTTGGGTACAGACAGCGAAGGGGAGCTTTATCTCTTAGCTAAAGCAAATGGGGCCGTCTATAAAGTTACTGATTGTCTGGAAACCAAGCAGCCGCAATAGCAGACTTACCCATAGGGTCACCCGAAAACTTCTTCCTTGATTTCCTGTAGTTGAAAATAGGCCAATCTTGGTCCATATTGAGATACAATTTCAGAAGATGCTTTGCTGGCTAACTTGGCCGCTGAAGCATAGGTATGTCCATGTGTGATGCCGTATAGAAATGCGCCAGAGAACATATCGCCTGCACCTGTCGTGTCTACTGCTTTGACAGGATATGGTTCAATGTCAATAAAGGTGTCTCCATCAAAGACGATCGCTCCATTCTTGCCTTGTGTGATCACAAACTTTTTAGCTGCTTTTTTTAATTCCGTGCGGGCCTCATCAATGGTATCTTTCCCAGTAAAAAGCATGGCTTCTTCCTCATTGCAAAAAAGGAGGTCTACAGAGGCACCTACTACCTCTTCCATTTCCTTTTTGAAATACTTCACCATGGAAGGATCAGAGAAAGTAAGAGAAACTTTGATGTCATTTTGTTCAGCTAGCTTTTTTGCAGCTATCATGGCCGCTCTGCCTGTTTCCGAGGAAACTAAATATCCTTCAATAAAGAGGTATTCAGAATTACCTAACGCCTCTTCGGAGATTTCATCAGCAGAAAAGTCGGCGGTAATCCCGAGGAAGGTATTCATGGTTCTTTCTGCATCATCGGATACCATCACCAGGCATTTGCCAGTGGTACCATTGGCAAGATTCTCTGGTTTTAAGTTTGTTTCAACGCCATTATCATTCAGGTCCTGAATGTAAAATTTACCATCCTTATCATTTGCTACTTTACAGGAGTAGAATCCTTTTCCGCCTAGCTGACTTAAAGCGATAATGGTGTTTGCTGCTGATCCACCCCCTTGTTTTTTCTTGATTTGATTTTCTACAGCCTTGAGAAGTACTGCCTGACGGTCTTCGTCCACAAGGGTCATCAAACCTTTTTCTACTGCATTTTTATCTAGAAAAGCATCGTTGATTTCTATTTCATAGTCGACCAATGCATTTCCAATTGCATACACATCATATTTCTTCTTCGCAGCCATTAATACTTATTTTTATTTTTATCCCTTGTTATTTCAATTTTTCAAAAAGCCAATCATTGGACTGATCCTTTTGCTCTGGAAATGTCCAGTGACCGGTTTCCAGAAAAAGATTAAGCTCTTTTGGCGCATTGATCACATTATATGCAGCGTACATGGAGGTTGGCGGACAGGTAACGTCATTATATCCCCAGGAATACCATCCAGGCACTTCAACACGACGTGCAAAATTAACAACATCATAGTAAGGGGCAACATTTAGCCAATTAGGTTGTGATGATTTGTCATAATTTCTGAACATATGAGGCCATCCTCCGGTTCTTCCCTCCAGGTACCCGGTCAAATCACACAAGGCAGGATAGAATGCTACCAGGTATTTAATTCGCTTGTCTAAACCGGCAGTTACTATGGATAAAGCACCACCCTGGCTTCCTCCATTCACAGCGATATTTTCTCCATCAAACTCCTGCATGGAAAAGAGGTAATCCACAGCCCGAACACAGCCTAAATAAACTCTTTTATAGTAGTAATCATCTTTGTCATCTAATTTGATTGTCCAGTACCCCGACAAGGCGCCACTCATCAGGTTGGAATATAATTCCTGATCATAAGTGACAGGAATCCCGTGAATCCCTACACTCAAAGTGATAAATCCCTCTTCAGATCGTCGATCGGGACCATAGGGCCGAATTCCTGCACCAGGCACATTCAAGAGTGCTGGATATTTTCCAGGGGCCTTAGGAACAGAAAGGATTCCATAAAATCTGCTACTGTTGATATTTTGAATACTTAAGTGATAGACATTGGTCTTGGAGGTACATAATTCTGGGATCAAGGTCATCGCTGCATCGATTGGGATTTCATCCAGCTCAGCTTTAGCATTCGTCCAGAACTCATCAAAATCTTCGGGGTTTTTAATCGTTGGTTTGATAAGCTCCGGGTCAAACCCAGCGGTACCTCTGCTTCGGTAAGTCTTGCCATCAATCTCAGTAGATACGGTGAAAGCCAAAAATCCTGGCTGAGTGAGTTTCGTTCCCTTGATAGAAACGGAGCCATTCTTCAAAGTCATTTTCCCTTGCTTCATAGGATTCATTTTTTCTAATCCATATTCGTAAGAAATCTCTGCTCCCGGAACCAGCTGGCCGTCTTTTAGAATCTTTACCTCAAAATCAGCCTGTTCACCAACCTTATACGTCCAGTCGGTTTTTGTTGGGGTAACAATGACATCGACACGAGGCACTCTAGGTTGAGCGCAGACAACTGAATTAATTATTAATGTAAACAACAGCAGGTGATATTTGGAGCGGAATATTTTCATTGCGATATTTTTTGAATCGAGTGAATTTAGCCATTTATCTTCAATCAAAAAGAGAAGGCCTCTAGCATCAGGACAGAAATTTAATTCGGGCGAAGACATAGTCTAATGACTCTTTGTTGATGACCATCCGATAATAATCAGTATTATCTAAAGGCTTGGGTTCGTAACCCGTTTGCATCAGGTATTTCTTGCTGATTTTCTTATCGAACCAATGGACCAGGCTGATATTTCCATCCTCGATTTCAATACAAGTCATTCCTCTCTTACCAATTACACACCCAGAATTAAATAGACAAGGGATGTGGAATTCCGTGTTGTAAAGATAATTTTGGTAGTTATACTCTTTGTTTTCCTTGTAGTACCTCCTGATTTCCTTTTTGAGTAGCTTGATAGCTGCGCCAATTTCTTTTTCCTTCCTTTTGTTTTGGGAGTAGTCTCTGCATAGTTGTTCCACTTTATACTTTAGCCGCTCCACCTTATGAAGAGATTCAAAGAGTGGTCGATGTGTATGACCAATAATTGAAGCAATTTTATTGTATGCTGAATAGTGGTATACTCTCTTTTCGATGTTGTACTGTTTTTTGCTGCTATGTGCAACTGAATAGTTTCTAATGCCCAGAGGGTTTGCAAAATACTTTAATGTGAATCCAATGAGTGCATGGTGTTTTTGAAACTTCTTTGATGCCTGATGACCATGAAAAATAAAGATGTGATCGTCTTTATACTTGAACTTGAACCCCTCTCTTAAATGGGTCTTAAAAGGAGCCTTTTCTTTGAATTGTAGTGCTAAGTCATGATTACCAATGGTCTTTATAAACCGGTTTTTTGAAGCAAATAGTTCAAGCACCAGATATAGTTCAGGCCACCTATTGGTGATCTTGTTTAAGGTATAGCGTTGGAGCTCCTCTATATCTCCGTTTAGAACAAGCCCAAAATCATGTGTATGATAATAGTCCTTGAGTGAAGTTAAAAACAGATCAGCATTGGTTTTGAAGTCATCTGTAGAGCCACCGTCCCCCACATGTAAGTCACTAAATATTACCCACTTGTCAGCGCTATTTAGCGGAATCGTTTCTGATTCCCCAAAGAGTTTGTTGAGGTTCTCATACACGATTTTGTTGTCTACTTTCACCTGGATAAGTTAATCATATCGTAAAATACCATTAAGTAATTAATTGATGATAAAGTAAAATTTACCGAATTATTATGTGTTTTTTAAGCATCAGTCGACCACCAGGTATGCAGCTCCAAATACCCCTGCGCTATCACCTAAAGCAGGCTTAAAGAATCGGGTATCCACCGAAGGATTAAAAATATACTTTCTTATTTCTTCAACTCCTTTGGTATAAAGCAGGTCGATATTCCCTACACCTCCACCAATGACGATGGCATCTGGATCAACAATATTGATCACTACGGAGATGGCTTCTCCAAATTTACTAATCATTCGCTCTATTGTTTGGGTTGCGTAGGGGTCAGATTGGTTTAAATAATCTTCATAGATCAGTTTTAGCTTTTTGGTATTTCCAGACTCTTTTTCATAAAACTTTTCCAACGCAGGCCCTGATATCACTTGCTCAACACAGCCTGTTTTTCCACAATAACAAGGCCCTACAGAAGCGTCCAACAGATTATGTCCCCATTCTCCTCCTATTCCATTGATTCCATTGATTCCTTTTCCTTCTACCACCAGTCCACCGCCGCAACCTGTTCCCATGATCACCCCAAAAACTACTTTTGCCTCAGGCATCTCTGTTTTTATCACACCCATGTTGGCTTCAGCTACTGCAAAACAGTTTGCGTCATTGGCCATTCTAACTTCAACGCCTAGTCTTTTTGCGATATCTTCTTTTAGAAACTGACCATTAATACAGGTTGTGTTACTGTTTTTCATTGCGCCTGTTCTTGGATTAATGGACCCAGGAGTTCCTATGCCAATCTTCTCGGGTTTTAACCCTGTTTTATCAGAAAGCATTTCTACCAGAAGCCCAATGTTGTTTACAATGTGCTGGTATCCGTGCTGGGATTCAGTTCCGATGCGTTCCCGGATGATTACTTCTGGATTGGAAGGGCTTTCCAGGATTACTCCTTCTATTTTTGTTCCTCCCAGGTCAATTCCCCATAGTGGCATAACTTTTAGATTTAGCAGGTATTAATTTGAAACAGCAAAAAAGCTGACTATATCTTTAATTTGCTAAGCAAAGAAATTTAATTATAACAATAATTATTTTAGGAGAATATATAATATAAGGTTGTTTATATCTTAAGTACAGGACCTTCAAAAGAAATATTAAGGATGAGGATATCATCAAGTTTAGGAAAAGAGGAGGTGAAGATATCGTTTTGCATCACATGAATTTATTGGATGCCATTCGTGAGGATGTGCCGTTAAAATACGATCACAACATGGCTTACTACGAGGTAGTCGCCTGTGAGATGGGCGTCCAGTCTTTCAAAAACAAGACCTACCTGAAGTGGGATCCGGTACAATAAAAAGCAGTAAAAGCCTGACAAAAAAAGAGGGTAGTTTTAAAAAAAAACTACCCTCAGCTGTTGAAAAGACCCCTTCGTTTTATCGACGAGGCCGTCTAATCGGCGGTGATTATTATTCTTGAATTGCCAATTCGAAATCAGTGACTGTTGCATTTGCAGCCACTATTTCAACATCTTCTGAAGTCGAGGTTACATAACCTTCAGCTTCAACTGTTACATCATACATCCCTGCAACCAAACCTGGCTGAGTATAATTACCGTTTTCATCTGTACTTGTAGAAGTGTTTAATGTATCAGCAGCATAGAATGATACCTGAGCATCAGCTACCGGAGTACTAACTTCATCGATGACAGTGGTGACTTGTCCGGTCATTCTACCAGCAAAAGACTCATTTGTTGCCTTTATGACAGGTTTGAAATTGAATCCATTAATCGTTTTAGTCGGAGGTCCCAATGGAATAAATGATTGAGAAACATCTACATCAAGTAGCAGTTCAGCAGAAAGGCCTCCAACTACTTCTATACTCGGATTGATAAATACTTTAAGTCCGCTTGCATTACCACTTGGCACAGTCAGGTCATAAGTAGTTTCATCCTTCATGACTATTGAGGCCTCAGAAATATAAACCCTTACGAGGTCATAAGATCCGGCCGGAATTTCCACACTTGCAAGGTTTGCGGTTACTCCATTTGTCAAATCAAGCAGATTTGCAAATACCTCACTTTCCAGGATTGTCGTAAATTTTTCATCACCATTCCCTCCGGATTGGCGTATCTCTATTTTTGACACCGTAATATTGGCTTCGGAAATTTGATCCGTTGGATATGGAGCATCGGTCATTCTAACATTTAGTGTTCCGGACCCCTCGTTATCATTATCATTACAGCTAAATATGGCTGCACTTAAAACTATAATTGCTAAAATTGATTGTTTCATGTTTATAAAATGGTTGAAAATTTGTTTTATATAATTCATAACTGTTCAATGCTAAAATCTTTAGTAGTCACCTCATTTTGAATAATGATAAATTCCTCTGCTACCGTAGCACTATACCCTTCTTTTTCTGCTTCCATCACATAATTACCTGGTGATAAACCAAGTACGGTATAATTGCCACCTGCCTCGGAAAAAATTGCGGTATTAATCGTGTCGGCAGCAAAAATCGTGATTTGTACACCTGATACAGGCACGTTGGCCAGATCTACTACTTTACCCTTAAGAGTTCCGCTTTGGTCGGTGTTTGAAACCCTGATCACAGGCTTGAAATTGAATCCGACGATCTGAGAACTGTTGTTTGGGTTTCCTTTTGGGATGAACGATCGACTTAAATCAAAGTCGAATAAGAATTCATTGATTCCTTCTTCTGAAACAGTGATGGGAGAATTAGGCTTAATAAGGATTCCTGATTCGTTTCCGGAAGGTATTGTCAAATCAAAAGACCTTCCGTCTTTTAATAGTACATTCCCATTTCTCACATAAACACGGAAAAAATCGTACGTACCAATAGGTATTTCCAGCTCACTTAAGTCTGAAGTGATTCCATTGGTTAACTCAATAAGGTTAAAGTTTAAGGAATCATTGAACAAAGTAATTTTTGGTATTGAATCATTCTCTGGCCCGGTTTTGACGTCGATTCTGTCTATGATTACATTCGCTTCTGCGATTTCATCAATTGGGAACGGTGCATCAGTTAGTAATAACTTGATACCACCAAAAGTGATGGGCTCATCGGGATAAAACTGAAAATGATTTTCATTACATTCAGCCAATTCATCTTGAATCGTTAGCTGAAGTTCCTGATTATCATTGATTAGTTTTTGGGTTCCATGGATAGAGACTGTTACGGGAAAGACGAAGCTAATGAGAACGTCATCTCTAACATTGTTTAATGTATAAAACAACATTTTGTCATCGTCAATCAACTTGGTATCTGCTTGCTGATTTAATGGATCATAAGAAGATAGTCTTATTGGATAATTAAAATCAAGGCATGAAACTGCGTTAATATTTAGCGATGAATTTGCAGTGAAGTTGGTCGCTTTTAGCTCTGAATCATTATTGATTATAACTTTTGAATAGTCAGGTTTTGTTACCTGAATGGGGTATTGAATGGACATAAAGTCACGCACATAGGGGTTTAGATCATATGATTCCCTGATTGGAATAAGATCCGAAAATGAATTAACCAATACCTCTTCACCATTAACCTGTACCTTGACAGGAAGCTCCACCAGGAGGTTACTTGTATTATCGATGATGTTATCTTTTGATCCGTCAAGTAATGAGATTCCAAAGATGTATGCTCCTAACTCAGAGTTTTTGGTAAAAGAAGCTTCTCCATCCGGAATAACAATTTGTTCTTCCGGTTTTTGACAGGAGACAAGCCAAATGAACATTAGCAAGTACAGGCCATATAACACTACCAAAATAGTTGCTTTAATAGGTTCCTTTTTAATAATTTCTTCTATCTGCATAATTTGCCTTGCTTGCATACATAGAACAGGTTTGCCTCGAATATTCCTACCAGGAAATCCTATTTTATTATGAAAAATAATTTTAGTGAATAGGCTAACTTAGAGTTTGTCAATGGAGATAAGTCAAAAAAAAGAAGACGTATGCAAAGAATCCACCTTCAAAGGGCTCTTTAATAAGCATGCTGAGGATCTATACCGCTTTATTTATTACAAGTTTGGTGCTGGGTATAACCCGGAAGATATTATGCAAGAAGCTTTTGCAAAACTTTGGAAAAATTGTGCGACTGTCCCGGTAGATAAAGCAAAGTCTTTTCTCTTTACCGTAGCGAATAATCAAGTACTTAATGAAATTGACAAACAAAAAACGGTCTTAAAGTATCGTCAGGAGTCAGTTCCAAAAACGTATACAAATGAATCGCCGGAATTCCTGATGGAAGAGGAGGCGTATATGAATAAGCTTCAGGCAGCATTGGAATCTCTGAGTGAAGGACAGCGGGTGGCATTCATGCTTAATCGTGTAGAAGGCAAAAAACATAAGGAGATTGCTGAAATACTGGGTATTTCAAGAAAAGCTGTTGAAAAGAGGATCTATTCGGCACTTTCACTTGTAAAAGAAAAGCTGGGTAATGAAAATCTTAAGATATGAAAGGTAGGAATTTCGGTGTGGTATCTGTTTTATATTAGAATAGGAACTAATGGATCAAGAAGATTACATAAAAAAGTGGCTTAACGACACGCTCACAAAAGAGGAGCAAAAAGCATTTGAACAGACAGTTGATTTTAGTTTTCTTCAAAACCTTGATAATTCACTCAAAAGGTTTAAAGCACCTGACTTGGACATTTCTGAGGAAATAGATAGACTTGATTCTAGCCTAGAAAAGCCAGTTACACGTGTTATCACATGGCAGAAACAATGGTTAAAAATAGCTGCATCGTTGATCATCGCTATTTCTGCTATTACTTTAATCCTTTATAGCAATGGTTCTTCCGAACCAGTGCAGGTATCAAGTTTGGAGAAGTTGGTCATGTATTTACCTGATTCATCTTTTGTGGCCTTAAACGCGCATTCTTCTCTCTTATATGACAAGGATTCCTGGGAAGAATCCAGAAAGGTTGAACTACAAGGTGAAGCATTTTTTCAGGTGAGGAAAGGATCTACATTTGAAATCATTACGTCCTCAGGAAAAGTGCAGGTGGTAGGGACTCAATTTAATGTTAAAAATAGGACGGATTATTTTGAAGTGAATTGCTTTGAGGGTCAGGTAATGGTCACCTCTATGGGTAAAAAAGTGTCCTTAAGTAGGCAGGAAAGCT
The DNA here is from genome assembly GCA_043554545.1 of Marinoscillum sp. Taxonomy (GTDB): domain Bacteria; phylum Bacteroidota; class Bacteroidia; order Cytophagales; family Cyclobacteriaceae; genus UBA7330. Next base: position 4,096,472 of record CP121337.1, on the reverse strand, counting down.
TCAGGGTGTTGGATGGGAAGGTTCAGTCCATCAATGTTGAACTTAGTGAAGTTCCTGATTGGAGAAAGGGAGAATCTAAATTTAAGAGTGTTCCTTTTATTCAGGTGATAAAGGAACTGGAAAGGCAGTATAATATTGAAGTTGAATCCACTAATATCAATACTCAACAGCTTTTTACTGGGGCTTTTACTCATGATAATATTAACTTGGCATTGAAATCAATCAGTATACCTTTGAATTTATCTTATCAGCTTGAAGGATCTCAGGTTCAGATTTTGGGTGCTCAGTAAGTGGATAGCGACAGTTTTCTTCCTTCTTCTACTATTTAACGCTTTCTCCCAAGACAAAAAACTTCCCTTAAAAACAGTATTAGATTCTCTGGAAGTAAGATATAATGTATTATTCTCCTACGCTGATGAGAATATCATTGATAATGAAGTGCTCCTTCCTGATCAAAATTTGAGTCTTGATGATTGCTTAACTAAATTAAGTCAGCAGACACAACTTTCTTTTGAAATATTGTCTAACAGATATATTGCAATCCAGGTAGATTCGGATTACGTGATATGTGGTTATTTACTGGATAGTAAAAGCCGTGATCCGATTATAGCTGCTATCGTATCTGTCTCAAATACAGAGAAATACACCATCACTGACGAATATGGGTTTTTTACTCTTTCCTTAAGCAGGGAACACCCACAAATTTCCATTTCTCATATCAGTTATCACAAACATAATCTTAGTATTGAATCGAGGGGGAAATGCGACGAAATCTTATTGGATCAGAATATTGAAGAATTAAAGGAAGTCTATATATCAAATTACCTGGTCCAGGGTTTGAATCGTAAAATGAATGGTGCATTTACTGTCAGCACAAAGGAACTTCAGGTTTTGCCTGGTCTTAGTGAGCCTGATGTCTTATATACCATGCAAATATTGCCGGGAATACAGAGCCCGCTAGAATCTGTTTCTAATATTAACATTCGTGGGGGAACAAATGACCAAAACCTTATCAGGTGGGACGGTATTCGGATGTTTCAATCCGCTCATTTTTTTGGACTAATTAGTGCTTTTAACCCATATTTTACAGAAAGTGTTTCCTTGACAAAAAATGGAAGCGAAGCATCATTTGGCGAGAGCGTATCCGGCATATTGGATATTCACTCAGGAGATGACATCATCGATCGGTTATCCGGTGGAGGCGGAGTCAATTTGCTCAGCACAGATATGTATTTAAATGTGCCTGTATCAAAGAAGTTATCCATTGGTTTTTCCGCCAGAAGATCATTGGCTGATTTGGTTGAAACCCCTACTTACAAAAAGTACTTTGATCGGGCTTTTCAGAATTCATCAATCAATCAAACTGGGTCAGGTTTTTCGGGTGAACAAAATTTTACATTCTATGATTTAAGTGCAAAAGTTAATTATCAGCTAACTAAAAATGATTTGATTAATCTGAGTTTTATCCATGTTTCTAATGACCTGAGTTATACGGAAAAATCTTTTAATGGCAGCATCCTGACCAGAGAGAGCAGCTTAGGTCAAAAAAACCTGGGTGCAGGTTTGCACTATACAAGAACATGGAATTCCAGGTTAAAAACCAATTTCAACTCCTCCTTATCATCCTATGCGCTTGCGGCAACCAACAACAATATTTCTGATAATCAAAGGCTCATTCAGGAAAATGAGGTTTTAGATATTGGAGCGGAGGCAAGCATGGAATTGGAGATAAGCACATCTCTTAATTTTGAGGCGGGTATCCAATTTGAGGAAACGGGGATTACTAATTATGAAGATGTGAACAATCCTGCTTTCACACGTAGGGTGAAAAACGTACTCAAGAGATATGTTAGCTATGCTGAGTTAAACTTTCTTTCTGAATCTGCAAAGACTAATCTTCATTTAGGTCTACGGACAAATTACTATGCAGAGATCAATAGGTTTATTCCTGAACCTCGTTTGAGTTTCAGGCAAGAAGTAACGTCAAACCTTTCCATTGAGCTTATGGGAGAGTTCAAAAGTCAAACTACCATGCAGGTTATTGATTTACAAACAGATTTTCTTGGGGTAGAAAGAAGGAGATGGGTGTTGACAAATGGTCAAGATATTCCTTTGCTTCAGAGTAAGCAGATTTCAACGGGACTGCAATATGTAAAAAATAAACTTTTAGTCAGTGGAGAAGCGTATTTCAAATATGTCGACGGAATTATCACCTCAAGTCAGGGGTTCCAGAATCAGTACGAACTCATAAGGTCGGCCGGTAGTTATCAGATCCTGGGTTTTGATTTTTTAGTCAATAAAAAGTTTGAGAAATATTCTTTCTGGGCAAGCTATTCCCTTTCAAAAAATAATTATCTGTTTAAGGGCCTCATGGATACAGCATTTCCAAATAATCTGGATGTTCGGCACAGTGTAAGCGCAGGGGCTAGTTATAAATATGAACATTTCCAATTTTCCAGTGGTATAAACTGGTTCACTGGATTGCCTTTTACTCCGCTTAATTATTCAGATCCAATACTTACAGGTTCTCTTAATTATGCGATCCCGAATAGTGAACGAATAAGCCCTTACTCACGCATGGATGTTTCAGTAAAATATTTGTTTTCTCTGGGGGAAAATATAAACGCTCAAATAGGTTTTTCTATATGGAATTTAACTAATCGGACGAATACGCTTCGTAAATATTTTATGCTGGACACCGAAGGGAAAATCCAAAATTTAGTGCAGTATGGGCTTGATTTTACTCCTAATGCTATGTTTCGGGTTAGCTTTTAATTAACAAAATAAAATCCTATATCCAGAGGAACCACCTTAAGAAATTAGCATGGGATATTTATAAGTATTTTTTCGTTGGGTCAAGAAGAAGACGGACAAGCATTCATTTGTTGATGAATTGGCTGGTCTGCTTAATGTAAGTAAAGACAGTGTCTATAGGAGAGTTCGAGGAGAGACATTATTGACTTTTAATGAGATCAGTAAAATCAGCACCTACTATAAGGTTTCACTGGATTAATTTCTATACCTCGCTACAAGCACCGAAGTCCCCAATGATCGAAAATTGGACCAGGCTTTTCCTTCAAAAATTATCTTCTATCAAGTGAAGAACATCTTGAGATGGTAGCTGAATCAGATGATATGGACAGGGAAGCACGTACCCATTCCGTATTATTTTTAGTCGCCTGAACAAACAAAGTTCAAGCTGTTTTTCTGGCAAAAAACAATTTTGAATAATACTCAACAGGACATTGAATACCGTGATCCTAATTCTGTAAGTCATGAATTGATTCCAATTAAAAAGAACCCATGCAGAGGTCTGTCAAAATGGTCATAAGCTGATATTCTCGTTGAAATTGTTTACGTTCTCTGGCTTACCCATTACATACAGCAAGTCGCCTAAAAGGATCATGTCGTCCGGAAGGGGATTGTTGATGAGATCTGTATCTCTAAGTATTGCGACAATGGTGACATCGAATCGCTGTCTGATAGCTGATTCTCCTAGCTTTTTGCCTACGATGTCATTGTCGGTTTGCTGTACATTTAAGCAAGTGACATTCATATCTGGTATCTGAATGTCTGTATATTTCTTTTCTGTATTTGCAGGTCTCAGCATGTCATAGTTATCACCTCGTATATTCTTAATGAAGCTATTTATATCATCTTCATGAACCTGATATTGATGTAGAAGTCTCGAAAATATTTCAATCGAAGTTTCAAACTCTTCCGGGATGACTTCATTGGCTCCAATTTGTTCATAGCTTTCTATCTCTGATACAAATCGGGTTCGGACAATGAGATAAACAGTCTGACAGATACCCCTGATGTTGATGATCACTTTTCTGGTAGCGTTTGGATCAGAAATAGCAATTATAGCTACCCTAGCCTGATTAACATGTAGGTGTTCCATCAGGTATGGATTGGTTGCATCACCATAGAAAATGGGTTCTCCTTTCGCCCGCTCTCGTTTTACTGTGATAGGGTTCATCTCTACTATTACATAAGGGATATTTGAGAATCTTGCGGCCGCAGCTACATTTTTACCGTTCAGTCCGTATCCAATGATAATTACATGATCTTTTAGTCCGGTTTCATCTTTTTGTATGTTTTTAGTCGATCCGCTTTCCCATTTCATGATTTGCTTTTGTAGCCGGGACTTTATCATAAGATTGGAAATACTATCAAAATTTTTGATGAAAAACGGGGTTATTCCCATTGTCAATATGGATACACTGAGGAAATACTGATAGGTATTTCTGTCAAGTAAGTGATATTCCATGCCAATTCCGGAGAGGATAAAAGCAAATTCACCGACTTGAAATAAAGACAACCCAGTTAACAGTGAGACCCTGAAGTTGTACTTGAGAATTAACGCTGCTGCTCCGGTAAAAACAGTTTTGAGGATGATCACAAGCAAGGTGAGGCCTAAAATCAGGGGAAAATTGAAATAGAGAAACCGAAGATCTAGCAACATCCCTATAGATACAAAAAAGATGGAGGTAAATATTTCCCTAAAAGGGATGATCAGGCTGGTAGCCTGATGGCTATATTCAGATTCTGAAATGATCAGTCCTGCCATAAAAGCCCCTAAGGCTAGAGATAATCCTATGGCTGAAGTTCCCCATGCTACAGCAAAACAGATGACTACGATTGTAAGCAAGAATAGCTCTTTGCTTCTTGTTTTAGTAATGGCAAACAGAATTCTTGGTACGATGTATCTGGCACTTATAATGACAAAGAAGACAACCAGAATTGCTTTGAAGATAAGTTCAACTATGGCAATTAATGGGTTACCTGCCTGCCCTGCAATGACCGGCGTAAAGAGCATCATGGGTACAACGATGATATCCTGAAAAATGAGGATTCCCAACGCTGCTTTTCCATGAGGGCTATTCAGCTCTGACTGCTCCTGAAGTAGCTTGAGAACAATAGCAGTGCTACTCAATGAGATGAGAAACCCTAAGAATAAACCTTCCTGCCAGGTATAAACTCCAACCAAAAAGGTTAGTCCAAGTACCCCCAGGATTGTGAGACCTACCTGAAAAGACCCCCCAATAAAGATGGTTCCACTGATCGAGGCCAGGTGTTTCAATGAAAATTCAAGTCCGATGACAAAAAGCAGCAAAATGACCCCAATCTCGGAGAGCATTTCTACCTCGTGGGAAGCCTCTATAACTGCAAAGCCAGTAGGCCCTGCAAGTATGCCCGTAAGCAAGAAACCAAGTATAGAAGGCAGGTTAAATCTGTGGCAGATAAATACCACCACAATGGACAATCCAAGTATGATTACGATCTCTTTTAGCAGCTCCAATCCTTCCATGGGTTGAAGATAGAAAAGGAAGATGAGTTGAGAAGTATTTTAGGATTTAAATCTTTGGATAAAGTTTATATCAGTTGGAACACAACGTGTTTTCATTGTTCATGCCTTCTTTTTCAAACGTTTTTTAGCCGTAAGCAGTTTATCATTTAATTTAGAGAAATAATCGGATTACTTTTCTCTAAAATGTGGAGGTATCAGAAATGGGGAATAGCACACTAATTGAAATAATATGAAAAAGGTAGGCCTTGTTTTTGTAATGATATTTTTCATCATTGGCATCAATTATTCACAAAGCAGGTTTGCGGACACACATGATTATTTGGGGCCCATAAAAGAAGAGTTAATCAAAGAGTGGCCAAAAAACAGGACTGTTAATTTGGTATTCCATGGACATTCGGTTCCAGCCGGATATTTCAAAACGCCAGTGGTCAATACCCTGGATTCGTATTCGTATCAATTGCTTGAGAAATTGAAAACACAATATCCTTATGCTGTAATCAATGTGATTAATACAGCAATAGGCGGAGAGAATTCTGCAAGCGGGGCAAAAAGATTCAAAGCAGATGTATTATCTCATCAACCGGATGTGTTGTTCATAGATTATTCTTTGAATGACAGAAGAATAGGTCTGGATGAAGCGTATGATTCCTGGGAGAAGATGATAAAAAAAGCGTTGAAAAAGGGCATAAAAATAATTCTTTTATCACCTTCGCCAGACCAAAGGGTAGACATCTCTGAGGATCATTCAATACTTGATCAGCACGGCAATCAGGTAAAGAGATTAGCTGAAGAAAATGGATTAGGATTTGTGGATAGCTATGAGTTATTCAAAAGCAAAGTGATTGCTGGAGATAGCCTGATCAAGTACATGTCTCAGGTCAATCACCCAAACAAAGCGGGACACAAATTAATAGCAGATGAGTTGTTGAAGTATTTTAAATAGTTACCAAAAACTATTTTGAGATTCCTGCTGAATAATTATTTAAGTCATCACTTTCTTTATCAGATTATCAGAGGATTAAAGAATGGAGCGAATTCACATATCGACATTTTTTTTGTTTTATATTGGCTATATTGTAATATTATCCTTCCAGAAAGGTTTAAAAATATTAAATTGGAAAGCGAGAGATTAAAGCAATTGGTAGGTCTTATGTCAAAGGATAACACCCTGGCATTTAAGGAATTTTTTGACATTTTATATCCCCGTTTTTACCGGTTTGCCTTTCATTTCATCAAGTCTGATAGCCTTGCGGAGGAGATTGTATCAGACGTATTCCTAAAGATTTGGCAAAACAGAAAACGCCTTTTGTTCATCGAGGAGATTGATGCCTACTTTTATAAAGCAATCAAAAATCAGAGCTTGACCTATTTATCCAAACAGGCCAGGGATAAGCATGATTTTTCAGAGAACAGTTTTTCAAAGCTTGAATATGTTCAACCCGAGAATTTAATGATTGCGAAAGAACTGGCAGAAAAGATTGAGGAGGCAATTAGCAGTCTTCCGGAACGCTGTGAGATAATTTTTCGCTTGATTAGGGAAGATGGCCTATCCTATAAACATGTTGCTGAACTTCTTGATATTTCAGTAAAAACAGTTGAAAATCAGATGGGTATAGCAGTTAAAAAACTGAAAGTAATACTCAATGATTTTCACAATGAGCCTCAGTTGAAGAACACTATTTTTAGTTTTCTCCTGTAAAAAATCCCTGGGATTTGTTTAATTCTTTGGGGGTAAATCCAAAACCTAAAGTTTAGTAATAGGAAATCTATTCACTTCAAAAGTGTTTTAAGTGTATTGGTTTTATAGCATCCATAAATGAAATGAGCATGATAAAGAAAACATCAACTGAGGATGCCATGCCAATTAAAAAACCGGCTATATACACATGAAAATAATACGGGTACTTATAATAATCATTTTCTTCTCCTTGATCGGTTGTAGGAATGAGGAGAAATCAATTTCCCATCAGAAACCCAATTACCTTTTTATAATGGTGGATGATCTGAATGACTGGGTGGGTTGTATGAACGGACATCCACAAGTGGAGACACCAAATATAGATAGACTGGCTTCCAAGGGCATGTTGTTTTCTAATGCGCATGCGCAGACAGCCATTTGCAATCCTTCAAGGACCAGTATCATGACCGGCTTATATCCTGAAGCTACTGGTATCTATTTTAATGCTGGCAATATAGAGGATTCACCAGTTGCCAATGGGGCCGAACTGATTACCAGGCGTTTTGAAAGAGAGGGTTATGAAGTACTGGGTGCAGGAAAATTATATAATAGCAAGGATCAGGAGTACATGAAAAATTATGGTGGGAGTTTTGGCAGATTTGGGCCATTACCGGAAAAAAAACTTTCCGATTACGATGGACACCAACTGTGGGATTGGGGGAGTTATCCCCAATATGATTCTATGACACCAGATTACAAGGTTGCTAAATGGGCCATTGAAAAACTTGAGGATGATTTAAAGGAGCCTTTCTTCTTAGGTGTAGGGTTTTTTCGTCCTCATGTGCCCTTATATGCTCCAAAAGAATGGTTCGATCTTTATCCTCTGGATAGTGTTATCCTTCCGGCTATCTATGAAAGTGACCTGGGTGATATTTCAGAATATGCGAAAAATGTAACAAGCCTTGAACACATTGAACCACCTCATCAGTGGATTTTAGACAATCATCAATGGAAACCACTTGTACAAGCATATTTGGCCAGCATTAGTTTTGTAGACCATCAGATAGGGGAAGTGCTTGATGCTCTGGATAAGAGTGCTTTTAGGGAGAATACCATCATTATTTTATTCAGTGATCACGGATTTCATCTCGGTGAGAAGAGGATTTGGGCTAAACAAACACTCTGGGATGAGAGCACGAGAGTTCCTTTGATCTTTTCGGGTAGAGGTATTCCTGAAGGTGAAGAATGCAAGCGTCCGGTTCAACTGTTGGATATTTATCCTACCTTGTTGGAATTGAGTTCATTGGAAATAATGGATCAATTACAAGGGAATTCCCTCAAACCTTTACTGATGGATAAAAATGCTAATTGGCCTTACGTGGCAAGAAGTAGTTTTGGTCCGGGCAATTATGCGATCCGATCTGATCATTATCGTTATATCAAATATCTGGATGGTTCTGAAGAATTTTATGATCACATCAGTGATGAAAATGAATGGTATAATTTGATAAGTAAGCCGGAGATGATAAAGCAAATAAATTGGCACCGGCAATTCATTCCGGATCAGGCGCATCCAGTCCTGGGAGACGGGTCAACCGGGCATAAAGCCTACAGGTCGGCAAAGGACCTCATTGTTAATTAGACAGTTGGAATTAAGGAGGGTATTAAAAATTTAATAAAAATCCCTAAATGCTTTGGGGGTTATCTCAATAATCCCAGTTATTAAGCTAAAGGTTTTATCATTTTACCATTTATGATTGATTATTTAAAGCTTATAGCAAAGGATTTCTCTGGTGAATTAAATTTTACGGAGGCTGAAAAGCTTAAAAAATGGATAAATGAGTCCAAAGAGAATGAACTGTTCTACAGAAGGTTTAGAGAGTTGTGGCAGGACTCACAACATCGTCCCTATGTTCAAAATCAGGAAGAAGTATTTCAGAAGATTACCCGGGAATTAGGTATTCGGTATCCGGACAAGCATAAAGCAGATCACCAGAAGACATCCTGGACCAAATATTGGAGATCAATTGCAGCATCTATTGTGTTACTGATCATTACCGGATCCTATTTCTTTATTTTACCAGTAGAAGAGAACACGACTGTAGAAGTTCATTCAACTGTCATAAAAAGTACTCCCAGTGGCAAAAAATCACTAATCACGCTCCCTGATGGAAGTGTTGTAAAACTGAATGCTGAAAGCTATTTAGAATATCCGGAAAAATTTAGTGATGAACGACAGGTAAAACTGGTAGGAGAAGCCTTTTTTGAAGTGCAAAAGGATTCGCTGCATCCATTTATTGTATTATCAGGTGATATTCAGGTAAAAGTATTGGGGACCTCATTTAATGTTCAAGCGTTTCCATTTGAAGAATCAATGTCAGTTGCTGTCGCATCGGGCAGGGTGTTAGTTGAGAAGAAAAACAAACAGAATAGTAAGCAAACGAGTACACTTCTGCCAAGTGAAATGGTATCCATAGATCATAAGACTGGGATTTTTCAGAAAAGCCATTTCGATCCCAATGTGCTGGCATGGAGGGATGGGATACTGGCATTCGAAAAAGCCAAATTTAATGAAATTATGATACGTCTGGAAAGGTGGTATGGTGTCGACATAATCGTGGAAAGAACCTCTCCAATATCAGACGGATTTACAGGAAGATATGAAAATGCAACCCTTGAAGCAGTCCTTCAAGGGATGAGCTTCTCTTCCGACTTTAGTTTTCATGTTGAAGGTGATAAAGTATTTATAAACTAAATGATGAGACTATGAATGATTCAAGCTAGAATATTAATAAAAAAAGGGCCTACCTATTCTGAAACGTTGGAGGACGATCGTGGAATAAAGCAGACCCGGATCCTAAGTAATGTTAACCTAAGACCGATTAAAATTATGAAATCAAAATTACTAAGACAACTGGTCATTATGTCCAGACACCTACTACTTATTTTTATACTACATGGGGCACTTTCCTGCGTATTGGTGGCTTCAGACCTCCATGCGCAGTATAAGAGCAAAAGCATTGAGGAGATATATCTATCAATCCATGTAGAAGATATGCGCCTTGACAAAGCTTTCAAGTATTTGAGCCAGGAAACCGGATTTTCTTTCGCTTTCAATGAGGAGAAGATAGATCTGAAAGAAAGGATCAACCTTGATATTACCAATGGATCGCTTGCAGATGTGCTGCGTGAGATATCTAAGACTAGCGAATTAAGGTTTAAGCGGGTCAATGATAATATCCATGTTGGAATTAATAATTCTGAAGTGAACAAGCCCATTGAAGAAATTCTAACATATGATCAGCAATCGATATCTGGCAAGGTAGTTTCAGCTGAGGATGGCGAGGGCCTTCCGGGAGTAAGTGTTACTGTTAAAGGGAGTACAAGAGGTACAGTCACTGATGCCAATGGGGAGTATTCGTTATCTGTACCTGAAGGTTCTGAGTTGACATATAGTTTCGTGGGGTTCGAAACCCGCGAAATTACTGTGGGGAATCAATCAGAAATAAATGTTAGTATGAATACTGACGTTAAAACATTGGAAGAATTAGTGGTTGTGGGATATGGTTCGGTTAAGAAAAGTGACTTGACAGGCTCTGTAGTCAGTGTAAAGTCCAAAGACATTAATTCTTTTCCAACAACCAACATGATTCAGGCACTTTCAGGCAGGGCACCCGGGGTTCAGGTATTACAAACTACAGGTGCTCCCGGTGCTGGATTAAGTGTTCGCATAAGGGGTACAAATTCTATTCAGGGGGGAAATGAACCTCTTTATGTTATTGACGGATTTCCTTATTCCGGCAATCCTACCAACATTAATAATTCCGATATTGAAAGTATAGAAATACTGAAAGATGCTTCAGCGACTGCTATTTACGGATCAAGGGGAGCTAACGGTGTGGTGTTAATAACTACCAAGAGTGGCAAAGCAGGCGAAACTAGAGTTGATTTCGAAACAAGTTACAGCTCTCAGAGTCTGAGAAAGAAACTCGAATTAATGAATGGGCGAGAGTATGCCGAAATAGCAAATCTGCAGGCTACAAATGACAATATTACTCCTTATTTCACGCAGGCTGAGATCAATGCATTTGGAGAGGGGACTGACTGGCAGGATATCGTCTTTACGGAGGCACCCATCTGGTCATCGTCCTTAAATGTGAGTGGTGGCAATGATAAGACGCAATTTTCCATTGGAGGCAGTTTCTTTGGCCAGGATGGGATTGTGGTTGGAAGTGACTATGATAGATATACCCTTAGAACCAACATCTCACATGAGATCAGCAAAAAGTTCAGTGTACAACTTACCAATACAGCAACTTATGTGAAGACCGAAAGGAGAGACAGTGATGGCGGAATAAGAGGAGGCTCCATGACCAATGCTGCCATTGCTGCGGCACCCATCTCAGAGCCTTACAACGACGACGGAACTTTGAATATACTGGCACAGGAATATCCATTTGTTCCTGTTGATGCGGTCAATCCTTTGAACTATATCAATGAACAGACAAATGTGTTAAAGGAGAATGTGACCTTGTCTAACCTGGCATTTATTTTTAAACCCATTGAAGAGATTACGATAAAAGTTTCAGGTGGAATAGAGAATAGGGACCATAGAAGAGATGTCTACACGACGAGGAATTTCATCAATTCTGAGGGTAGTGCATCAGTTAATACAGGACAGTTCAGAAGCTTACTTAGTGAAAATACCATAAGCTATAATAAGACCTTTGGTGGTATTCACAGTGTTTCTGCGGTTGCTGGTTTCACCTATCAGGACTTTTTAAGTACTTCTCTGGGGGCATCGGGACAGGGATTTTTAAGTGATGTCTTTGAAACATATGATCTGAGTGCAGCTGCTACACAAGGTATCGCAAACACGAATTATTCATACTCGACACTCATGTCCTATTTGGGAAGGGTCAACTATTCTTTAAATGACAAGTATTTATTCACAATAAGCTTAAGAGCCGATGGATCTTCGAGATATAGTGAAGGGGAAAAATGGGGATATTTCCCTTCTGGTGCTTTTGCCTGGAGATTATATGATGAAGACTTCTTTAATGTTGATAATGTATTTTCTGATCTGAAGGTAAGAGCTAGCTGGGGATTGACCGGAAGCCAGGCGATTGACCCTTACTCCACATTGAATTTGCTTTCATCAGGCTTGGTAGTGCTGGATGACGCACTTTACAACACTTTTGGCCCAAATAACACTTTACCGGGCGGGCTGCAATGGGAAACGACAGAGCAGATAAATTTCGGTCTTGACTTTGGCTTTATAAATAATAGGATCCTGTTTACGGCAGACTATTATACAAAAAACACTCGGGATCTTCTAAATACAGTGATACTTCCTTCCTCAACAGGATATACCAGAACCATTCGAAATGTTGGAGCGGTGAAGAATACGGGAGTTGAACTGGCAGTGGATGCAAAGATTCTGACCGGGGAATTTAAATGGAATATGAATGCGAATATTTCCTTTAACAGGAATGAGGTTGTAACACTTCAAGATGGAGAAGATATTCTGGGGGCCAATACAAATGTATTGGTGGTACAAGATAATTTAACCATTCTACGAGAAGGGAGACCCATCGGACAATTTTATGGTTGGTTAGAGGATGGCTATGATGACAATGGTCAGATCGTTTTGCAGGACCTGGACGGAGATGGCTCAATCACCGAAGATGATAAAACATATATCGGAGACCCAAATCCCGACTTTATCTATGGGATTAATTCCAACATGTCATTCAAAAACTTTGAGTTCACACTGTTTTTCCAGGGGACTTATGGTAATGACATCTATAATGTCAGTTCCATTCCGACTACCATTGATTACGGTCAGGGTATAAATATGCCAAGAGAGGTGTACCTTGACAACTGGACCCCTGAAAATCCCAATGCAAAGTATCCTTTGATAAGCAGGAGTACCTCGGCATATAATTCCGACCGATGGATTGAAGACGGTTCTTTCCTCAGGTTGAGAAATGTGGAATTGGCTTACAATTTTGAAGTAACTAATATCAGCTGGTTGGAAAATGCGCAAGTATATTTCAGTGGGCAAAACCTGCTGACCATCACCAACTATTCCTGGTGGGACCCGGAAGTGAATTCCAGAGGGGCGGGCACCGCAAGGGGTATTGACCATTTTACTTATCCAATAGCCAGGTCATTTACAGTTGGCTTTAGACTTGGATTTTAATTAAGACAATCATTCACACATTAAACATTAATGGAAATGAAAAATATATTTAGAATAATAAAGGGCTCACATTTACCTGTTGGATTCATTGTTGGATTTGTAATATTCACCAGCTTGGTATCTTGTGAGGATCAGTTAATGGAGGAGCCAAAGACTGTTGCGACCAGTCAGTTTTATCAAACTCCAGAAGAAATGCAGGCCGGTGTTTTCGCGATTTACGATGCATTGTCGGGTAATGTCCGGGCAGAACTACATGCAGTACTCGATTATCATTCAGAGTTTGTATATGGAAGAGGCAGCAGGGCAAATTACAATGATTTTGCCGGGTTTAATAGCGGTAATGTTAATCAGGCCGCCAATCGTTGGAACATGTTGTATCGTGGTATAAGGAATGCCAATATCATCCTTAATAATGCAAACAATGCAACAGATATAGATCAGGCGGACCTAAATGCATTTGTTGGTGAGGCAAAATTTCTCAGGGCATGGGCCTATTTTGATCTTGTCAGAAACTGGGCAGGTGTTCCTCTAAGAACAGATATGAATATGGAGGAAAGGGATATCCCAAGAAGTTCAGTGGATGATGTTTATGACCTCATCATGGATGATCTCATGGAAGCTGAAAGCACCTTACCCGAAGATCCTGAGAACGCGGGACGGGCAACGCGATACGCTGCCAAAACCCTGTTGGCGGATGTTTATCTGACACTTGGAATGTATGATGAAGCCAGGGATAAGGCAAACGAAGTGATTACATCCAATAAGTTTAGTCTCGTGCCTGTATCCTCTTTTGAAGATTTCCAATTGGATGTGTTTGGCCCAACCATTGTGACTTCAGCCGAAGATATATTTTCTATGAAGCGAACACGGTTGGACGGGTTTGGTAACTGGATGTTATTTATCATAAACCATCCGAGTACCGGAAACTTCAATTTTGGTGGTGCATATGCTTCCTACAGTGATTTAACAAATCCTTTCTATGTCAATTGGGATGACAATGACATCAGGAAAGCACTTTGGGATAACATTGACTTTGGATTGGGACCAAATACCCTGGTTAGTAAAAAATTCATTGATCCGGAAGCAGCGGGTAGATCAGGAGCTGGAAATGATATTCCAATTTATCGATATCCTGATGCATTGCTCATTTATGCGGAAGCTTCAAGTCAGGCAGCGGGAGGACCAACAGCAGCAGGAATGGAGGCATTGAATATGGTTCACAGAAGGGCCTATGGTCATGATCCAAACACGCCATCAGTTGACGATTATGTGCTGACTGATTATGATCAGGCTAGCTTTTTGGATCTGGTACTGACTGAAAGAGCTTACGAATTCCAAATGGAAGGAAAAAGGTGGCTTGACCTCAAGCGGACCGGAAAGGCAGCCGAGGTTGTTCAGAGCACACTGGGAATCACCATTGCTGAGAAACATTATTTATGGCCAATTCCGGTAAACGAAATAGAACTAAATAAAGCTTTTACAGGGGAAAATCAGAATCCGGGCTATTAATCAAACTTTCAAAAAATGATTATCCATCACCATGTGTCTAATGTGGTGATGGATTTTTCAAAAAAATTCTAAATGATTAGATCAATATTTATGCATATTCTTTTGTGGATTACGAAAGGGTTATTAGTTCTTTTTTTGCTCTTTAATGGGGTTCTGATTGCACAAAAATCTGACTACGACATTGTTGTAGTGGGAGGTACTCCTGCAGGTATATCCGCTGCAATATCAGCAGGTAGATTAGGTATGCAGGTGATTATTATTGAGCAATCTCCGGTGTTAGGAGGAATGCTTTCCTCAGGGGTACTAAGGTTGGATGACCTGGTAAGACAGGCAAATAGTGGAGTCATGGAAGAATTTCGGGTTAGAGTAAAGCGCTATCATTTGGAATATCTTTCAGATGATCCTTTAGTAAAAGCTCATTTGAATGCACCAGATCTGGTGTCCTGGAATGTAGCTGAAGGACAAGCCTGGGAACCACATACTGCTGCAAGGATTTATGCTGAAATGGTGGCTGAGATTCCTGAAATTAAAACTCATTTCAATGAAGTAGCGATCGATGTAATAATGGATGATGACCGGGTGACCGGTGTAATTACGCAAGATCGTGACAATCAGGGAATGCTAGGCAAAAAACATACTTATACCGGAAAAATAATCATTGATGCTACCTATGAGGCTGATCTGGCAGAATTTTCAGGGGTGCCATATCGCATTGGAAGAGAGGCACGTTCCAAGGAAGAGCCACATGCAGGTGTTATTTATACAGATGCATTTGGTTCAATTCCAGACGCTTTAAAAGGAACTATTTTTCCGGGGAGTACAGGTTTGGCTGATGACAAAAGCCAGGCATTTACATTCAGGTTAACAGCAAAAGATTATGGCCGACAAGATCATCCGTTTCGTTTGAATAGTCCACCAGATAACTATAATCCGGATAACTACAGGTGGTCAAAAAGTCAACCGATTATCCCAAATGGAAAATTCGATTTGCTTGGCATCAATTACGGGGCAGATCTTACGGGGTATGGTACTCAATGGATTTTGTCCAACTGGAAAGAAAGGCTTGCAATTGAGAAAATCTATAAAGATCACTCACTGGGTTGGCTGTACTATATTCAAAATGAGGGGGGCTCACCAAATATTGGTCTGGCAGATGATGAGTTTACAGATAATGATCATATTCCCTATCGTATTTATGTGCGTCAGGGAAGGCGGATTGAAGGTCTTTATACTTTAACAGAAAGTGATCTTCATAAAGACCTCCGTGGAAATGGTGTACGGGGCCCATTGCACGCTAAATCCATTGCAATTGGTTTATATCCAATAGACGTACATAATGTACAAAACCCAACTAGTCCGAAAGCAGGACCATATGGTGAAGGTGCCTCTGAGGGTGACCTTGTTCTATTTGATGTGACCGGACCTTATCAAATCCCATATGGAGTAATGATACCTGAAAAGATTAAGGGGATAATTTTCCCGGTAGGTATTTCTTCTACTCATGTAGCTATATCAAGTGTTAGAATGGAACCAGTTTGGTCTTCCCTTGGTCAAGCAGCTGGAATTGCTTCGGCTTTTTCAATAAAAAGCAAAAATGATCTTAAAGAATTACCGATCGAGGATATTCAAAATGAGTTGCTAAGGCAAAAATCAAGTTTGTTTTTTTATATGGATCTCCCCGCGGATCTCCCGGAGTTTGAGGCAGTGCAAAAGCTAAGTTTGCTTGGAGCGGTAGATGGTGATGTGAATTATTTATTCAAGCCAAATGAGCCTATTACTTTAGCTGATTTTGCTCGTCTGGTTGTCGTTGGACTTGATATTCCAATTAGTATAACCGCTGCCCATTTTGATGATGTGCCTCGTGGACATCCTGCATTTAAGTATATTGAAACATTATATGACAACTCTACCCAATCAAATAATCCGTTTCTTTCATACGAGACGCGTAATTATTTGAACTATTATTGGAGAAAAAATCCTTCTCAGATGCCACCAGTTTATGTATATCCAAATAGCTTCGTTTCATCTGAAAAATTTAGTATGATCATTTCAGGATTAATGGAGAAACCCGTTTCAACAGGGTTAGCTGCAGGTGAGATTTTAACGCGTGCTAAAGCAACGCAACTTGTCTATGACCTAATAAAAAAATAGTCATCTAGTAGGAAGCAAGTAGTTTTAAGAAATATTTTAGTTTAGTACCAATGGAAAAAATAGAACGAAGAAAGGCCCTAAAGTCAATGGGGGCATTGTCCCTCGGACTTACCGCTTCATCCCTGGTAAAGGGTGATGTCCTGAAAGAGCCTTATAAGGTCCAGGAGAAAACGATTCAAACCGATATATTAATCGTTGGAGGAGGCACAGCCGGGGTCATCGCTGCGATTCAGGCAGGAAGAGCGGGAGTAAAAACTACACTGATAGAAAGTGGGAGCCAACTGGGAGGTACAACCACTACTGGAGGTGTTTCATTCCCAGGAATATTTCATGCCTGGGGCAAACAAATCATTGGTGGAATTGGCTGGGAGTTGGTGATGGATGCGGTCCAATTAAACGACGGCATTCTTCCTAATTTTTCAATCATACCAGATAACAAAACCATTTCTCACTGGAGACATCAGGTGACGGTAAATGGACATTTATATGCAATATTGGCTGAAGAGAAATGCGTAGAAGCTGGAGTAGATATTCATTACTATGAAACACCAACTGAAATCAACTTTAATAAAGGAAGTTGGACTGTTAAAACGGTTGGAAAAGGAGTTTCCAATGAAATTGTATGTAAGCAGATCATTGATTGCTCCGGGAATGCAGCCGCTGCTTCCATTGCAGGGTTTGATCTTCTGAGGGAGGAGGATACACAACCCGGGTCTTTTATTTACCGGATAGGGGGATATGATTTTGAATCACTTGATCTGTCTAAAATCCCAAGGGAATATCATGGTAGGCTAAGACAGAATATGCTTGTCAACAGTGATCGTAAAGTGGATACGTCTGTCAATAAATTTCCCCCTACAGTTCCCTATGGATATGTTTATGTGCCAGGTGCAGATTCTTCAACGGCAGAGCGACATACAAAAGCCAATATCGAAGGGAGAGCATCGCTATTGAAACTTATTCGTAAGCTAAGAACATACCCCGGATGTGAAAAATTGAAGATCATTGACACACAAACAGAGACAGCAGTCAGGGAAACCTACCGGATTGATGGACTCTATCAAATCACAAAGGATGATTATGTATCAGGGAGGGTATTTGAAGATTCCTTATCCTATTCTTTTTATCCTGTTGATTTACACAGAAATGGGAAATCCATTTATCAGGAATTTCTGAAAGAAGATGTTGTGGCGACAATTCCATTGCGGGCTTTAATTCCTAAAAACAGCCAGAATTTTCTGGTTGCAGGTCGGTGCCTGAGCAGTGACCGATTGGCGAATTCAGGATTGAGAGTGCAGGCTTCGTGCATGGGGATGGGACAATCTGCAGCGGCAGCAGCAGTTTTAGCTATTAAAAATAAGGTGACTCCTGCTGACGTTCCTATTGGGGAATTGAAAAATATGCTAAGAGCACATGGGGGTATCGTCCCAAAAACTTAAATCTTTCAAGCATTAAAATTGTTAGTATAAAATGATCAACTGGATCAGCGGTGTATTGGTTGTTTTTATTGCGATCCTGGTTCCGTTTCAGGAGGGAGATAATATCCGCTATTTTCAACCTTCTACTGCACCTATAAATGATTCTACAACAACTGTGACTGAATCTATTTATGATTCATTATCAGCAGAGGATATACTTCAGGTTTCGACTGTAGATGGTATCCCACTATATTATTATGTTGAATTGAATACCGGTGTATGTTTCGACAACAAATGTCGCCCCTTGAGTATTTCAATATTCTGGAACATTACCGGTAGATACCTGGGCTTTGAACTTTTGGATGGGGAATTCCTGAGCAAGTATGATCATGAGCCTTTTACTCCTGCCGAATATGAAAGATTGCACGAACTATTGGCAAATCCCTTTCTGCCCCTGGGGGATTATTCCTTTGATGAATTGGTAAGTAAACCGGATACCAATAGCATCCCTATTGACGGTGTATCTGGTGCGACAAATCAGGAGGTTCTGGACTATGTAGTAGATGGGGCTGCTTATACTACCCATAAACTTTGGAAATTTATCTATGGCCCCATACAGCAGCAGGTCATTTCCTTAACTGAAAAGCAACTGGACGCATCCTTATTTGAAATCATTATTAAAAGCCCTGACCAAAGTGATCGAACATGGGCACTGGAACGAATCGGATTACTTCTAAATTTGAATGATTCGATTATTGACACATGCATAGATATCATACTTGAAGGCGAATACTTTCAGGCTTATATTATATTAAAGTCCCTGAGTTCAGATCACCTGCGATCAGAAACCCTACAGGTCAATCTCTTTAATTTGATTGGAAAGGTAGACGCCAGTATTGAAAACTTGATCATTGATAAATTGACCTCTGCTCCGTACCTGAGCCATAAAGTTATCGAACGATCTACTTCAACACTTAAATCCTTAAGTGGTCCACAATTAGTCAGTCTCTTAAAACTCTACAAGAAACATCAGGTTAGCAACCCTGATATATGTAGCCAATTGAGGAGTTTGGCTGACAATAAAAACTCCTACGTCAAAAATCAACTATTAGATTTTGTTGAAAGCGCGGGCTGTAAATAACTAAATATTCAACCAATAAGTCAACTTGAAAACCAGCGATCTGTTTTTCACATTGAATGGCGCCGGGAAATAGTTATCTGTGTAAACGATATAAAGATCAGAAGCCGGAGCATAGCGCCACTGTAGCCTTGAATTAATGTTGACATTATCTATTTGTTCATTGTACTGAACGAAAGTTGTCAGGTATAAATTATTGGTAAAGGTTACATCGAGCCTGGGCCCTACCAGCCAGAAATTGGAGGTTTCCCAGGGTGCAATCATATTGATTCGGTTATAGCTTGAGCTCATAGAAAAGTTTACATAAGGTTGGAACCGATAGCCAATATCAGCGGTTAAATTCAACCGCTTTCCGTCCTGATAGTAACCTCCATATCTTGTTTGAAACCCATAAGTTAATAAGCTTTGTGGTTTGGATTTGAAGTTGGTCCCCCATGATCTCCAGGTGTTTATACTTCCTGTTGGAAGTTCGGGTTTCCCTGTATTGGTGGGGTCAAATGGGAACTGTAACTCCAGAAAATCATAGGCGGTCCATAGGGTAAGTGTATGCTGGCTAACAGTCCTGAAATTATACATGAAAATATATAATTTATCAGTGACCTTACTTAGGTCAGCAGTATAGATATTGCTTAACTTGATCGCAGGGCCATGTGTATTTAGTATTCCCTTTTTTGGAAAAAAATTGTAACTAATTTCCGGATTTATCCGGACAAAATTTGTTCGGGGCACGTAACCCACCTCAGCTGTATAATTAGTGCCCACATATTCATGTTGCCAGTTAATAATCCATTGTCTGGTTTGGTAGCTTAGGTCAGCTGCATGGGTAATGTCTTTGTTTGAGCTACCAGGACTAAAGGACTTCAGCAACAGTGCTTTTCCTGTCCACTGATTATTAGCAGAGGCAAGCTTATATTCAATCCCAACATTACGGTTATAGGCTAATGTGTCTGACTGATTTGATGGTACTTCCGTGATGTTATTAAGGGACTGTTTGTTTACCACCAGCAGGGTGACATTACTTCTTGCAAATACCTGTCTTTGTAAGGCAATGGCCGCAAAATTATGACCACTCAAACCTGTCTCAGGAACGCTTCCGGTTTGCATATCCATCACCCCAATTCTCCAGTTTCGATCTAGTTTTCCACTTAACCTTGCCCCGAAATGAATGGGCGCCCTTAGCCCTATCCTTCTGGAAAAAAACGGCCTGATTCTTTCATACCCGAAGGTGGCAAAAAGATCAGCATTCTCAAGAAAGAACTGACGCCGCTCAGGAAAGAATAGCTCAAACCGATCGAGGTTAGTGACCTGCCTGTCTACATCTACCTGTGAGAAGTCCGGGTTAATGGTAAGGTCCAGGTTCAGGGAGGAAGTGATTGCTATTTTTGCATCTCCACCAATTTCAGTTGCATAATTAGGCTTTCCTCCTTGTTCGTAGTCTTTTGTAACGCGGGCCAGTGAGTATGGAATAAATGAAATGTTAGGGCCTGGAGAGGGGGGCGGTTGGTCCCACAAAAGAATTCCTGAATAGGCTAAAGTAGATGTTGGAAACTGACGTGGCACCGGTGCCCAGGCAGATTTTTCAGTTGTTTTGAGGTCAAGACGGCTAAAATTGATCCCCCATTCGGTAATTCCTTTTTTGTATCTGATGCTTTTAAACGGAAGCGCCATCTCAAATACGTAACGATCCTCATAACTCCTTACCTCTGAAGTCCACTTATTGTCCCAGCTCAAATTCACTTTACTTCCTTCAGATTCCATCCCATCCCATTGTGCACCAGCAGCATTGGCACCGAATGTGAATCCATTGATCTGGTCATCGAATGGATCCATAAAGAAGATAAAGTTGTCATTGAGTCCGAAGGTGAAGTCACGTTTGAGTGACTCGACATAGTAGGGTCCCGGCAAAGCGTGATGACAGACAGCAATCAGATAAATGTTTTGATTGTCATAAGCCATTTTCACTTCCGTCTGGGCTTGAGCAAAACTTGTATCCATGGGAAGTACCGTATAAAAGTCTGTTGCTATATCAGCATCTTGCCAGGCGGGATCATCTGCTACTCCATCTATTATAATGGGGGAGGTGATTTTTTTGATCTTTAATTGATATTCCGCATTGATTTTTTGAGCTTGTAACTGGGGTATAGCTAAGAAAAATATCAGATAGGGAAATAAATACTTCACTTGCTAGTCAATTGAAAAGGGGATGAATTCAATAGTTATTTGAGCGGCGATATTAAGCAATTTTTAAATCAATCGCTTCCCTTAATCCTAATTAATGCGTCCTCAAGGGTTTTGGCGATTCCATCTTCCACTTCAATAAGGTTATTAGATTCCATCAAATCAACTTCAAGGTTGTACAATTGATAAGGTTTTTCAAATGGGGTCCCTGCAGGTTTTGTCCTGGCGCCTGAACCATTACCAAGAATCATTTTCCACTGGCCGTCCCGGATTGCAAACATTCCCTTGCCTCCAGAATGATGAATGATTGGAGGTCTTTTTGAATCTTGAGTCTTACCAAAAAGTAGCGGATAAAAACTGAAGCTGTCTTCCGCATTACCTGTTGTTTTTGAACCTTCCGTCAATTCGATAAGCGTTTCATAAATATCTGTAAGCGCAATGGCTTCATCAACCTTTTCTCCTCCATTAATTTTTGACGGCCATCTTACAATAAATGGCACTCTGTGTCCACCTTCATAGACATCACCTTTGATGCCCCTCAGCAAACTGTTGGCCTTGTGGCTACTTGCATTATAGTATGCGAGTGATTCATCTGTGACATGATCAGGACCAGTGCCTTCATCAATCCTGTACATAGGAGACCCATTATCACTGGTAAAGATCACAAGTGTGTTGTCTTTTAGGTTTAGGCTATCTAATAGGTTAGTAATTTCTCCAACCGTCCAATCAATCTGATTCACAAAATCACCATAGAGGCCTTTTCCAGAGACACCCACAAAATCGTTTTTTGGAATAACTGGTTTATGAGGGGCGGTAAGTGGAAAGTACAGGAAAAATGGCTGAATGGATTTTGCTTCTCTTGAAATAAACTTTTTCGCTTCCCCCAAAAGATCATCCAATACCTGATCAAATTCCAGACTTTTTGATTTGATCCCTTCTCTCCAGAAATGAGGAAATTGCGTTGTTGGCACAGAATCGAATTGGGTATCAACTACCTCTTTATTTCGCACATATAGGTAAGGTTCAAAATCTAAAGAGGCTGGCAAAATAAAGGAATAATCAAATCCGTGGTTATTGGGTGAGCTATAGAGCGTCTTAGTCAGATCAAATTTTTCAGTGTTACCTGTTTCCACTTTTTGGAACCCCAGTCCCAGGTGCCATTTACCAACGATACCTGTTTTGTAGCCTTTTGCTTTCAGGTAGTCAGCAATGGTTATGCGATCTTCATCAATAAGCGGCGTGTCATATCCTTTCAAAACACCCCTTTTGAGTGAGGTTCTCCAACAGTATCGACCAGTTAGTAATCCATATCTTGTTGGAGTACAAATAGAGGAAGGAGTATGGGCATCCATAAACATGATACCCTCTTCTGAGAGTTTATTCAGGTTTGGGGTTGGTATTTCTGACTCCGGATTGAAAACCTGAACATCACCATAACCCATATCATCCGCAAGAATGATAATGATATTGGGAAATTTTTCAGTTGTTTTTGAGCAGGAGCATAAAACTGCAACAACCAGAATAAGCAGATATGGCCTCATCATTTGAATCATTGGGTTGGAATAAGGTGTGAGGATAAAGGTATAAATTATACTTCTCTTTAGCGATTATCGAGTGCATATACCCTTACGTAGTCCACAAGCATTTTTTGAGGAAAAATACTTTCATCAATCCCTTTTCTGCCACCCCAATTGCCACCTACGGCAATGTTTAGGATCAAAAAGAATTTCTGATCAAATGGCCATTCCTCCCAGGTCATGTTGGGGTTTAGGAAAGTGTGATACTTTGTGTCATCTACAAAGAAATCAATTCTGTCTTCATACCATTCGACTGCATACACGTGAAAAGCCGATTCGGCATCAGGAACTTCTATTTCACTACCTTTTTGAGTTTTTTTCATGTGATTAAATGCCTCTGTATGAACAGTTCCATGTATCAATAATGAATCATACCCCACGTGTTCCATAATATCAATTTCCCCACTTTCGGGCCAGCCTCCATAGGTATTATCAGTAGATTTCATCCAGATAGCTGGCCAGGTGCCTCTTCCTGATGGAAGTAATGCACGAACTTCTACTCTTCCATATTTCCAATCTTTTTTATACTGGGTTACCATTCTGGTTGAAGAATATTTTTTATTTCCCAGGGTATCCTTTTTGGCTTCGATAACTAGTAAGCCATCATTTACTCTTACATTCTCTGGTCTGTCTGTATAATATTGAGACTCATTATTTCCCCATCCACATTTCCCAAGGTCGCAACCATCACCAATTCTGAAGGACCAGATTTCAGGGTTGGGGGCTCCTTCCACATCAAACTCATCGGACCAAATCAGCTTGTTTTGATTCTGAGCAGAAAGATTAAAAATTAGTAAAAGCGAGAAGGTGAAGGAAATCGCAATTAGAATTTTCATGAATTATTGTTGATATGTGATCTTAGTGTTTGTTGTATCAAAGATTAGCATATTGGTTGTAAAATAAAACGTCTCTTCAAGTGTAGCAGTTACTTCCGCTTATGTTTACGTTTTAAGCTAGTGATTCAATTATGGATTCTCTACGAAGTAGCTCTTGATGGGGTTTCTGGTGAATTTTTTTGAGTCAGAGCAATTGTATGAACATGAGAAAAAAAATCCGGTTTGCGAGGCGAACGGGAATTCCTTCTTTCGAACTACTGAATTACCTACAAGCACTCCGCAGACCCTGATGAATTTCCCCTTCGTCATTATCTATTCGTCCAACCCAAGGTTGGTGTCTCTCCTATTGTCAAGCTTAGCGATGGTGGATTACCTACGTTGATCCATAGGTGCCCCGAAGTCTAAATGGTATCCCATTCTCCGTTGTCGAATGGTTGATTTTTTGTTTTCCTGCCTTAACCAAACAAGATTGATTCGGCATCAAACAAAAAATCCCGTTTGCTTAGCAAACGGGATTCCATTCTTTAGTGGGAACTACTGGATTCGAACCAGTGACCCTCTGCTTGTAAGGCAGATGCTCTGAACCAACTGAGCTAAGCTCCCAAAATTTGGGATTGCAAATGTAGTATAGATTCCTTCTTTTACAAATAGTTTTTTTCTTTTGTTTGTAAGTCATTGATATGCCTTAAAAATACATGAGCCAAACAGTCATTTTTTTTTGAAGGGCAGGAGAAGTCAATAATTTTAATGTCAAGAAAATATTAAATTGAGGCGATTTGATAGAAATATCGTGAACATTGATTATCAACAAATGGGTGTAGGAGGGGATAATAGTTGGGGAGCGATGCCTCATGAAGCATATATGATTCTGCCGAAAGACATGACGTACAAATATCTAATCAGCTCCAATTACAAGCCAACTCCCTAACTCTTAAGAGATGAAAGTAAAAATCGTTGTCGTTGGAAGCAGCAATACGGACATGGTTACCAGGTCGGACCGGTTACCAAAGCCTGGGGAGACAGTCGTTTCACATGAGTTTTTTATAGGTCAGGGTGGCAAAGGAGCAAATCAGGCAGTTTCAGCAGCCAGGATGGGAGCATCGGTCACTTTTGTAGCCAGAGTGGGTAATGATGACTTTGGAAGAAAAGCTGTAAGTATTTATGAAAAGGAAGGGATTGATACCAGTTATATTACATATGATGATGACTTGCCAACTGGTACCGCTTTGATCAACCTGGATGCAAAAGGGCAAAACATGATTGTTGCTACCATGGGGGCAAATGCCAATTTATTGGATAAACATATTGATAAAGCAGCAGACATTTTGAAAAGCTGTGATGCCATTCTTACACAATTGGAAATGCCCTTGACTTCAGTTTTATATCTGGCAAGAAGAGCAAAAGCAGAAGGAAAAATGTTTATTTTAAATCCTGCCCCAATCCAGGAAATTAGCGATGAGTTAATTTCGCTTACTGATTATATCATCCCGAATCAAACAGAGGCGGCTGTGATGACTGGCGTGGAAGTCGAGGATCTTCAATCAGCTGAAAATGCAGCTGGAATATTGACGGGACGTGGAGCTAAACAGGTAATTATTACGATAGGAGAAAAGGGAGCGTTTATCAAAGGCGCTTTTGGCTCAAAAATAGTCCCGGCTCCGAATGTTAATGCCATAGATACCGTTGGTGCCGGTGACACCTTTTGTGGAGCTTTTGCGGTTGGTATTGCAGAAGGAAAGACGATGGAAGAGGCCGTTGCGCTGGCCAATAAGAGTGCTGCCCTGGCCGTGACCAGACCCGGGGCTCAGGCAGGTATCCCTTTCCGTGAAGAGCTTAAATAAAAGTGTCCAAAACTTTATCCAACTGCATGCTTCTGGAGCCTTTTAATAATAAGTAACCTGATTTGATAGGATTGGATTGGAGGTGCTGTATCAATTCTTTTATGGTTGGAAACCAGGAGGCTTCAGGTAGTGATGCCTTAGCATTTTGCATTTCTTCACCAACTAGATAAACCTTTTGCAGGCTGACAGTGGAAAGGTATTTCCCTAATTCCTCGTGTTTAACGGCACTATTTTCTACTTCTTTCATATCAGCCAGGATAACGATTTTTTCACCGGAATTTTTCACAAAACTTTCCAGTGCAAGTCTCATGGAGGTGGGGTTAGCATTGTAAGCATCCATTATGATCTTGAGCAGTCCTTTTTCGATCACCTGAGATCGGTGGTTGCCTGATACATAAGAAGCTATTGCTGCTGAGATGTCTTCATCGGATATATCAAAATACCTGCCCAATGAAATGGCTGCTGTGATATTCTGATAATTATATTCACCAATCAGTTGGGTTTGTGTTTTACGGGTTCCAATTGTAAACTCAATGCTGGGATCGGCTGAAATAAAAGTTAGGTCTTTGTCCGGATAGTAAACAGCATCAGGGTATTCACCTGATATTCCTTTTAATTTTTCATCTCCCTGGTTGATGAAAGGAACGCCGTGGTTGGCTTTTAAATATTTAAATAACTCAGTTTTTCCTTTTAATACCCCTTGAATTCCACCAAAAGTTTCAGTGTGCGCCTCGCCAATATTAGTAATCAGCCCAAAGTCCGGAGCTGCAATTGATGACAACTCAGCGATTTCGCCTTGATGATTGGCTCCCATTTCAATAATAGCGATCTCAATTGTTGGATCAATCCGAAGTAAAGTTAAAGGCACTCCGATGTGGTTGTTGAGGTTGCCTTTGGTAGCCAGTGTTTTAAATTTTTTATCCATGACCAGATGGAGTAGCTCTTTGGTCGTGGTTTTGCCGTTTGAGCCGGTTAACGCAATAACTTTTCCCTGGAATTGCTTTCGGTGATGATTGGCTAATTCTTGTAGTGTCTTTAGCACATCATCAACCAATACTGTGCTCCGATGTGTTGCGTATTTTTCATCATCTACAATCGCATATTTTGCTCCGCTTTCGATTGCCTGCACAGCATATTGATTGCCATTGAAGTTTGGCCCGGTCAAAGCAAAAAATAAATCTCCAGACTGTATGGATCTCGTATCTGTCGAGACGCCAGTGCACTCAAGATATTTATTATATATGGAGTCTAACAAATTAACCATATTGCAAATATATCCGATGAATAGTAAAGCAATTGTATTGATTCAATCCATTGAGGAACCTCTTCAGGTTTCATTTAATTATCCGTTGGCGGCTTTTTTAAATGAAGTTCCGGAGACGGATTTTTTTTCCTGCGATAGCCAATCGGATCAATCAATTATTTATTATCTCAAACAGCTGATAATAGAACGGGCGAAGGTTTATCTCGTTTTTGATAATAGAATCAGTTTAAATATAGGGATCGGGCAATCTTTGTTAAATGGCTTTATAAAGGCTGAAAACATCCGGTTGCTGTGCCTGGGGGATCCGGGTAGACTCACCCCTTTTATAAAATTATTTAACGGAAGAACCTTTAGTACAGAAAGAGACCTGTTGGCTTACTTTAATTCAAACTGATCTGAGTCCTTAAGGAATGGGTATCGTTTTCTAAAGGTTTCTAACGCTTCCCGCTCAAGTGTAACATTCAAAATACCGGATTCTTTAGAATGGATTAATTGTTCGCCTTTGAAATTATAGGCAGAAGAATGCCCTGGATAGGAGGCGCCAGAAGGGTCGGAACCCAGGCGGTTTACGCCAATGCTATAGCTGATGTTTTCAATGGCGCGTGCACTTAGTAGCACATCCCAGGCATGAATTCTTGGGGCAGGCCAGTTAGCTACATTAAAGATCAGATCGTATTCAAAAGGGGTTTCCTTTGTTGTTTTGGATTTGCCCCATATCGGAAACCTCAGGTCATAACAGATACCTGTTCTAATTTTCCAACCATTTAAATCAAAAGTTAACTGTTCTTTACCAGGGGTGAATTCTACATCTTCACCACCTAGTGTAAATAAGTGTTTTTTATCATAGTGTAAGGTCTTCCCGTCTGGAAATACGACCAGTAACCGATTAAAAAATTTACTTTTCTCCGTAATGATACAACTCCCCGCAACAACTGCTTTACGTTGTGCTGCGATCATCCTCATCCAATTATGTGTTTTTCCATTCATCAGCTCAGCCAGTGGTTTAGGCTTCATGGAAAATCCTGTTGTGAACATTTCGGGAAGGATGATCAGATCCGTAGGCTCATTAATTTCCCATATCTTCTCTTCAAAGTTTCCAAGATTTGCCTCAATGGATTCCCACTGCAGGTCGCTCTGAATGATGCTTACTTTTAGGTTTTTCACTATCTTCTAACGCTGAGCGGTGCCTTTACTTTATAGTCTGTATCTACTTTGCCTTTGCTGATATTGGCGAGTTTCCCTTTCAATAAGCGCTTTTTAAAAGCCGTTAGGTAGTCAGTAAAAAGGATACCTTCGATGTGGTCATATTCGTGTTGAATGATTCTTGCCCTGATACCGTCAAATGTTTCTGTATGTGTTTTCCAATCAGCGTCAAAATATTTTACGGTGATTTCGGATTCTCTTTTTACATCTTCTCGGATTCCCGGAATACTTAAACAACCCTCTTCAAAATCCCAGGGATCACCATTTTGATCAATAATTTGCGGGTTGATAAAAGCTTGCTTGAAGCCTTCAACACCTTTTTCTTCAATAGGATCACTATCCATGACAAAAACCCTTAGAGACTTTCCTATCTGTGGTGCGGCAAGACCTACGCCGGATGCATGATACATGGTTTCAAACATATCATTGACCAACTCCTGAATATCTTCTCCTTCAGTGATTTTTTCAGTTTTTTTCTTGAGTACCTGGTCTCCATATAATACAATGGGATAAATCATGTTTTCGATGCTAAATAAGACTGTAAAATGATTGTTGCACTTACTTTATCAATGTTTTCCTTGTTGCGTCTATCTTTTTTCTTGCTTCCTCCGGCTATCATTGCCTCCAGTGCCATTTTGGAAGTAAACCTTTCATCATGCAAAAATAAGGGCTTATCAGGAAATAGTTTTTTGAAACGATTGGTTGCTGCCTGTACCAAAGGTGTAGCATTTGTAACCGTTCCATCAACTTTTGTTGGCCATCCAAAAACGACTTCCTGCACCTCTTCTTTTAGAAAATAATCTTTTAAAAAATCCATCAATTTACCGGAGTGTACGGTAGTTAATGGGCTGGCGATGATACAGAGTGGATCTGTAACAGCTATGCCTGTCCTTTTTGCTCCATAATCAATTGCCATTATCCTGGCCATCAGTTTTGGCGAATGATCTCTTGAAATAAATGATTTACACGTTCCTCTAACACGATGGCTCTGGGGAATAGAATCTTATTTTCGATTTCAGCGTGATACCATAATTCCCTGTCAAAGGCATTGATTTCGTGAGTAATGACTTTCCAGTGCACAGATTCGTCTATTCGGTCTTCAATAAGGTTTTTAATACCTGCTAGCTCATCTTCTTCCTCATGATCTGAAAGAATTTTTGGGAGATTGAGGTGTTCAAAGGAAATATGTCTTTCCATTTTTACGGGGGAAAGCTGTTTTTCAAAATCTATCAGGTGTTGTATATAGTGAAAGATTGTGTCCTCTTCATTATACACATGTTCGATAAACTCATCAACAAACTCCGGAAAAATCAAGGTAAGGTCATTCTCTGTTTGATAATTATTAAGCAGCTTGACGATATATGGAAGCTTATTTTTGATAAAAAGGTGATGACTGTGTTTAAGGTATTCGACGACGATCTCCAGGGGATAGTGTTGTAATTCTCTAAATGAAAATTGATGAGATTTATTGAAAAGGTAAAAACTTTGAATCACCTGCTCACTTTCAAGACCCTTTTCTGCACAGATTTCTTTTAACGTCTTATTTGGGTATTGATAAAATTCAATACCTAAGCAACTAAGTGCCCGGGCGTAGACAAAGTTCTCATCTACCAAAGAAGCTAATGTACGATCAAATAAACGCATTGAGTTTCAAAGATACGAAGTCATATTAAAAAGGAATAATAAGTTTATGGAAACGAATTTTACTTTCATTCGTTTTACCTCAATTACAGGTAGAAAAAATTATCTAAGTTTAGGAATCATTAATTGATAGAAAAGGTGAAGGATAAAAAATTATCACGGTCGGCAATTACACTGCCATTGTTTGTTTCAATTGCCATTGCTGTGGGTATTTTCATAGGTGCGAATATGGCTGGACCGGAAAATGGTGCTTTTAATCTTCAGAAAAGCCTTTTCAAATTTCGGCAAGTGCTTTCTTACCTGGAAAACGACTACGTGGACCCTGTGAATACGGATGAACTTGTGGAGACTGCTATATCTGAAATGCTGGAAAAGCTGGATCCTCATTCGGTATACATACCTGCTGAAGAGTTAGAAATCGCTAAATCTCAGTTACAGGGAAATTTTGAAGGTATAGGAATTGAGTTCAATATTTTTAAGGATACCATTTATGTGGTAAGTGCATTGAGTGGAGGTCCTTCAGAAAAAATTGGCCTTAGGTCTGGAGATAAAATAATTAAAGTAGATGGCCAAGACGTAACAGGTGAATCAATAAATAACCGACGGGTCATCTCATTATTGAGAGGTGAAAAAGGATCAGAAGTGGCGGTTACAATTCTTCGAAAGCGATCTCAGGAATTATTGGATTTTACCATTGTCAGAGATGTGATTCCTCAGTTTTCTGTTGATGCTTCTTACATGATCAACAATGAGGTTGGTTATATTAAGGTATCCAGGTTTTCTGCCACCACTTATATGGAATTTAAGGAGGCCTTGGTTCAATTGAAAGATCGGGGAATGAAGAAAATGATTCTAGACCTGACAAATAATCCAGGTGGTTACATGGATCGGGCAGTAGATATGGTGGATGAGATTCTGAAGGACCAACAGTTGATTGTTTTTACGAAAGGGAAGGAAAGCAGGTATAATTCTGAACATTTGTCTAAAAATCCCGGTGACTTTGAAGAGGGTGCAGTGGTTGTAATGATTAATCAAGGTTCAGCCTCTGCCTCTGAGATCGTTTCTGGCGCATTACAGGACCATGATCGTGCAATTATTGTTGGAAGACGGTCTTTTGGAAAGGGCTTAGTGCAATTACCGATTTCTCTTAATGACGGGTCGGAACTTAGGTTAACTATTTCCAGATATTATACGCCGAGTGGAAGGAGTATTCAAAAACCATACGGCCAAAATACCGAAGACTATTATGATGAATATTATCAACGTTTTACTAACGGTGAGATGTATGTGAAGGATAGTGTAAAAGTGGTAGATTCCTTGATTTATAAAACGGATGCGGGTAGAACGGTTTATGGTGGTGGAGGAATTATGCCAGATTATTTCGTTCCATTGGACTCTTCTCAAAACAGTATGTATCTATCCAGACTGTCCAATAGCAATACGATCAGGGAGTATGCACTTAAGTATTATGAGAATAATAAAGAGGAATTAGAAAAGATCTCATTGGAAGATTATATTTCGAATTTTGAGGTGTCTGATCAAATGCTTGACGAGTTGGTCAAATTGAGTGAGCAAAATGAAGTAGAAATTGACCAGCCAGGTCTCGAGAAGTCAAAAGACTTGATAAAGCTTTATACAAAAGCTTTTATAGCCAGGAGCGTGTGGGACAACAGCGGTTTCTATCCAATTTACAATCAACAGGATGAGATCTTTCAAAAAGCGCTTTCAGTGATTGAAAATGAAGGAGAGCTGGTAACCAACTCAAACTGATATGGCTGATAAGTAGGCCTGATCATAATACTTGATCAACTGATCCCATCCAAAGAGACTTGAGGAAGTTTCACTCCTGTTTCTCATTTCAATTCTTTGTCTTCTGCTCAATCGGGCAAAATTATATAGTCGGTTTGCCAATTGTCCTGCTGCCTGATCAAATGACTTGTCTTGTCGCTGAATCACATAGATCCCCCTTTTATCATGATCCCGGACATTCTGCATTACATAGTCTCCAAAGCCTGCGAGATCACTCGTGACTGCAGGCAGTCCACTTGCAAGACATTCAAGGGGTGTATAACCCCACGGTTCATAATAACTTGGGAAAATGCCCAGGTGACAACCTCTTACAAACTGACCATATTCCATGGAGAATAGTGTGCTTGTATAGTTGATAAAATCAGGGTGGTAAACCACCTTTACCCTGTCTTCTTTTTTATTAACCAGGTTTGAAGCCCTAATGAAATTGAGTATCTCATCATTTGAATCATCAACGAGGTTGTGTGTTACCACAGGTGGAAGGTTGTTTGACTTCCAGGTCTGAAGGGTCCTTCGGTATCTTAATCTCCAATAGTCATCAACGAATTTATTTAAGTCAGGAAGTCGCGTGTCATCTCTTGCTGCAGCATCGAATAATAAACGTTCGCCGACCTGCTTTTGAATGGCATTGATCGTTTCTCTAAATTCTTCAAGTAGGGCTCTTGATTGTAATATTTCAGGATTTATGGAATGATAGGGCTTTTTTGTAATAAAAAACATCACAACCGTGATTTCAGACTTCTCTGTTTTTAATCGGTGGTTGAGTCTTGCCAAGGCTTCCAGCGTTAAATCATACCCCTTGTTTAGGTATTCATAACGTCCGGAAGTAAACAGATACAGTGTTTTGTTTAGATCGAAGGTATAGCTTGAGAAAAAATGAGCCATGGTAAACCCATGGATCTTATTTTTAAATTCAACATGCATATTTTGGAATTCATGCAGCGCCTCAAATCGCTCATTATTGATTCCATTTGGTAGTACATAATCAGGGGTTCTTCCCAACAGTTGCCGACACTCTTTTGCTGTTACTTCACTTACTGTGGTGAATATGTGGGCCCCATGAACAGCTGCTCTTTCCAGGCCAACAATTGATTCTATATTGAAATACTTAGCCTCTTTTTGCCAGTCAATAAAAGGAAGATGTTCATAGTAATTAGGGTCATTCATGGCCAGGTATCTGCCAAGCATTGTTGCATGTGTTGTGAAAACTGACCTAATATTTATGTTCTTGCGACGGAGTTCTGGCAAACCTGTGGCAGACATCCACTCATGAAAGTGCGCCAGTACTTGTTTACTGTTGCCTGCTTCGTCAGCCAGGCGTTCCAGAAAGATTTTCACCATCTCGCCAAAAGCGAGTACATCATTGAAAAGGTGGTCTTCAGTAGGGGATGAGATGCCATGGTTTTCCCAGAGGAAATATTTGATCTCTCCTAGTTTGTGCATGACACTGCCAAGGTCAAACAGAATCACCTTAGGTCTCCCACTAACCAACCAATGACCATAATGTACCTTAAGCCCTTCTTTTTGCATTTGTTTAACCACCTTATTAAAAGGGTCTTTAGTATCTTCAAGTGGTTCAAACTCTGAAGCATATTGTGGCATGTAGGGCCCAACAAGACAGTAGTTTCCATCCCATTTTTTGATCATAGTGGGAACTTTTGAGCGTATTACGGTGTAAATTCCTCCTACTTGATTTACAACTTCCCATGCAATCTCAACGAGATAGGTTTTTTTTATTTCTTTTTTTGTGATTCCCATAACGACTAGTATCCAGAGCTCATTTGTTATAGTGGTAAATATATGCTTAAAGCTTAATTAAATGCTTTTTGAGTATATTTAGCACTAACTTATGTAACTATTTTATTGGATAAGAACATTTAGGTAAAGTATTTTTCTACTATGCTAAGCCTAAGGATCTTTTTAATGTTTCCAGAATAGCTAGTTATGGTCTTTTATTGTTAGCGTTTAACTTATCTACTGAAGAATTTCATTCTTGAGGTAGAGGCAATGTTTTACAACTAGAATAAACTAATTTGCCATAGGTATTATTTCAAATTCCTTCATGCTTTAGCTGTTAGATGTCCTTTTTAAGACATCTAAATGGGGTGAGGTTTATATTCCTATTATATAAACATTAAATCTGTATCAGATTAGCTATATTTAGCCGTTAATAAGCTGTTCATCCTATATATTTAGCCATTTGTCGAAAGATTTTGGGCTTTTTTTTTAGGAAAATGGCGTAATTTTCTGGTCAAAAGGTGTTAATAATAAAATCATTTAAGAAATTATGGATCAAGACAAGTATCTAACTTACCTTGAGATCTGGCAGAAAATTGCCACGATTGGATTTTTTGTGGGGGTGGCCGTTGCTATACTGATTGTTTTGGTGCATCAGATTAGTTATTCAACAGCAAAAGGCCTTAAACAAAAATTTGATATTGCAAGTCGTCATGAAGTTAACAGGTATATATATGCAAATTATGCATTAGCAATTGGATTCTTTTTCATTGTTAATACGCTGCAATATGAAACAGTTCAACTCAGTCCTGTTTGGGTATTTATCAGGGTATTTATTGCTATATGTGCAGGAACACTTCATGCATATATCACACACTTGATTTTCAAGTTTTATTATCCTGGAATACTAAATAAGAAGTTAAATCGATTACGATATACTCCCAGAATGAATCCAAGGACGGGAGCCAAATTGAAGTTGTTGAGTGAGGAGGAAGAAGATGCTTATCTGGATGAAGGTATGCAAGCTGAGGAGGATGCCTTCTCAGTAGATTATGATGTTTGGATTGATACAAACACTGGTGAGACGTTTATTGAAAAGTATAAGGGATATTTAAGCGCGCTTGAATGTGATAGGTGTGGATTCCAGACGCTTAAGCTTCAAAAAGAAGAGGTTTTACAACCTGCCAGCGCTTTCGAAGATGGTGAAATTCTTAAGGAATATAAGTGTACTTATTGCGGACGAATTCGTCGTAAGAAAGTAAAACTAGCCAAGAGAATGGAGCGCGATAGCTCGAAGAGTATAACCATAGAGAATCCGCTTAGAAGAGACAAGAGGATTGATTTGGTGAAGGTGGAAATTCATAGTGTAGGTGGAGATAATAAGTTGTTTGAGTTTCAGAATATTGAGCAGGCGCAGAATTTCCTCAAAGAATTTGACCTCGATAAGCTCAGAGAAATGGATGAACGGCGTAGAGGTGGTTAAATTCTTTCTGTTTTTCTCCTAATAGCAGTTTGGTTGGTGATATAAACGCCAATAAGTATGGACAGCATTCCGAGGAATTGGTTGAGGATGAGCATCTCATTATCCATTAATCCCCAAAATAAAGCAACTAAAGGTATAATATAGGTGACCGATGAGGTAAAAACGGGATTGGTCAACTGCACAATCTTGTTAAATATGATTAGTGCTATGGCTGTGCCGACAACGCCTAACAAGCTAATATATAGCGTAGATGCCAACAATTTCTCATCAAATCTGTAAAAGAAGTCGCTAAAAAAAAGCAGTACAAAAATTGACATTGGGCCAACGAATAACAGCGAGATACTCGTAATAGTTAATGAATCGTATTCGCTAAGTTTATATTTGATCATATTAGAATTGATGGCGTATAGAACTGTAGCTGCCACCACAAAGAATCCGTAGTAATTGATTTTGCTA
The DNA here is from genome assembly GCA_043554545.1 of Marinoscillum sp. GTDB lineage: Bacteria > Bacteroidota > Bacteroidia > Cytophagales > Cyclobacteriaceae > UBA7330. The sequence goes on along the minus strand of CP121337.1, from coordinate 4,061,034 downwards.
ATATCTCCATTTGAGCCTGCAGTGATTAGCAGTATGGATCCCAAAAACCCAAAGGAAATCCCAATCCATACTTTCATTTTCTGCTTTTGATCAAATAGCCAAAGGCCAATGAGTACTGTGAAAAGGGGAGTGAGGGCATTGAGAATTCCCGTTACTGCACTTTCAATTCTGGTCTGAGCGATTGCGAAAAAAAAGGCTGGAATAAAGCTTCCGGATAGGCCAACAGCAATAAAGTATTTCATCTTGCTTCTTTTCACCTTTTGAATTCTTGTCCAAACAAATGGAAGAAGCGTAATTGAAGCCGTAAGCATCCTGATTGCCCCAACTTCCAGCGATGTTAAATTAGCAAGACCTTTCTTGATTAAGATAAATGAACTGCCCCAAATCAAGGCAAGTAAAATAAGGAGCATCCATGCCTTTAGAGGTGGTCTTTCACTCATTAAATCACCATTTCTGCAGCAAAATTCTCTGGAATTGAACTTAAAATATGATCGATTTCTTCCAGTGAGGTAGACTCTACTAACTGTGTTCTGATAGGCTTAAAATTAGGAATGCCTCTAAAGTAATTGGTATAATGGCGCCTCATCTCAAAAATGCCCTTTTTTTCACCTTTCCAATCAACGGAAAAGTGGAGGTGTTTCTTTGCTACCTTAACCCGTTCGTCCAGTGAGGGTTTTTCTTGGTGTGTTCCTGTTCTAAGAAAATATTTGATATCATCAAATATCCAGGGGTACCCTATGGCAGCCCTGCCAATCATGATTCCATCAACGCCATACCGGTTTTTATATTCAAGGGCTTTTGCAGGGGAGTCAATATCTCCATTTCCAAAAATAGGGATGTGTATAGAAGGATGATTTTTAACCTCAGCAATGGGTCCCCAATCAGCCTCGCCCTTATACATTTGTTTCCTCGTACGTCCATGGATACTAAGTGCCTGTATTCCTACATCTTGAAGTCGTTGAGCTACTTCTACAATTTTTATGGAATCTCCATCCCATCCAAGACGAGTTTTAACCGTGACAGGCTTAGAAACAGATTTTACAATCTCTTCTGTCATGGCCTGCATTTTTGGCAGATCCAGTAAAATGCCTGCTCCAGCTCCTTTGCAGGCTACTTTTTTTACAGGGCATCCATAGTTGATATCGATAATTTCTGGGTTTGCTGATTCGGCAATAGCTGCCGCCTTTCGCATGGATTCAATCTTGTCACCAAAAATCTGTATTCCTATGGGGCGTTCATAATCGTAGATATCCAGCTTTTCGATACTTTTTGCAGCATTTCTGATAAGACCTTCAGAAGAGATAAACTCTGTAAACATCAAATCTGCTCCATTTTCTTTACAAACTGCTCTGAAAGGAGGGTCACTTACATCCTCCATGGGCGCAAGCAATAATGGAAACTCACCTAAATCAATGTTTGCAATCTTAACCAATGCTTATCCTTATTTTTACCGTAAATTTAGAGCAATTATGCAGAATATCCAGAGGAACAATTTCAATGACATTTCCGGTTCCACACCATGGCTATTATTATTAATATTAGGAGGGTACGTCGTTGGAGCACTTTTTCTGTTTTCATTTATTGCTCAGGCAATGATTCTTCCTTTTTTTGATTTTGATCTTCAGGAAGCACTTTCGGTGCTGACTCCTCCTTACCATACAGAGCAAGCAAGAATTCCTTTACTCATTATTCAAGGGGTGACCTCTTTAGGAGCCTTTATCTTAATACCAATATTTTTTATTAGAAGAAATCTAAACCTCAAGAGTAGTTCTTTTTTTAGCTACCCTGCCCATATTTATCAACCCATCTTAATGACTGTCTTTATCATGTTCAGCTTTATGATGGTGAATTCAATAATTATTGAATGGAACAGGAATGTGGTTTTTCCGGAATTTATGTTCTGGTTTGAAGAGTACGTATCTGTTAAAGAAAGTGAATTGGAACAACTAACCAAGTTTATTACATCATTTGGAAGCATTTGGCAATTTTTATTTGGGGTTTTGATCATTGCAGTTCTTCCTGCAATTGGTGAGGAATTATTATTTAGAGGGTTGATTCAAAATCTGTTCGGTGTAGCGCTTAAAAATATGCATGTGGCCATTTGGGTTACTGCATTTATATTTGGCGCTATACATATGCAGTTTTATGGATTGGTACCCAGGATTCTATTAGGTGCATTGTTTGGCTATTTATATTTTTGGTCGGGACATCTTTCTATCGCCATGTTTGCGCACTTTATCAATAACGGATTTACTTTAGCCCTTTTATATTTGGGACAGGAAGGCATCATGGAATATGACTCAGAAAGTAGTGCAAATACTCCATCAATTTTGGTTGTCGTTTTTTTCTTTGTGGTAGTTTCAGGACTATTATTACTTTTTAGGAACTATTTTAGGATCGGAGAAAATGGTTGAGTGGCAAAAGGTATTTCAGGATCAACAACGTTACCGAGCGGAAATTGTAAAAGCAATACTAGAAGATAATAATCTTGATCCCGTCTTATTAGACAAAAAAGACTCAGCGTATCTGTTTGGCCATTTTGAAATTCATGTGGCAGCTGATCATGTAATGAGAGCGTTGAAAATCATCAATGAAGAAATTAAGTTTTGAGAAAATTTACTGATTTATATAGGAGGGTAATTTCAGCAATAGCAGGAGCATCTATCATTGTTTCCTCCTTACTTTTTGGCGAGTGGGCTTACTTTGTGGTATTCCTAATCATAAGTATATTTTCTCAATGGGAATTTTATCGACTCGTAAAATTAAGGAGCTACCTCCCAATTCGACTATTGGGTGTGATTCTTGGGACAATCATATTTTGCTTATCCTTTTTTATTGAAAAAAATCACCTTGATCCCAGGTATTATTATGCTGTTTTCCCACTAGCTTCTTTTGTGTTTTTAATTAAGTTATACAAGCGAAATGATACCACACCTTTTATCAATATTGCCTTGTTTTATCTGGGCATCAGTTATGTAGCGCTTCCATTTGCCTTGATGAATGTGGTCGTTTTTTACCATGGATATTATAGTTATCAGATCATGCTAGGATTGATGATGATTATATGGTCGAGTGATACAGGGGCCTACTTCGCAGGAATACGGTTTGGTAAAACCAAACTTTTTGAAAGAATATCTCCCAAAAAATCCTGGGAAGGAGCATTAGGAGGTGCTATTGTTGCCCTCTTGATGGCCTTTGGAATGTCCCATTTCTATCAGGATTTATTGCTTTGGCAATGGCTTTGTGTAGCCTTGATTGTGGTGATTGCAGGTACTTATGGGGATTTAGTAGAGTCTCTGTTTAAAAGATCGATGGAAATCAAAGATTCTGGTAGCATTATACCCGGGCATGGAGGATTTCTAGATCGTTTTGATAGTTTGATACTTTCGGTCCCGTTTATTGTTGTTTTCTTAAAATTATTTTAACCTAAATTTCCTCAAAATTAACCCATGAGAATACACAAAGAAGGTTATTGGATCATTCCCATTTCAGCTATCTTGATCGGGTTGTTATATGGTCTCTTATTTTACTTTATTCCAATAGAAATTGTACAATATGCTTTAGCGGCTGCAGCTATCATTTTTTGGATCTTGATTGTTAGATTTTTCCGACACCCCCATGTTTCAAGTTTTGATCAACCAAATCAGGTAATAGCCCCAGCAGAGGGTAAGGTCGTTGTGTTGGAAAAGACCATGGAAAATGAATACCTCAAAGAAGAGCGAATACAGATCTCTATCTTTATGTCTCCTCTCAATGTCCATGTAACCAGAAGCCCTTTTAAGGGAAAAATAAGCTATTTTAAATACCATCCTGGTAAATACCTTGTAGCGTGGCATCCAAAGTCCAGCACAGACAATGAAAGAACATCCATTGGTTTTGAACTGGGGAATGGACAGAAAATGCTTATCAGACAAATTGCGGGAGCTGTTGCAAGGAGGATCCGTTTTTATCCAAAAGTTGAAGATAAAGTAGACAATGCCAGTGAAGTTGGATTCATCAGGTTTGGTAGTCGAGTGGACGTCTTTTTGCCATTAAGCGCTGAAATAAAAGTAAAAATTGGGGATACTACTGATTGTGGGAAAACAGTACTTGCAACTTTCGCGTGAACCAAATCAAATCTAGCTCTTAAATAATTGTATTATTCAGTTAAGAAGGATATCTTAAGAAGTAAATATTCTTAACCTAACCTAATACATGATGAATCTTAAAATCAATCACCAGGAGCAGTATTCGCGTGGCGAACTACTGCTGAGGTCTTTTTTTGGATTTTTTTACATTGGAATTCCTCACTTTTTCTTATTATTCTTTATAGGTATCTGGTCTGCAATTCTTCAGTTTATCGCCTTCTGGTCAATATTATTTACAGGTAGGTATCCGCAAAGTTTTTTTGAGTTTCAGGTGGGACAAATGCAATGGAACCTTAGGCTAAACGCCCGGTTGCTCAACCTCAGTGATGGCTATCCATCTTTTGGCATTCATGGTACAGATGATCAGACTTCGCTAGAAGTATCGTATCCTGAATCTTTAAGTCGGGGACTGGCAATTGTGAAGTTCCTTTTCGGCGTGATCTATGTAGGAATACCCCATGGGTTTATTCTGTTTTTCCGATTAATCTGGGGGTCCATACTATCATTCATTGCATTTTGGGTGGTATTATTTACTGGTAGCTACCCGGAAAGTTGGCATACTTTTAATGTCGAGACAATTAGGTGGAGCACTCGCGTTAGCCTTTATCTTGGATTTATGAGTGATACATATCCACCATTTTCAGGTAAAGCGTAAGAGACATGAATCATGAAGAGAAATATCATCCGATAGAACAACCGAATAATATCCCCTTAAGAGAGCGGGAAGATGCGATGGGTGCTTATTTGATGATGTTTGCTGCATTAGCAGCAGGACTTCCTTTGCCCATTATTAACTTGATTGCTGCCTTAATCTATTACTTTACGAATAGGTCAAAGAGCAGATTTATAGAGTTTCATTCCTTACAGTCACTTTATTCACAAATTCCGACAACGCTACTCAATGCAGCATTGGTTTTTTGGACCTTAAGAATTCTATTTCAGGATGGATCCTTTATAAGCCAGGAGTCGTTTGCGAGTGGTTTTTCCACTGTTGGAGATGTTTACTGGGGTTATATCTATGTAGTCGTGGCTGCCAACTTAGTGTACGTGATATTTAGTATTGTTGGGGCAGTATATGCAAGAAAAGGGAGGATGTATTATTTTATATTCTTTGGAAAGCTTGCCTATCACATTGCTTATAAAAAGAAAAGTGAGTTCAGCAATACTTTTAGAAATCAACCACCGGCATAAAATTAATGATTCGAAAAATTTATAAAGAATTATTTGTTATCCTGGCAGTTTTCATAGCCCTATGGATAGGCTTTATTCTTTTAAAGCCCGTACCAGAGGCTCCTGAAATGGCGATTTCAATTGATTCTGAAATGGAACTGGGAGATGTAATTGCTGAAGAGGTTACTGATAATTATGAGGTTATTGAATCTGATACGGTGAATGAGGCCATTCATCAGATTAAGCAGAAGCTGTTAAGTTCAATTGAAATGACTACGTATGATTATACCTTTCATGTGGTAAAGGAAGACATGGTCAATGCATTTGCAGTTCTTGGAGGGCATATTTTTATATTTTCAGGAATGATTGAATTAGCAGAGCAACCGGAGGAGTTGGCTGCAGTTTTAGCTCATGAGATTGGCCATGTAGAAAAACGGCATGTGGTGAATAAGCTCGTTAAAGAAATAGGTGTTACAGTGCTGTTTTCAATTTTAAGTGGTGGCGATCCCGTATTAGCAGGTGAGGTAGCCAGAATGGTGGTTTCAAGTGCCTTTGACAGGTCACAGGAAAGTGAAGCGGATCAATTTGCACTCGAAACGCTGGAGCGATCACAAATAAGTCCAAGATTTGTTGCAACTATTTTTAGAAGGATAAAGGAAAAGTATGGTAGTTATGATCAAAGAATGGAGTTTTTGATGTCTCACCCCAACATCAATAAAAGAATAAAATCATCATTGGAATACCCATTGGAAGAGGGGTTTGAGCAAATGCCACTGAATATAGACTGGGAGGCAGTGAAGAGAAATTTGTAGTTTTTTTCTCGGATTGTTATTCTTGAAAGCAAAGTCAATATCTTTAGCCACCTAAAAAAAGGCGTCAGAATTATAACAAAATGATTGATTTAAGGGAAATTAATATAGGAGATCTGGAACTTCAATTAGATGGCTTCTGGTCATTAGCAACTGAAAAAACTGAATTATTAAGAAAAAATTATACCGCTGAAAAAGGCTCACCGGTAATCACCAAAGATGGGAGATATGTTGCCCAGGGCTGGACAGATTGGACCCAGGGATTTCAATTTGGAATTCCCTTACTCATATTTGAGGCTGTTGGACAAACAGATTTACTGGAGAAAGCCAAAATAGATATTCGAAAAAAAATGCCTGCTCATGTAAGTCATTTTGGTGTGCATGACCACGGATTTAATACCATCAGTACCTATGGGAATTTGCTTAGACTGGGAAATAGTGACAAGATGAAGGTTTCTGAATATGAAAAGGAATATTATGAGTTGGCTATTAAAATGTCTGCTTCGGTACAAGCAAGAAGGTGGTCTGATATAGCGGGCGGTGGTTTTATATATTCCTTTAATGGCCCTCACTCCTTATTTGTGGATACCATCCGATCATGTAGAGTTTTGTTAATGGCTCATAAATTGAGACATGAGTTATATGGTGAAAATGACCAACAAATAGACATCCTGGACAGAGCGGTAAAACACGCAAGGGCAACTGCGAAATATGCCGTTTTTTATGGGGAGACTGAGGCCACTTATGATATTTCGGGTAGGACTGCTCATGAGTCGGTATTCAATATGAATGATGGTCGATATAGGTGCCCAAATTCTCAGCAAGGGTTTTCCGGCTTTACAACCTGGACACGTGGCTTGGCTTGGGCGATGTTAGGATTCCCTGAAATGCTGGAGTTCTTTAGGGATGAAAATGTAGTATTTGAAAACAAGTTAGCCATTGAATCTGAACTAATGAAGGCAGCGAAAGCTACTTGTGACTTTTTCATAGCGCATACACCCACCGATGGCATTCCTTATTGGGACACCGGTGCACCTAATTTGCACAAGCTGGGAGACTACCTAAGTAAGCCATCAAATCCATTTAATGACCATGAACCCGTAGATAGTTCGGCTGCTGCCATAGGAGCACAAGGACTATTTCGCCTTTCGCATTTGTTGAGAGATGAAGATCCGGAAGCATCAAAAAAATATGAATTGGCAGCCTTAAACGTGTTGAATAGCCTTCTAGAAGAACCCTACCTATCAAAGAATTCTGAACATGAGGGAATTTTGTTGCATTCTATTTATCACAGACCTAACAACTGGGACTACATAGCCCCAGGTGCTAAAATACCTTATGGAGAATCTAGTATGTGGGGCGATTACCACATGACAGAACTGTGTCTGACGGCATGGAAGATGTTGAAGAAAGAAGAGAAATATACTTTCTTTTAAGAGGTAAATAACTAGATTTCGAATCAACCTTTCAAATCATGAAGCAGTCACTTACTTTTTTACTTATTTTAATTGGTCTATCTGTATTTGCTCAAGAGCGCCCCAATGTAATCTTGATCATGGCCGATGATCAGGGATACGGAGATATTGGATTTCATGATAATCCTGTAATAAAGACACCTAACCTGGACAACTTCGCTGAAGAAAGTGTCCGTCTAAGAAACTTCTATGTTTCTCCTGTCTGTGCTCCCACCAGGTCAAGTTTGATGACTGGTAGGTACTCTTTAAGAACAGGCATTCATGATACGTATAATGGTGGTGCTATTATGGCTACGGAAGAAGTTACGATTGCTGAGGTCCTGAAGACAGAAAACTATAAGACAGGAATTTTTGGCAAGTGGCATCTTGGAGATAATTATCCAAGTAGACCTTCAGATCAGGGTTTCGATGTGTCTGTTATACACCTGAGTGGTGGAATGGGACAACCCGGAGATTTCACGACATACTTTAAGTTTGATAGTAGCTATTTTGATCCCACCTTGTGGCATAACAATGAGATGGAAGATTACAAGGGATATTGTAGTGATATTTTTGCCAGTCAGGCATTGAATTTCATCAAGGAAAATAAAGACAACCCTTTTTTCTGTTACCTGGCATTTAATGCTCCTCATACGCCTTTACAGGTGCCACAGAAATATTATGACATGTATAAGGATGTGGATCCTGAAACTCCTTTTTTAAAGAATGGAAAGCCCATGCCCAAGATGAGTGAAAAGGACAAAGATGCTGCTAGAAAAGTATATGGGATGGTGACCAATATTGATGACAATGTGGGTATGATCCTAAGTGAATTAAAGAGACTGAAGATTGAGAATAATACCATTGTGATTTTCATGACGGATAATGGCCCTCAACAATATCGATTTACAGGAGGCTTTAGAGAAAGGAAAGGATCAGTCTATCAGGGTGGAGTCCGGGTTCCATTTTTTATCAGGTATCCACAAGGCTTTAAGAGCAAGGACATTGGTGTGAATGCTGCTCATATTGATATATTGCCAACACTCGCAGCATTGTGTCAAGCAAAATTACCAGCAGACATAGATATTGACGGGCGAAACCTTTTGCCAATGCTGAAAGGTGAGCAGAGCGAGTGGGAGACCAAGCGTTCATTGTTTTTCTACTGGACCAGAAAGTACCCTGAGCGCTATCAAAATATTGCTCAACAGGTGGGTAATCAAAAAATTGTAGGTCATGCCTCCTATGGTGCGGATATTGAATCATTCGAACTTTTTGATCTGGAAACTGACCCCTATGAACAAAATAACCTGGTTATGGAAAACACGACCCTGGCCCTGGATCTAAAAGCGGAATTAGATAAACAATTTATAGCATTGACCAAATCGCCTCATCTGGTTAATCAGCCACCTATCATCATAGGGACAAAATATGAAAATCCGGTTTACCTGAACCGAAATGATGCATCAGGAGAAAGAGGCGTATGGAAACAGGAACGTGTTTTTGGAAAGTGGGTCGTCAGCCTCAAAGAGGGAACGTATGATGTGGAATTTAAATTTATTGAACCTATATATGGAAAAGGGATTATGAATCTGGAAACTGGTTCAGTGATCAATAGAACCAGATATGATCTTGAAGATACTGATACCCTGATAATGGAAGATGTTATGCTTCCAGAAATGGATGGTGACCTGATTCCATTTTTTAACCCGGATGGTTCTGGGGGATCAATTTTCCCCTTATGGGTAAAATTGACTAAGAAATGATAGGTATTCGTTCCTTGGATGTCTGGATTTAACAGAAATCAGAGTTTCAAACAGGATAAAATCTCGTTTAAATTTCTTTCATCAAGATTACTAAAATAGCTGAGTTTATCACTGTCTATGTCCAATACACCTATCACCCGACCATCTTTAAATAGCGGTAATACAATTTCTGATCTGGAAGCTCCATTACAAGCAATATGCCCTGGAAATTGATCTACATCACCTACAATAATAGTTTTTTCATGTTCCCATACTTGTCCACATACACCCTGACCTTTGGCAATTCTGGTACAGGCAATGGGTCCCTGAAATGGCCCTAAAACCAATTCACTTTCTTTCACCAGATAGAAGCCTACCCAAAAGAAGTCCAATCCCTGCTTGATTGCGGCAGCTATGTTAGCCAGGTTGGCTATTAGGTCGCGCTCTCCTTCAATCAAAGCTTTGATTTGAGGTACCAGAGTCTGATACTTTTCGAGCCTACTTTCAGTTTGAGTCAACTTCAATTCTTCCATCCTACGTTGTTATTTTTATAGATTATTAATCGATCTTTTGAGACATTAGTTTCATTGACAGGATTATAGCTTATTGAAGGTGCCGGAATACCAGAGTCAAAGGTTGTTTCTCCAATGAAGACCCTTGCTTCATCCCATAAACCCGCTGAAATAAATGTATTTAAAACCTCTGTACCACCTTCAACAATCAGAGATTGGATACCTTTTTGATGTAGGTCATTGAGCAAAGATTTTAAGAAGTTATCTTCGTTCAACTGAATCCACTCTGCGGATGTATGTTGCTCTGCTGCTTGATGCGTATAGATTAACGTTCTGTTTCCATCATTGAATAGGTTGAGATCACCAGGCAAACTTTTTTGTCTGTCCAATACAATTCTTACGGGGTTTTTCCCTTTCCAGTCTCTGGAAGTCAGCATGGGGTTGTCATAAAGAGCTGTGTGCTTTCCAATCAAGATGGCATCTTCCTGAGTTCTCCATTGATGAACCATTTGCCGGGAGGCTGAAGTGCTGATCCATTTGCTGGAATAATCTGATCTTGCAATAAACCCATCCTTTGTTTGTGCCCATTTAAGTATGATGAAGGGTCTTTTCTCTTTAAAGAAAGTATTGAACCTGATGTTTTGTTTCTGAGCCTCCCTATCCAATATGCCATTGGATACATCAATTCCGGCATTTTTGATTTTTATTATTCCCTGACCATTAACCTTGGGGTTTGGATCCGTCGCCGCAATTACCACTCTTTTCACCTGGTGGCGGATCAGCAGGTCTGCGCAGGGAGGTGTTTTTCCTTGATGGGCGCATGGTTCCAATGTGACGTAAACGGTAGCAGATTTTAGAAGTGATCTATTCTTCACAGTGGTAATTGCATTTACTTCAGCATGTGGCCCACCAAAAGCCTGATGAAACCCTTCGCCAATTATTTGATCATCAGATACAATAACGCACCCAACCATTGGGTTGGGGCTCACACTACCAAATCCGGCGTTAGCCAGTTGCAATGCTCGTTGCATAAATTGTATGTCTCTTTCCGAATCCATTGAATACGCTAAATTCGCGATATTTCCGTGAAGATGCTCGTCAACCCAAAAACTATTTTTAAGTCGATTACTGATGAACTAAATACGATCTATCAAGAGGATGAAGCCAAGGCCATGGCTTATCTCTTATTAGAAGATTTACTAAAAATAAGTAAGACCGATGTCATAATGGAAGCTGAAGTTTCGATAACGGAGACTTTGAATAGTCGTTTGTTGAATGCGATAGAACGATTAAAAAGGCAAGAACCTATACAGCATATTTTGGGTAAGACATATTTTTATGGGCACACATTTTTGGTCAATGGGGATGTACTTATCCCGCGTCAGGAAACAGAGGAATTGGTTGATTGGTTGATAAAAAGCAATCATCAGCCAGGTAAGATACTAGATATTGGTACTGGCAGTGGTTGTATCGCCATCTCTCTTGCACTTGAATATCCTAAAAGTGAAGTTTCAGCAATTGACATTTCCGAATCAGCCTTGCATATAGCCAAAGAAAATGCAACGGCTAATCATGTACATATCTCCTTTCAACGAGCTGATGTTCTAAAGGATTTACCAGAAGGATACTTTGACGTTGTGATTTCGAACCCACCCTATGTACGGCATAGCGAAAGGAAGGAGATGGAAAAAAATGTATTAGACTTTGAACCAGGAAATGCTTTGTTTGTCGCTGATCAGGAACCGTTAGTTTTCTATGATAGGATTATCAAAATAAGCACCAAAATTTTACACCCGAAAGGCTGGCTTTACTTTGAGATCAATGAAGCTTATGCAAAGGAAGTGGTCCAACTGATGGAGGCACAACAGTTCACAGAGATTCAGGTTAAAAAAGACCTTAACCGCAAAGACCGGATGATCCGGGGACTTGTGCCTATTTATTTGGATAAGTAAAAGGGCACGCGTATTCTAACAGAACCTTCTACCGGACTGCCATTATATAATGCAGGTTTCCATGGTGGGCCCTCCCTAAGCAATCTGATTGCTTCCTGATCACACCCGGGACTAACACTCTTTTTGACTTCCACGTTGTTGATAGTACCGTCAGAGGAAACAGTTAATTTCAAGATGACCGCGCCTTCAATTTGCTGGTTTTTAGCTTCCTCAGGATAAACCAAGTTTGATTGAATGTAGTCTTTGAATTCCTTTTCTCCTGACTCAGGTTCAGGTGATTGATTGACCGCGGATGGCACTCCCTGTCCATATCCAATGATTAATACTTCTTTAAGATTTGAAGGATCAGGGCCCATTACGACAGTGATCTCCTCGGAGTCCTCAATACCAACCGTTTTTGGGCGGATTCCTGATAGACTGAATTCCAAGGTGTTCCCATTTTCTGTATTTTCAATTGTGAAATCACCACCCAGGCCAGTAATGGCTGTTGTGTTATTTAATGTTACCTCAACTCCGGGTAAAGGTTCCCCATCTTCACGATAATAGACCGTTCCTGAGATTGGTTCTGTTGGTGAAATTTCTGCAGCTACCGCTAATTGCTTTTTAGAAACATCGATAGATTCTAACTGTACTGGTTCGGCAATTGCTCTACTGGCAATTGCTTGACTTGCTGCAATGGCAGAATCGTTGAAAGCAGCTGAAGTATCTATTGGATTTTCTGAGTTAGCTACCAGTTCATTGGATGCTACTATTTGATCAGGCTCTGTAATTAGCTCATTGATTGTATCGCTTGTAACCTCAATGTCTTCAGCTAATACAATTTGTTCTTCATTATCTATAGGTTCTTCTATCTCATTTGCTACCGTGGCAATTCCAAGAGAACTGTCTGGGATCACCTCAGTTGCAGCCGCCAACTTTGTCACACTGGAAGTTTGATCCTCTTCGGCTTCGGAAATTACTGTATCGATGGATGTAGGTTCATTCATGGCAAGGTTTTCTGTTTCATTTCCCATGGTTCTATTGATGCTGATTTCATCATGAGGGAGTGCATTGTTCATGACAAACCAGAGGGAAGAAAAAGCCACTAATAAAAAAGCGATGGTGGCAGCGAAACTAAGATAGGCTGGTTTTTCTCTTGTCTGTTCTTCCAGTCTTTTTTTCAATTGTGAAAGATCCGACCTAAGATCTTGAGAAGATAAGGAAGAAAGCCCCTCAACAGCTTCTTCTTCAAAGGAAGAATTGAGTATTTGACGTTCAATCTGATTTGCCCGAATGCCTTTTATCTTGCCATCCAGATAATCCAGAAGCTCTTGTTCAGAGATTACTTGATATGATTTTTTATCGTTTGACATGCTTTGACTCCAGGCAAATTTTTAAATTTCTTTTTCCATTTTGTATATGACTCTTTACTTCATTTAATGAAAATGAAGTATCAATTGTTATTTCTTCATAGCTTTTCTGTTTAAGGTAAAACAGGGATACACATTCATGTTGCCTACCTTTTAATGTTTTTAAACAATCTTGCAGTGCTTCAAGGTCATGGTCTATTTCAGATTCCTCATTTTGATGCACGAAAGTGTCACTTTCCATAATCTGCCCATTGAATTCTTTATTGTTGGATTGCTTACGGAGACTCATCAGGCAATGGTTTTTAGATACAATGTAAAGCCAACTTTTAAAATAGGTAACCTCCTGTTGTTTGAGTTTCTCGGCAATTTGTTCGAAAATGGCCATTACTGCATCCTGACTTTCCTCTCTTGATTTCAAGAATTTGTAGCAAAGCCCATAAACCAAATGCATATACCGATGGTATAAGGCTCCCAGGAATTCAATATCATTTGATTGCATGTAAGCCTTCAATAACTCCTGGTCGCTTTTAGCTTGAATATCATTAATAGGTTTACTCAATGGATTTGCGCTTAACTAATAAAGAACAAAATGATTCTTTTTTTATGGAAAATGCTACGATAGACATCTCAATGGTAAATCAAATTTATTACCAAGATGAAAAAAATAACATTTTTATTATTAATTCTTGTCATTTCAGTTGCGGAGAAACCCGTATTTGTGGTTTCAGGTACCGTTTTTGACGAAGGAGGTAATGCCCTGCCCGGAGTTATCGTCTCGATATTTGGAAGTAGCACATCGACAATAACAGATAACCTGGGTAAATATTCCATTAGCATTATTGAAGAAGCCAGTATTCTGCAGTACGATTATCCAGGATACCTGACTCACAAGGAAAGAGTTGGGAACAGGCACAAACTTGATGTAATTCTTTTGCTTTCAAGTAAGATGCCAAAAGTGGAGATGAATGTTGCTGAGGATAGGGAAGCAGCGATACAAACCGAGCTTGCTAAAAGGCATAACTTTTCCAATAATATGCGGCCAGCAATTTATCATAGTGGAAGTAGAGTTAGATTAATCTCTGACAATAGCCATCAAAATTTCGACAGAGAGTCATATAATGGCATGGCAGAAAATATTTTTTACCAACCAATTGATAATCCGTTGTCTACCTTTTCAATAGATGTGGATGCTGCGTCATATAGCAATATTAGAAGGTTCCTGAACTTAGGACAAATGCCACCAAAAGATGCAGTAAGAATTGAAGAGATGATCAACTATTTTAAATATAGCTATCCGGAACCTAATGATGAACATCCTTTTTCTATTCACACCTCATATTCAAGTGCACCATGGAATGATAAACACCTCATAGCACATATTGGGATACAGGGGAAGGGTATTGAGACGGAAGATTTACCTCCTTCAAATATGGTGTTCCTCATCGATGTTTCAGGCTCCATGAATGCTCAAAACAAACTTCCTCTTTTGAAGTCATCCATGAAAATGTTGGTAAACGAGATGAGACCCAAAGATAAAGTGGCTATTGTGGTTTATGCTGGCGCGGCTGGATTGGTGTTGAATTCAACTGATGGAAGTCAAAAATCAGAAATTATTGATGTGCTTGACAACCTTGAGGCAGGAGGATCAACCGCCGGTGGAGCAGGGATTCAACTTGCATATAAAGTAGCTAAAGAGCAATTTGTTCAGCAAGGGAATAACCGGATTATTTTAGCAACAGATGGAGATTTTAATGTGGGAGCTTCAAGTGACATGGAGATGCAAAGACTGATTGAGCGTAAAAGAAGTGAGGGTGTATTTTTAACTGTATTGGGCTTTGGGATGGGTAATTTTAAGGATGCTAAAATGGAGATATTGGCAGATAAGGGGAATGGAAATTATGCATATATAGATAATATTCAGGAAGCAAAAAAAGTGCTTGTTACGGAGTTTGGAAGCACCCTTTATACAATTGCCAAAGATGTAAAGATTCAGGTGGAGTTCAATCCAGATGAAGTGGAAGCCTACCGATTAATTGGCTATGAAAACAGAAAGTTAAATGACGAAGATTTTAATAATGATAAAAAGGATGCTGGAGAATTAGGCAGTGGTCACTCAGTTACTGCGCTATATGAAATCATACCAAAAGGCGTAGAAAACGACTTTATTGGCTCCATTGATCCACTAAAGTATCAATTTAACCATAAGACTAAGCAGCTCGAGGGTGAGATTCTTACCGTAAAATTCAGGTATAAACTACCCGATGGAGATAAAAGCATGCTTATCACAACGACCATCAGTAGGGAAGAAAATAGGAGTGATGATGAAAATCTGCAGTGGGCTTTGAGTGTGGCTGGATTTGGAATGCTACTACGAGATTCGGAATTTAAGGGAGATTTAACTTATGACAAAGTCATAAATATGGGGAATAAGGCGAAAGGTAAAGATGAATATGGGTATAGAGGTGCATTTTTGACACTAGTAGAAATTGCAGGTAGGATGCAGTAGATAGGAGCCGTATCATCATTTTGGTACGGCTTTTTACAGTACTCAAAAAATAATTTAATCTGCATAAAACAAAAAAGCTAGAACATGGTTATTTGAATACTTTTTTAAGCCTTTAAAATTTTGTCAATTTCATGCCATTTTAATTTATTATTTATATAATTTCAATGAAATGATTATTAAGTTGCATATATTGTCATAGGAGTCACTAATTGTTAAATGTATTGAAAACATAGATAATATGAAGAAATTTTTACTGCTTATCATCCCAATAATATTATTCGGATGTCTTGCTGAACGTGATTACGTTGTTGAGTCCGATTATAGCTATCGGGGTAAATTCAGAAAATATAAAAGCTTTGATTTTATGACAACCAGCGATACGGTTGGTTACAATGGTCTAAGTGATTCAATGATCCGGGATGAGATTAAAAGAAGATTGGAATCTCAAGGATATGAATTCACCAGTAAAGAGCCATCTATGTTGATCATCTACACCGTATTTGGTGATGATCTCAAATTTCGTGGATTTGATCAAATGGACTTGGAATTCTGGGATGAAAAATATAGCCTCATCGCTGAATATGAAGGTGAGCTTGCTAAAATTGATGAGGCTGACTACAACAAAGTCAGTTATGAGTTACGTGAAGGAACGCTCTTAATTGACTTTGTCGATAGTAAAAGCCACAGTGTAATCTGGCAAGGGTATGCCAGTGGCTTGTTTGACAACGCTAACTTCTTCAGTAAAGACATCAAGTACGCAGTAAGGTCTATACTTAATAGATATAAATTAATTGCTTACAACGAAAGAATGTGATATCAACTCGTTAAAATCTTATCCGTGTAGTTAAAAATATATTTCGTGGAGGCTGAATCAGAAAGGCTGGATTTCCATTAAAGTCAGGAGCTCCATACGAGTAATACTGCCTATCAAAAATGTTATTTACCATAACAGTTGAAGAGACATTATCTGATATTCTCCACTGAAAATTTACATCGAAAGTCGACCAATCAGGCACTTTTAATGTAGGATCATTGGTGAGCTCCATGAATTGTTCAGACATGTAATGCTGACTTACCGTGAAAGAAAGATCTTCATTGAGTTGGAAAGTTACATTTCCATTTATTATCCATTCGGGACTTAAGATGTGCTGACGTGCTGAATATTGATTATCCCCGGCTATATTAACGGTCTCTATGGCAGTTTTTAGATAGGCTGCATTTCCATGGAAATTGACGTGACTAAAAGGAGCCCAGCTCCAGCTTAGCTCAACACCACTGCGAGTACTGTTAGGGATGTTCTGTCTCTTCTGAACGCCAAATGCTACTATTTCACCAATTGGTGCGATTTCATTTTTAAAGTTCATATAAAACAGGTTGGCATCCAGTGAGAAATTTTGAAGATTTATTTGATATCCACCTTCAAAATCTTGCACATACTCCGGTTCAAATCCAGTTTCTTGTCTAACAATATCAATGTTGGATGCATTCAGCTGGAAACCACCAAATAGATCTACTTTTGTTGGTTCACGACCATTTATTCCGTAAGAGACATATGCTCTTTGGTTGTTAGCTGGAATATAACTTATACCTATTTTGGGATTTAAAAAGGACCAGGACTTGGATATGGTTCCTTCATCAGCTGTTCCGATATAATTGTAGTCTGGCTCAATCTTTAAAGTCATGGTTCTGAATTGAATATCACCAAATATTTTAAAATCCCCCAGTTGGTAATCCAACTTACCAAATGCACTCAATTCATTCTTTAGAGAATTTTCCCGATAATAGGGGTTGGAATCGTGTGGTAAAATAGATTCTCTGTTTTCTCTGTGGAAAGTGTAAGCATGAATCCCCATGGATAAGTTGAGCTTTTCGCCGTCAAGGAAAAGATTTGAGGTGACACCGTAATGATCATTCTTGAGTGGATAGTTGATCTGGAAGAAGGAAGTATAGTAGTTAGAGAAATAGTTCTCGACATAGATACTATCAACGTCGGGCGTGCCTTCTGCATAGTCGCCACCAGCACCTCCATAGTAGATAGATGAACTGATATTTAATAATTCATTAAACTCATGGCTGTGCTGCAGTTGTACCAGGTATTGAGAGAAATCATCATTGTCGTCTTCTATTAATGGATTGAAAGTTGGATCCTGCTCTATGATGGACTTTTCAACAACATAATAGCCCAGGCCATTTTGTGACCTTGAAGAAAAGGCGGTGAGCCTCAACATGTCTCTTTTACCATAGTAGCCCCCGGTAAGGAAAAAGGAGTAGGCATCAGATTCTGTATAATCTTTATATCCATCGCTCCATAATCTTCCAAAGCTCGAATAAAATCCAAAACCTTTTTCTGAAATACCAGTATTCACATTGTAATTAGCTCGAAAGGTATTGAATGAGCCAGCACCTAATTCCACCTGACTTCCGGCCGAATTCTTTTTCAGGTTTATAGATTCAAAATTGATGGAACCGCCATAGCTGGAGACGCCATTGGAGGAAGTGCCTATTCCGCGTTGTACCTGAATGGACTCAAAATTGTTTGATATGTCTGAGAAATTAGAGAAGAATACACCATGATCGATCATATCATTAAGTGGTATCCCATTTAAAGTAAAATTGATCCTTTCCTGGCCTATGCCTCTCATCCGTATGCTCCCATAATTTCCAATGGAAGTACCTGATTCAGAATAAGAATAGATGCCGGGTGTTTTTTTGTCCAGGATGAAAATTGGATGTTGACCAAGGTATTCTTTTTCTAATTCCTGATGAGAGAGGGTAGTTTTAGCAACAGGGTCATTTTCCATGGCTCGAACGCCACGTATTATCAGACTTTCCAACTCATAGTCAGCCGTCAACTCAATTCTTAAGAAATTTTGTTCTCCAACGATCACTTCCCGTTCTTTGTAACCTACATAATTAATCAGTAGTGTATCATTTGGCTTTGCCTGGATATCAAAATGACCTTCCATGTTGCTGATTGTGCCATTTGATGATCCTTTGAGGGTAATTGTAGCGCCAATCATGGCTTCTCCAGATGCTATATCTGAGACATTTCCTTTAATTGGTGTCTGAGCATGTACGCTCATCACATTGAACATTAACGATAATGCAATCGCATTTAAAATTTTCATGTTTTAATTTTTAACCATTAAGTGAGAAGAGGGGAACTCCCCATCAATTGGTTATCATACTCCCTACGCCAGCATTACCCGGATCAGGTTATTTGGGTATGATCTCAGCCTGAACTATTAGGCACCCCTAAAGAATGCAAAACTAATAGATAATTACTGAGCAAAAAAATCCGCTATTGCCTGAAGGGCATTTTCTGTGCGCATTTCTTCAATGCCAGAAACTAATTTGTAGGGAAGATTATTTTCTTTGAGATAGGTTTCATAGACACCTAGAAAATGTTTTCTAAGCTCAGGGTGTTCTCTTTGAGGGTCATCCCTCCAGGGGATGTCAATGTTTGATAACAGATAAAAATCATAGTTTGATGACTTCAATAATTCTTCAATATTGGGGTCTGTATTCCCGTATTTATGGTCGCTCCATATTTTAATTACCATCAGGTTGGTGTCACAAATAAGGAATTCATTGGCCATTGCCATTTTATCTTTTTCCCACTCCATCTGACCCCGTGCAATTTCAAGCAGATCCGGTTGTTCATAGGGTCGCCCTAACCTGTCCAGGTAAAATCTGGCATATTCGGGGACCCATTCTGTATCATAGTGGCGAGCTAGTTGTGCAGAAAGCTCACTTTTTCCTGTAGACTCTGGCCCTACGATGGCAATTTTCTTAATCATAATGCTCATATGTTTTTTTCCAGGCAAAATATCCCATGATAGCCAATATGGTGAAGACCAGGAATTGGAAACTAGTAAGGTATAATTCTTTATAATAGTATAAGGGTACGGCGATGAGATCAGTGACTACCCAGGCTATCCAGTTTTCTAGTTTCTTTCTGGCCATCAACCACATGCCGACGATCGCAGTGGTAGTAGTAATAGAATCCCAGGTGGGAACATCGCTATCTGTATAATCGAGACCAAATCGAATGATTATAAATGAGACAATACCAAGCCCCAAGGTTAAAAACCATTCATTTCTTTTCAGAGTAGATATTCTTATTTGTGAACGGCCTCCCCTGGTGTTGGTCCAGAAGTACCATCCATAAATACTGGCTATCAAGTAGTAGAAGTTGATTCCGGTATCTGCATAGAGCTTATAATTAAACGTGATATAGATGTAAATTACTACACTGATAATACCAGTTGGATATACCAGAATGTTTTCCTTCATGGAGAACCAAACACTTAATAACCCAAACACTACAGCTATTGCTTCTAGTCCATTAAGTTGAAGAAACTGCTCCCAGAGAGTTATGATAAATTCATTCACTTCGCAAACATAAATTTATTTTTCACACAAGCTTCAGAATGTAGTATATACATCGTAGTTTTGCGCTGCAAATAATTGTTATTATTTGCATGGATCCAAAAACAGATAAACTACTCTTTGAGGCGCTCACCTATGATGACGTCTTGCTTCTCCCCGGATACTCGGAAGTACTTCCTCGTGAAGTAGAAACATCAACCAAAATAAGTCGAAATATCAGTTTGAACATTCCGCTGGTATCAGCTGCGATGGACACCGTTACAGAAGCTGCGCTGGCGATATCAATGGCATTAGAGGGTGGCCTTGGTTTCATCCATAAAAACATGTCCATTGAAAGTCAAGCTAATCAGGTTCGAAAGGTCAAAAGATCTCAGAGTGGGATGATACTTGATCCTATCACCTTACCTAGCAACAGCGTGGTGGGAGATGCAGAAAAGATCATGCAGGAAAATAAGATTGGCGGGATACCTGTTATTGACGAGGAAAAGAAGTTGATTGGTATCATCACCAATAGGGATCTCAGATTTCAGAAAAACATGACTACGCCGATCAGGCAGATCATGACGAAAGATAATTTAATCACTGCTGAGGCTGAGGTTGGATTGAAGGAAGCTGAGCAAATATTGCAAGAACATAAGATAGAAAAGCTGCCTATTGTAGATAAGAACGGGAAACTAACAGGACTCATTACCTACAAAGATATTTTGAAGAATAGAGACAGGCCCTTTGCTTGTAAGGATGAGTATGGCAGACTTCGGGTAGGCGCTGCCATTGGTGTTACCCCTGATATGATTGAAAGAATTGCATCATTGGTTCAGGCAGGAGTTGATCTCATTAGTCTGGACACTGCACATGGCCATTCAAAAGGTGTCATTGAAGCAGCAAAAATGATAAAGAAAAACTATCCAGACCTGGATTTGATTGTTGGAAATATTGCTACGGAAGAAGCAGCAAAAGCATTGATTGAGGCGGGGGCAGATGCGATAAAAGTAGGTGTTGGACCTGGAAGTATTTGCACAACACGAGTCGTAGCTGGAGTAGGTGTTCCGCAGCTTTCTGCTGTATTCGAATCCGCCAAAGCTGCAAATAAGAAAGGTGTTCCAGTCATAGCTGATGGAGGGATTCGCTTTTCCGGTGATGTGGTAAAAGCATTGGCTGCCGGGGCCAGTAGTGTGATGATTGGGTCTTTGCTTGCTGGTACAGAAGAAGCACCCGGAGAAATGATCATTTATGAAGGCAGAAAGTTCAAAACTTATCGGGGCATGGGATCATTAGAAGCTATGGAAGATGGATCAAAGGATCGTTATTTTCAGGATGCTGAAGATGATATCAAGAAACTGGTGCCTGAAGGTATCGTGGGCAGAGTGCCGTATAAAGGGCTGGTTTCAGAAGTGCTTTACCAGTTAATTGGAGGGCTTAGGGCAGGAATGGGGTATTGCGGTGCTGGCACAATCACGGATCTACAGAAGGCTAGGTTTGTTAAAATTTCAGCAGCAGGAGTAGCAGAAAGTCACCCACATGATATTACAATTACCAGAGAAGCTCCAAATTATAGCAGAAGGTATAGCAAAGGCGAGCGATAAAAATTACTTTCATGGGCAACTGAATTTGCACACTTTTTTTATTAGCACTCCCCCTGTATTTTTGTAACACGCATGCTCTCCATGAAATTAAAAACCAGGCTTAGCATATTAGGAGCCATTCTTTCATGGCTATTGTTTATGTTTTTTGATATCTACGGCTTGCTCGTGGATCGATATGACATGAATGTCTCCATGAGTCACCTGGTGCCTCAATTATTTTTAACGACTTTCATCGTTTCTATTTTGCTTTATTACCGCTTTATTATTTCGAAAGCGGAAAGCATCAATTTTATTGACTTGCTTTGGCGAGTATTCATTACAGGGTTGATCACCACGATCGTATCCCTACTGATTCGTCTTTTTTTGAATGTGTTTCGGAACAGCGCGATCATTCAAAGTGAAATCACCATCAACGTACTATATCACATTGTTGGGGGACTGGTGATCGTTTTTCTTGTCTCAACATTTGTGGTATGGAAGCGATTGATACTCTACCAGAAGTCAAAGTCTTTGATTCAACTTTGGAACTTCTTTGAATATGCGTTATTGGTAAGCCTTCCTTTCGACTTACTTGATAATAAGTTGATGACTACCAATTTCAACATCTTCTTGATTTTTTTATTAGGCTTTGCCCTAGTCCTATCATTTAATCTTAAATGGATTGCCTACCTGAATTTTAAACAAAAGTGGAAGAGTATATTATTCATTCTGCTTTCAGGTGTCTATGTGTATCATTTCATGTTGCTGATGATCACCTTCTCTTCTACTGATTCTTTGACTATAGATCTTCTTGATCGGGTGTTTATCGTGGCGATACTGGTTTTTATACTGTTATATGCAGTGATAGCTATTTTAGTTACGCTGTTTAATTTACCTACATCTTCTGTTTTTGAAAGAAAATTGAAGGAAGCAATAGATTTTCAAAAACTAAGCCAGGCAATACCCAGTGGGCAAAGTATTGAACAGACCTATGATGTATTACTTGATAGTTCAATGAGTGCCGTTTTTGCAGATGCTGCCTGGATAGAGATGGAGCGGCCTGCACCTAACATAACTACAAGGTCTATATCTGAAGATAAGGTCCATGAGATAAAAAAAGCGGTAAAGTCAGATTACTTAAAGTCAGTACTAAGCAATCAGTTTGCTGGAAATTTTTCTTCAGGGAAGGTCGCTGGAGAGGTTAGACATCTGGAATATAAATCAATTATAGCTGTTCCAATCATGATAAAGGGGAGACAGGAAGGCGCTCTGGTACTATTGCAAGAGGTTGCTGAAGCTTTTAACAGGGAGATGGTCGATATCATTGTCACATTTGTTTCTCAGGCCAGTGTCTCTCTGGAAAATTTTAGGTTGATTTCTGAGGCAATAGAGAATGAACGATACAAGGAGCAACTGAAAATCGCAAAAAATGTACAAAAGAGCTTACTCCCGTCAGCTATTCCGAATAATAAAAGTTTTGAAATAGATGCGATATCTTTTGCAGCAGATGAGGTAGGTGGGGATTACTATGACATGGTAGACATGGGTAAGGGTTTATATAAGTTAATCATTGCCGATGTCAGCGGGAAAGGAACTTCTGCTGCTTTTAATATGGCTCAGATGAAAGGCGTTTTTCACAGTCTGGCTCAAAATAGGGATGGTGCAGTCGAATTTATAACCCGTGCCAATTCTGCTCTAAGCGATTGTTTAGAACCTTCATCTTTTATCACAGCAACCTATTTTGAGATAAATACCAATAAAAAAGAAATCAGCTTCGTGCGAGCGGGCCATTGCCCAACTTTATTTTATAAACATGATACGGATGAAGCGAGTTATTTCAAGACAGAAGGTCTGGGACTGGGCATTGTGAGAAACTCTGAATACAATACTTACGTTGAAGGAAATAACATTAAATATCATTCAGGAGATATACTGCTCTTATATACAGATGGGATTACTGAGGCAAGGAATAAAAATTCCGAACAATTTGGTTCGGAAGGACTGAAAAGAGCTTTACTTGAAAATGATAAAAGCTCACCTACCAGTCTTAGAGAAGGTGTAATTGAATATTTGAATAAATTTTTATCGGGAAATAAGTTAGATGATGATTATACATTGGTCACATTGAAGTTTTTGTAACATGGTGGAGATAAATACCAAATCAGAAGAAGCGTACTATTTGATTGAAGTAAGCGGAGAGATAGACGCCAGCTCCTCAATTGAACTTGACGATGCTATTAAAGAAGGATTAGAAAACAATCGCCATATCTTGATCGATTTGCAAAATCTGGAATATATATCATCAGCTGGGTTGGGAGTTTTTATCTCCTATCTGGAAGAATTAAAAGAGAAGGAAAGAAAGATGATTCTCTTTGGGTTGAAACCTAAAGTAAAGGAGGTATTTGAAATTCTGGGTCTTCAGCATATAATTAAAATGGTTGAAACAAAGTCCGAGGGGATTGATGCAGTATAAATTATCTATACCGTGTAATAAAGTAAATTTGCTTGAAATAAGGACCTTTGTTTCAGACATCCTCAATGGAACACATTTAGTGGAGGTTGAGAAGCATAAAATTGTTCTGGCAGTGGATGAAGTGTGTGCCAACATGATGATTCATTCAAATGGTTGTAATCCATCAAAGAATATTGACATTCTTGTTGACATTATACCTTCAGAGAAGGTTGAGTTTACGATTAAGGATAAAGGATCACATTTTGACATGAAAATGTATCATGAGCCTACCATGCAGGAAATTGTATCTTCAAAGCGTAAAGGAGGCCTTGGACTTATGCTTGTAAAGAGAATAATGGACAGAATTGAGTTTTCTACGGATAAGAATTACAATATTTGCAGACTCACCAAAAGACTGAATCTCGAAGAATGAGGATAGTTTTATTAGGATGTATTATATTTTTAAGTTCCTGCGAATTTTTTAAGCCTAAACAAGAAGTTGAAGAAGTTCCTTTGGCGACAGCTGTAAGTAACAATTTGTATCCTTCAGATCTGGAAGGACTTCTGCCTCAGTACATTTCACACGAAGACAGCGTGAAATTGGTTGATAAGTACGTCGAGGATTGGGTGAAAAAACAATTGATGATCTTCCGATCTTCTCAGGTGATCGATTATAACGAAGCAGAAATTGAGCGTAAGGTCTTGGACTACAGATATGCACTCATTGTACATAATTTTGAGAAGCAATACATTTTTAAAAACCTTGATTCTGAAGTCAATCAGGAAGACATTGAAAATTATTATCAAGTGAAGTCAGATAATTTCCTGTTAAAACAGAATATTATCAGGTGTATCTACGCTCAGGTACCTTCGAGTTCACCGGAAATTAATCAGTTTAGAAGAAATTTTAGAGCTTACCCGGAGTCAAACCTGGAGGACATTAAAGCCTATTGCTCCCGCTTTAGTGTTAAATCTTTTTTGGAAGACTCGCTATGGGTTATTTTTGATGATGTAATATTGGGTACTCCGTTAGAGAATATCGAGAATAAAACTGATTTTTTATCCAGGAATACTTACTCTGAAACAACAAGAGATGATCAGGTTCATTTCTTAAAAATATTTGATTTTAAAATTTCTGACGAGATTTCACCGTTAGAGTTTATTAGGGAGGATATAAAAAGTATTATTATTAATAAAAGGAAACTCACTTTAAAGGAGGAACTGGAAGAAAAGATTTATAATGAAGCGCGTGAAGAGAACTTGTTTGAAATTTATAATCCTTAGTATTATTTGTCTGATGGCTCACCTTCCTGGATATGGTCAGGAAGAAGTAGTGATTGATAAAATTGTAGCTAAGGTGGATGATTTTATTATTTTAAAATCTGATCTGGAGAAGGCTTATCTGGAATATCTATCCAGAGGAGAATTTAGAGGATCAAATGCCAGATGTCAAATCCTCGAGAATCTGGTAGTAAATAAAATGTTGGTGGCAAAGTCACTGATAGATTCAGTAGAAGTTTCTGATGAAGAAGTACAGAGTATGTTATCTCAAAAGATTGATTATCTGGTTTCTCAATTGGGGACTGTAGAAGATCTTGAGCGCTACTATGGAAAAACAATGGAACAGTTTGAAGAGGAGCTGTTTGATATGGAGAAGGAAAAACTAATCATTCAACGCATGCAGGGTGAAATTACTACGGATCTGAAGGTTTCTCCAGCAGAAGTAAAAAGATTCTACAATAATATTCCAAAGGATTCACTTCCCTACTTTTCTACTGAAGTTACAGCTGCCC
Organism: Marinoscillum sp.; assembly: GCA_043554545.1. Taxonomy (GTDB): domain Bacteria; phylum Bacteroidota; class Bacteroidia; order Cytophagales; family Cyclobacteriaceae; genus UBA7330. The sequence goes on along the minus strand of CP121337.1, from coordinate 4,035,214 downwards.
AGATTGTGAAGACCCCTAAAGCAGGTAAAGAAGAGATACAGAAAGCCAGAGATCGATTAGATGTCATTCGTTCAAGAATTATAGCCGGAGAATCATTTGAAATCCTGGCAATTGAGTATTCTGAAGATCCTGGCTCTGGATCTAACGGGGGGCAATTACCTTTTTTCAAACGAGGAGATTTGGCACCGGAATTTGAGGCAGCCGCCATGACAATGAAACCTGGAGAACTTTCAAAGCCAATTAAAACAGACTTCGGATTGCATCTGATCGAATTGCAGGAGCGTAGAGGGAGTACTTTCAAATCCCGTCATATTCTTTTAATTCCTAAGCCATCTGAAAAAGATATTAAGGAGTCGAAAGCATTTCTGGATAGCATACGTACAGAAATAATGCGAGACAGTATTTCTTTTGAAGATGCTGCTAAAGAGTTTTCTGATGACCAATTGACTGCAGACAATGGAGGTTTTTTTACGGAAGGTTCGGGTTCAGTAAGAGTGCCAATCGATCAGCTTGATCCTACCATATTTTTCACTTTGGACACGATGGAGGTAGGTAATATCACAGAGCCAATTGCATTTCAGCAACCGGATGGTGCCACCGCTTATCGGATGCTTTACTTCAAGGATAAAGTGCCACCTCACCAGGCAAACCTGAAACAGGATTATCAAAGAATTGCGACAGCCACATTAGAATCTAAAAAGGCAAAAATCTTAAATAATTGGTTTGACTCTGCCAATGATGATGTTTATATCGAAATAGATCCGGAATACGATATTTGTAATTTATTAGCGCAATAAAGCAGAAGGAATGGCAAAGACAGAAAATGAGGTGGCATTAGCGAAAGATTTATTTGCAGCTTTTGAAAAACTAGAAAATGAAATTGGAAAGGCCGTCGTCGGACAAAAGGAAGTTGTACGATTATTAATTACTTCGATATTTTGTGGCGGGCATTCCTTACTGGTTGGTGTGCCAGGACTGGCTAAGACATTGCTTGTACATACCATTGCAAGTAGTCTTGGACTTGATTTCAGTAGAATACAATTTACTCCCGATTTAATGCCTAGTGATGTTTTAGGCGCAGAAACGCTTGATCAGGATAGAAATTTCAGATTTATCAAGGGTCCCATATTTGCAAACGTTATTTTGGCTGATGAAATAAACAGGACACCACCAAAAACGCAATCAGCTTTACTGGAAGCAATGCAAGAAGGGGCAGTAACCATAGGTGGGAAACATCATTTACTCGACAAGCCTTTTTTCGTTTTAGCTACTCAAAACCCTATTGAACAAGAAGGAACCTACCCATTGCCGGAAGCTCAGCTGGATCGGTTTATGTTTATGATTAATTTAGAGTATCCTTCCTTGAGTGATGAGTTGGAGATTGTGAAGAAGACGACAACTGGGTTGTCAGAGGAGATCAATAAAGTATTAAGTAAAAAGGAGATCATTGAATTTCAGCAATTAGTAAGAAAGGTACCAGTGGCTGATAATGTTTTTGAATACGCAGTAAGCCTGTCTCATAAAACGCGGCCAGGTACAGAAGTTGCTGCTCCAGAAGCCAATGAATATTTAGAATGGGGGGCAGGACCTCGTGCCAGTCAGTTTCTGGTATTGGGTGCTAAGTGTAATGCGCTACTAAATGGGAAGTATTCTCCTGATATAGAAGATGTGAAAGCCGTTGCCAAACCTATACTACGTCACCGAATAGTGAGAAATTTCAAGGCAGAAGCAGAAAACATTACAGAGGAGATGATCATAGAAAAACTATTGTAGTCAGCCAGAGAAGAGTCTAAATCTTCAAACTACATTAGTTAAAACTGCTCCAGAAATCTTAGGTCATTTTCAGAGAAGAGACGGATATCATCAACTTGATATTTTAGCATGGCAATCCTCTCTATCCCCATTCCAAAAGCAAAACCACTATATTCTTTTGGATCAATGTTGACACTTTCCAGTACATGTGGATCAACCATTCCAGATCCGCCAATTTCTACCCAACCGGATTGTTTACAAATCTTACAACCTGAACCACCACAGATAAAACAGCTGATATCAATTTCTGCACTTGGTTCAGTGAATGGAAAATACGATGGGCGGAATCTTATTTCTGTATCTTTTCCAAACATCTCTGTGGCGAAATGGTAAAGTGCCTGTTTGAGGTCTTTAAAACTAACGTGTTTGTCAACATGTAGGCCTTCTACCTGATGAAAAAAGCAATGGGCTCTGGCTGAGATTGCTTCATTCCGATATACCCTGCCGGGCATGATCGCTTTAAAAGGAGGGTTGTTGTTTTCCATTAACCTGATCTGAACATTTGAGGTATGTGTTCTTAGTAGGATGTCCGGATTCTTCTCAACGAAATAGGTATCCTGCATTTCACGTGCAGGGTGATTTTCAGGAAAGTTAAGTGCTGTGAAATTGTGGAAATCGTCTTCAATTTCCGGGCCTTCGGCGACAACAAAACCTTGACGCTCAAATATTCTGAGAATGCGATATTTGATTCTGGAAAGTGGATGAATACTTCCTTTTTCGTAGACAGGTGGCAGGGTGACATCAATTGTATTTCCACCATCTGAATCTTTTGACTCCAGATTTTCTGAAAGTTCTTTTAGTTTACCTACAGCCAACTGCTTTAATTCATTAAGTGCTGGGCCTAAAGTTCTCTTTTCATCAGGAGCTACTGATTTGAAGGAATCAAAAAGTTCGCTGATTACACTTTTCTTGCTGATGAATTTGATCCTGAATTCCTCTAACTCCTCCTGGTTACGAACCTCCGTCCCCTCAATTTCTTTTTTATATGCGGCTATTTCTTGTTCCATGTAGGTATTTCAATCAACAAAAATAATAAAGCCTATCAAGTTTTTGGTATGATTTGAAGGGTAAGAAAGTTTTAATGGTCTGGATCTAGGCAGACTTCGAAATGGACATGTTCTTTTTCGGGTCTAGTCTGGCGACTCCATTTAATAATTTCCTTTGGGAGACGAGATAATCAACCACTCGGCCAAAAACGACAGTGAGTGAAAATATGATCAAAGTAAGGATGCCATTTGCAAGTGTATTGCTGAGCAATAATGCGAGTATGATAATTACAATATTATAAGAAGCCAGAACTAAAGTTGCCCGGGCATGGCTTAATCCCAAATTCAGCAAACTGTGATGTATGTGATTTCTGTCTGGGTTAAAAGGGGATTTTTTCTGAGAAAGCCTGATCATGAATACCCTAAGCGTATCATAAAAGGGCACAATTAAGCAGGCTATAACTAGTGCGACACTCGATTCAATTTGTATAAAGGAATTAATATCTAGACCGATGCTGATGTTGATAACCTTAATGGCAAGGGTAGATATTAGGAATCCTAATGTCATCGATCCGGTATCCCCCATGAAGATTTTTGAGGGGTGCCAATTATATATAAGAAATGCAAGGATAGATCCTGATGCTGTAAAGCTTATGATCGCAAAAGGTAGTTGATTCGTTACATAGAATATCCAGGAAAAAAACATTAAGATGATGAACCCGATACTTCCTGCCAAACCATCAATTCCATCAATTAAGTTAAAAGAATTGGTCATGATAACTATTACTGCAACAGATAGAACATATTCCAGACCGTAAGGGATTTCATTTATTCCAGCAATGTTGTAAAGTCCTGTTAATCTAATTTCCGAGATAGCAATAATCAACGTTGCAGCAAAAATTTGGGCCAATAATTTATGTTGAGCAGGAAGGCTAAATACATCATCCCGGATACCGACGAAAAAAATAAGGCACAGCGAGCTAATTAGATATTTATGTGCAACCAAATCATCGAGTGGAAGTGTAATTATGGTTGCCATGAGGAAACCAATAAATATAGCAATTCCACCCATGGAGGGAGTTCCTTCAATGTGGACCTTTCTTCTATCAGGTAGATCTAACAGTTTAACAGATTTCGCAACTTTTATTATCACAGGAAGAAAGACCAGCGTGATCATAAAAGAAATTAGAATAGCGATGACTAAGAGCATTAAATATTATTGGTCTGTTAAAAGCTGTTAATAACTAAAACAAAAGGCATGCCTAATTTTACTCCAAAAAAACGGCATAAATTCTGCATATCTAACTGCACATATTAACGATGTGAAATATGTTAAAAGCTGGGTGGGTTTTTTTATTTCCTCAAAGAAAAATAAAATTCCCTTAAATAGGGAGTAATCTTACAAGTAAAAGTCATATCCTGATAGGATTTATCAGGTGTGCATGAAATTTAATTCAGTCGATTCTCCCAAAACGAAGGGGGTTTAGGTAAAATATAATTCATTCAATAGCATTTGACTGGTTTAGTGAGCAGATGCTTTTAATATTGCAAGAGAAGATCTCAGAAGGAAAAGATTGCTATGAATAGGGGTGGGTTACTATTAGTTTTACCCCAAATAGCTGTCCGGAAAATTTAGGTGAAGAAATATTTGTGTGATCTGTTGTGAAATATTTACCATCCAAGTAAGTTTGCAGTCCTTTTCAGAAATGAAAAGGAGTTTTTTATAAATATTCCTCAGTAGCTCAGTTGGTTAGAGCATCTGACGCGGGCGGCTAACCTGTTAATCAGAGGGTCACTGGTTCCAGACCCGAGGAAAAAGGAACCAAAAAGGATACACTCCTCAGTAGCTCAGTTGGTTAGAGCATCTGACGCGGGCGGCTAGCCTGTTAATCAGAGGGTCACTGGTTCCAGACCCGAGGAAAAAGGAACCAAAAAGGATACACTCCTCAGTAGCTCAGTTGGTTAGAGCATCTGACTGTTAATCAGAGGGTCACTGGTTCGAGCCCAGTCTGAGGAGCATTTAAAACCCGATTCTTATGGATCGGGTTTTTTTATGCATTTATCTTGAGAAAGATGCATATCCCAATTAGGTGCCTTCTTCAACAGCCAAGTCTGTTAAGACTTATAATCAGCCAATTAAATAATATTTGTAAGCGGCTTTTTAATTTGGCCATGCACTTAAACCAAATTTGTAACTTAGTAATTATAAAACAGAATATGCCATAAATGAAAGCTATACCCTTAAAGGTTTTAATTGTTGTTGTTATTACGTTTTTACAACGAGTTGCAGGGATTTCTGCTGATTTTTATGTGTCACCAGTTGGTAACGATTCCAACCTGGGAACAAAGGAAGAGCCATTTCTCTCTTTGCATAAAGGAGTTAACGCCATTGCTGAGGTTTTTGAAAACAGTCCAGCTGAAGATTGTACCCTTTGGTTAACCGGGGGAAAATACTTTATTGAGAGACCAATTGTCTTTGATTCTGAAAAACTAAAAAACCTAAAGGGAAAATTTATTATTAAAGCAATTCCAGGACAAATACCTATTATTTCAGGTGGCTTAGAAATCAATAAATGGAAGAAACTTTCGAATGGATTGTGGAAAGCAGAACTACCGGACCTAGACGAAACTCCTCGTGAACTTTTTATAGAAAATAAACGCGCAATTAGGGCCAGGTATCCTAATAAAGGGTTTCTCCGAGTAGCCAAAACAGGCAGCGATCGCCGTACCCATTTCTTCTACGAGCCAAATGACTTCCCAATTCCTGCAAATTTGGAAGATGTTGAGCTTGTATTGCTTCATGATTGGTCCATTTCCAGGGTACCAATAAAAGAAATTGATGATAGTAAAAACAAACTCACTACCGTTGATTCCATCGGAGCAAAAAGCCTGGATTTTTTCAATATTGACAATTGGGAACCCCATCCGCGTTATTATCTTGAAAACGCCATGGAATTTCTTGATTCTGCATATGAGTGGTATTTTAAGCCTTCGGAAAGCAGTATTTACCTTAAGCTGCCAGAAGCCTTATCTCCCGATCAAAAAACCATAACAATTCCAATTTCATCAGGACTGGTTATGCTAGAAGGAAGAGAGCAACTGCCTTTGAGAAACATCCATTTTGAAGGCATAAAATTCGAATACGCTGCATGGCAAATTCCCTCACTTGGGTATTGTGGCATACAGGCCTGCCATTTCGACCCTCGACCTAATCGAGACGGTTGGGCTGTAGTTCCTGCAGCCATAGAAGGCAAATGGTTACAAAATTGTGCCTTTACTAACTGTACATTCCAAAAATTGGGTGGGTCAGGAATTTGGTTGGGGGCAGGCAGTAAAGACTGTGCCATTTCGGGTTGTGATTTTTCTGATATTTCCGGGAATGGAATTATGATTGGCGAGGGGACTGACCGTAAAGTTAATGGTGATGCCTGGTGGAAGTCGGCACCACAGCAAGCAGCCCTGGCCAATACCATTGAAAATTGTACGATATCCACTTGTGGTCAACAATTTTATGGAGCAGTAGGAATTTGGTGTGGATTAACAGCAGAAACTACGATTAAAAACAATACCCTTTCTGATCTACCCTACACGGGGATTTCTATTGGATGGGTGTGGAGCCCAGTTCCAACACCGTGCCGCGACAACAAGATTGATGGAAATCACATTCATCACATCATGCGTAAATTAAGTGACGGAGGTGGTGTTTATATGTTGGGGCTACAGCCGGGAAGCAAAATTATTAATAACCGGATTCATGATGTGGACCTTAATGCCGGCAGAGCAGAAAGTAATGGAATGTTTTTGGATGAAGGAACAACAGATGTGGTTGTCTCTGGAAATTTTATTTATAACATTGCCAAATCACCACTCAGGTTTCACAGGGCAACAACAAATCTTGTGGAGGGGAATTATTTGTTTTGTGGTGAGGAAACGCCACCAATTCGCTACAACAGCACCAAAGAGGAAGATATTAAGAAGATTGACAATTTTGTTTTTTACGAAACTGAACCAGGGTTCACTAAACAATTACAGGAAGTCACCAACGACTGGGATAATGATCAGTGAAATCAGAATTTATGTATAGGGTAAGTGAGACATATAAAAGGTCAGTTTTATCTTCATGCAATTCTTTTATTTTGACTTTCTACAAAAACCTACAAAGCCACTTCACATTGCAATCTAAATACAAGGAATTCTTGTGATGCTTCAGTCAGATGAGAGAGATCACTCTGTATTTTTAAGTTGTGCCCCTTAATATAATAGGATGCGCCAAAAGTAAATTCTCTGGATGCACTTATGGAGCTAAAATCTGAAATAGGTTCAATCTTTGTATATCTCCCTGCTATTTCCAGGTTTGATGGAAATAGATAACCAATTGCGCCTAATATGCCACTTCCATAACCATATCCATCTTTCTGATCCGTGGCGTTGCGATAGGTATACTCGGAGCTTACAGAAATTCCTTTATATTTAAATATACCGTCCAACATGATGGTTGCCAGGTTGGAGGAGAAATAGGTAGATGTGCCCGTAGTATCCATCAGAAAGGATCCAAGGTTCCCTCCGGACCTCGCAGCTTTACTGTTATAATCACCAGTAATACCAATTGATAACTTAGGATGTTCTTCCCGTGTAAGATCTGAACCGAAATAGTCTCCATCGGCAGTAAATGAACCAAAAGGGAGAAATTCCAATCTTCCGGTATACTGCTTACCTGATCCTGGATTGTCAGTTATGATGTTTCTGCCTTCTCCCTGTGATATTGCGAAAGCCTGTCTCAGAATGAGTTTGTTAATTTTGAATTCATGGTGTAACTGAAGACCAATGTCACGATCCAAGGTGAAGTTGGAATTTACTAGACTTCGGTCTACAAATTGCAAATCCTGAGAAGAAACGACACGCTCTCTGTTGCCGGGGAGCTTTGTCTGACCAGCCCATAAAACCCAACTGCCAGCAAAGTTCCACTTAACTACCGCATCCAGAATGATACTGGCTGTTTCGCCACTTTCTGTGAATGCGCCAACTCGTGTGTCTCTGTTGGAGAGTCCCAGCTCAATTTTATATGAAATCCGTGGGTTTAATACATGACCATCAAATTTTAAACGTGACCTTCTGATTAGTAATGACTCGTTCCATTCGGATTGTTCTAAATTCTGACTTCCTGAATAAAGGGTCTGAAATCGGAACCCAATTTTTGTGCTGAAACTTGAATCTTTAGCCATGATTCTGATTCCATCACCAAAGCTGTTGGCAGAAAAGCTTTGAGCATAGCTAATTCCTGAAATGGAGAGAGCTAAAATAAAAAGGGATGAAAATTTTAAAAGGAAAATAGGAGACTTCAATGATGATGAAGATTTGGTTCGAAGAAATTAGCCAATCCAATATTATGTATATTTTAAATGCTTAACAATTTGTTAATAATAAATTAATACTTCAATCTGTTTTTCCAAACCAGATCAATGTTGTCATCAAAATGCATAAAAATGATTAATAATAGATTTTTTAAGGCATTTTAGCTAATAGAAATAATGCCTATCTTGAACTAGAGAACTAAAATTTCTCAGATAAAATACCATTGAGATAATACTTGATTAACATAGCAATGTTAATTTTCCATTTCTGTAAACCTGACTTGAAGTAAACCACCACCTTATATGAATTTCGGACTTTTTGAAATACTCAATCTTCTGGGTTCCCTGGCATTCTTTATTTATGGAATGAAGATTATGAGTGAGGCCATACAACGTGTGGCAGGATCCAAAATGAGACAGATCTTGAGTTCTATGACCTCAAATCGCTTCAAGGGTGTATTAACAGGGTTTTTACTGACTAGCCTGGTCCAATCCTCATCGGCAACTACCGTATTGGTGGTAAGCTTTGTAAATGCGGGTTTACTTTCCCTTGTTGAGTCAATAGGTGTAATCATGGGTGCCAATATTGGAACCACTATTACTGCCTGGTTAATATCAATCATTGGGTTTAAGGTGAAAATTGCTACATATGCAATTCCGATTATCGCCTTTGCTTTTCCTTTGCTATTTTTCAACCGTGACAGGGTTAAGTCCTGGGGTGAAGTGTTCATTGGGTTTGCATTACTATTTCTTGGACTTGAATATCTCAAGGATGCAGTTCCTGATTTAAAGGCCAATCCAGATATTTTGGTTTTTCTCAGCAATTACACAGATATGGGCTTTTTGTCCACTTTGATATTTGTAGCTATTGGCACATTTCTGACAGTAATTGTTCAATCGTCTAGTGCTGCTATGGCTTTGACATTGGTAATGGCTAATAATGGTTGGATTACTTTTGACTTGGCAGCTGCCATGATCTTAGGAGAGAATATTGGTACGACAATCACTGCTAACCTGGCAGCGATTGTAGGAAATGTGCATGCGAAACGGGCAGCCTTTTCCCATTTTATTTTCAATATGTTCGGAGTATTTTGGATCATTATTTTGCTACATCCGGTACTTGGGTTGATCAATAGTTATTTAGTTAGTTTCAATGGGACTTCTCCAATGACAGAACCACATGCTATACCAATTGGGTTGTCACTGTTTCATACCACCTTTAATGTACTGAATACCTGCCTCCTTCTAGGCTTTGTTCCCTTTATTGCACGAATCGTGGTCAAATTGATTAAATCAAAAGGTGATGATGAGGAATTTAGACTGGAATATATTGGAACAGGATTGCTAAATACGGCAGAGTTATCCTTAGAGGAGGCACAGAAAGAAACGGCTATCTATGGAAGCATTATCAAAAAAATGTCCAACGCCTATAGCTCTTTGTTGGATGAGTCTAAAAACAAGAAAAAGAAAAAACTATATAAGAAGATTCAAAAATACGAGGAGATCACTGATCAGTTTGAAGAGGAGATCTCCAAATATCTGGGTAGGGTCACAGATGGTAACTTAAGTAATACTTCCTCTATCAGGGTGGTCAGCATCCTGAGTATTATCAATGATTTGGAAAGGATTGGAGATGTCTACTATCAAATGGCTCGTGATCACGAAGCCAGAACAGATAAGAACAGTAATTTCTCCAAAAAACAAAGAAAGAATATTGGTGAGATGAATGATTTGGTAAATAATGCCATAGATGTGATGATTGCAAATCTCAAGGCAAACTACAAAACCGTAAGTATTGATGCAGCATTAAATGCCGAACATGCGATCAATGAATATCGGAATAGGCTGAGAAAAGACCATTTTGATCAGATGGATGGTTCTGGATATGACATCCAAATGGGTGCCTTATATAAAGATATTTTCCAGTCTTTTGAAAAAATTGGCGACCATATTATCAACGTTACCGAAGCAATTACCGGAGAAACAGAGCGAAACTTAAAAAAGCTTGAAAGAATGAACTAAATGGATCCTTAGGTATTCCATGCGGATTTATATAGTCAATGAAATAACATACCCAGGCTTACTGTAAATTCATCGGCCTTCATTTCTTATCTTTATTTCTATAACCGGAATCGTAATGAAGAACCCTAAAAAGCTTAACAGAAGAAAATTCATACAAACTAGCACATTGGGATTGTCATCATTTGGCATGTATAAAGGCCTTCCCGATGTAGCACGTCCACTAAATACAGGCATAAAACCAGTGATGATTTCAACCTGGGATCATGGAGCCATTGCCAATAAAGTCGGGTTTGAAATATTAATGAATGGTGGAGAGGCTATCGACGCAGTGCAACAGGGAGTCATGGTGGTTGAATCTGACCCTAAAGTCCGTACGGTAGGTGTTGGCGGATACCCTGATCGGGAAGGCAAAGTAACTTTGGATGCCTGTATCATGAAAGGTGATGGATCCTGTGGGTCAGTGGCTTTCCTTCAGGACATTGAGAACCCAATTGCTGTAGCCAGAAAAGTAATGGATGAAACCCCTCACATCATGTTAGTGGGATCGGGAGCTAAAATGTTTGCTCTTGAAAATGGGTTCAAAGAAACGAATCTACTAACAAAGGCTTCAGAAAGAGATTATAAGAAATGGTTGGAAAATTCTTCATACCTCCCTCAAATTAACATTGAAAATCATGACACCATTAGTGCACTAGCCATTGATCAATCAGGCAACATAGCAGGCTCCTGTACGACAAGTGGGGCATCTTATAAGTTCCATGGTCGGGTGGGTGATTCTCCAATCATCGGAGCTGGATTATTTGTTGATCAGGAGGTAGGTGGGGCTTGTGCTACGGGATGGGGAGAAGAGATGATCAGGACAGCTGGAAGTGCAATGGTTGTAGAGATGATGAGGAATGGGAAGAGCCCACAAGAGGCCTGTGAAGCCATTGTTTCAAGAATTGATGACAGAAGAAAAGATCGGAATATTCAGGTAGGCTTTCTAGCCATGGATATTGATGGCAATATTGGAGGCTATAGTCTTCAGTCGGGTTTTACCTATGCCACTACATATCAGGAGGTAAATGAGATAAGAAAAGCGTCCTTTAAGTATTGATATTGCCTTTTTCTGACTGATGGATTTTAAGAAGTATTTGTGAGTTTGATTATTAAAGAAGCATGTGTTGAAAATCTGGAACAATGCATCCTGGCAGAAAAAAGGGGTGCTGATCGCATTGAGTTGTGCGCTGATTTAATTCATGAAGGGCTTACTCCAGCTAATGATTTGATTAAGCAGGCAAAACATCAACTGAAAATCCCAATTCGAGTGATGATCCGTCCTCGACCAGGAGACTTTTTATACTCGAAAGAAGAGTTTCAGGTGATGATCGGAAGTATCCAACAGTGCAAAGAAATAGGTGTGGCGGGCGTGGTTTTTGGTGTATGCACACCTGAAAAAACTTTAGATGTTATGCGGATTACTACATTGGTTAAAGTAGCTAAGCCCTTGAAAATTACTATTCATAAAGCGATTGATTCCTGTGATGACCCATTATTTGAATTGGATAGATTGAAAGGGCAAGGAATTGATTCTGTTTTAAGTTCTGGAGGAGCCCCGACTGCGAGCTTAGGGTCAACCACACTTCGAAGTATGGTGGAAAAGTCAGGCACGATTGAAATAATCGCATGTGGTAAAGTCACCAATCAGAACCTTGGAGAGATTCACCAGCTTGTTGCCGCTCCCGCCTATCACGGGAAAAAGATTGTCGGAGATCTCTAAATTTTTTCCGGATTATTTAAAAAACATGTCTGCGAAATTCAGGTACTGAGCCCAATCATAAGGTTTTACATCATGTCCACCAGCACGCACGTGATAACCGGTTTTTCCAATGACTTTGGGCTGGTCTACTTTGGGTACTTCTGAATCTGAAATGGATCGTTCCCCATAAAGCTTGTAAGCCGGATTCGCATGATAGAGTGACAAATACTCGCCTTTTGGATCTGCCCAGCGATCTTCAATTGCACTGGCAACATATAAGGGTCTGGGTGCGACAAGTGATAATAACATGTGTTGATCTAGTGGTAATGCACTTTCATTTTCGTTGTATTTTAAAAAGCGATCATTAAACCAATGGGGAAAAGAACTGTTGATTCGACCAACAGTCTCACCAAAAGTCCGTCTTGAGAGTGCTGCACCCCCGCAACCAGAGTCATTTGATATAACCAGAGAAAATCGCTCATCTGATGCCCCTGCCCATAAGGAGGCTTTACCTAATCGGGAATGACCAATAACCGCGACTTTATTTTCGTCAATGATAGGGTCTTTTTCCAGGTAATCCATAGCTCTGCTCAGACCAAAAGCCCAGGCACCTATACTGCCCCATTCTTCAGGCAATGGTTTTGATTGACCATCTTTAAAGAATAGCGGATGAAGTCCGTTCTGGAAACCATCATCAAAGTCAGGGTCCAATTCGCCATAATAGATACTGGCTAGTGCATATCCTTTACCAACTATTATTTCGATATCCCACCTGTAGTTACGTACGCCTCTGGTACCCTCATTGGCTTTATTTTCTGTAATCCCAAAACCTTCGTTGTTATTGACCCAGGCTTGTGTGATTGTGATGTTTTTGTCATCTAGTAGGGTATGATTTCCATAAAAATTGAGCCCAAGTATGCATGGATAAGAATCCTTTTTTTCTGGAGGCGTAATGATCATTAGATTAAAAGGAAGAGACCCTTTAGCCGTATGGATGGTTATGACTACCTCTTTTAGTAACGCATCTCCTGAAAGAATTGGAATACCCTCTTTAATGGTTTTATAATCAATCGCATAAGGTACATTGGGCACTTTCCCATACATCTCCCTGGCAAATAGCTCAAAAACCTCTGGCCTTCTCATTAATTGCCAATCCTGAAGTTTTTGGATCATTTTACCATCAACTGACTTTAACACCTCCGGCAATGTGTATTCTGGCACTTTAGACTCATCATAATTAGGAGTGGACTGACCAAAAACGGCCATGTAAGAAGCAAATAGTAATAGGGTATACAGGTATTTCATTTTTAACTAGCGGTTTTTTGAAGTAGGGTAATTCATTTTTATGGGTTTTGACAGATTTTAAACATTAAGTAAGACATAATGACATGATAAAAATAAACGATTTTGCCTAAAACAAGACAAATTGACATTAAAATATTCTTTAAATGGCTATTTGCCCCAATGGCATAGAATTCGATCTAAGGTGAAATGAATTTAATGTTCAACTAAAAATATAAATAAAATGACACTAATTAAATATAACCCAAACGATTATGTACCAAGCACATTTGGTGGTTTTTTTGACAGATTTTTTAATGAAGACTTCAATGAAGGAAGGTATTCACCAACAGTAGATGTTGCAGAGACAGAAAAGGAATTTGAAATTCAATTTCATGTTCCTGGAATGAAAAAAGAAAATATAAGTATCGATGTTCAAAAGGACCGATTGACAGTGAGTGGCGAAAGGAAGTTTGAAAATGAGAAGAACGAGAAAAATTTTCATAAGATTGAGAGTCACTATGGATCATTTAGCAGATCCTTTTATCTGCCAGATACTGTTAACGTTGAAAAGATAGACGCTACTTATAAAGAGGGGATTCTGACAGTTTCTGTTCCGAAAGATGAGAAGAAGGAGTCGAAAAGAACAATTTCAATTAAGTAAATCTGGACATAGATGAAGAAAAAGGGTGGGCAATATGTCTGCCTTTTTTCTTTTAAAGGCCTCAATTATGAATTGCTTTGTTAAATATTGTTAACCAAGTGTATCTAAATAACACTAATTGAAGTTAAAGTAAACCACTAGTAAAGAAATTCAGTTAAATAAATGAATATAAATAGGAAGGTTAAAATGAATAACAGGAACACAATATTAGCGATGATCTTTTCTTCTTTTTTAGGAGGAATCATTGCTATCGGCGGCTATGCGATAATCATGCCTGAGTCAAACAGTACGATTGTACCCGTAAATGGAGAAGCTGGTAATTCAGTAAGCTTTACCAATTACGTTTTTGATTCGGCTGATTTTGTAGTTCCCGAGGGACTTAATTTTGTTTACGCAGCCAAATCAGCAACACCGGCTGTTGTACACATCAGAACGACATATTCTGAGGAAACCGCTGATGTCAATAATCCTTTGCAGGATTTCTTCAGAGACTATTATGGAGATAGAAATGCAAGACCAAGAGAAAGACAGGGAGCCGGATCTGGGGTGATCATTTCAGAGGACGGTTATATTGTAACTAATAATCACGTAGTTGATAACTCGACTGAAATAGAAGTGGTTCTCAGTGACAATAGAAGCTATAAAGGATTAGTCATCGGCACCGATCCGGATACAGATATAGCCCTGGTTAAAATAGATGCAAAAAACTTGCCTGCTATGGGGTTTGGAAATTCTGAAAGTATTCAGGTAGGCGAATGGGTACTTGCGGTTGGAAACCCTTTTGCTTTTAGGTCAACAGTGACGGCCGGTATTGTTAGTGCCAAAGGAAGAAACATTGGCATTTTACGTAGCGCAGACAGAAATACTCAGATTGAAGCCTTTATTCAGACGGATGCAGCAGTAAACCCCGGAAATAGTGGGGGAGCGTTGGTTAATCTGAGGGGTGAATTGGTTGGAATCAATACTGCGATTGCATCACCGAGTGGAACATTTGCAGGGTATTCATTTGCAGTACCTGCTACATTGGTAGAAAAGGTAGTTACAGATCTGAGAGATTATGGCGCAGTGCAAAGACCGATGCTAGGAATTAGTATTAGGGACATGAGTGCTGCCCTGGCAGAAGAACAGCATGCAGATGTATTGAGAGGTGTTTATGTTGCAGGAGTCGGACCAAATAGCGCCGCTGAAGAAGCTGGCATAAAGGAAAATGATATAATCATTGCCATTAATGATAAAGAAGTAGCAAACGTGGCCCAACTTCAGGAGCAGGTGGCCTTAAATAGACCCGGCGATATGATTGATGTTACATACATTAGGGATGGAAATACATTCACTTCAAAGGCAAAGCTTAAAAACCTATTGAATACCACTGAAGTAGTTTCAACCACAAGCTCTTTTGAAATTGAAGGGTCTAAGCTGGCTCCGGTTGATAATTCAATCAAGAATAAATTAGGAATCGAAGGAGGTTTACAATTAAAATCTGTGGGTGAAGGAAAATGGAAAAGAGCAGGTATCAAAGAAGGTTTTATCATCACTAAAATCGATAAAAGAGCTATCAGAACGCCTGATGACCTCACGAGCGCATTGAGAGGTTCACAAGGAGAAGGAATACTTATCGAAGGACTTTATCCGAATGGAGAAAAAGCCTATTATGGAATAGGTTGGTAAGATTAGATTAGGTTGGTTTGATGAAGGTCATCTACGTTAGTAGGTGGCCTTTTTTTATGCATCAAGCAATTTGCTCCCAGTTAAAAACCTGTATTTTTGGGTACAGAAAAGACACTGAATTATGGGGGCTCCGATCAATAATACATTAAAGAACCTGGGAATCGAAACGTTGAATCAAGGGGTGTTGTCTGGTGGCGATTGGTTAAAGGGAAAAGGTGAAAAGATCACCTCTTATTCGCCAACAAACGGAGCAGAAATTGCCTCAGTTGTTTCCGCTACAAGAGAGGAGTATGACCTAATAATTCAAGAAGCCAATAAAGCTTTTCTCACCTGGAGACTGGTGCCGGCACCTCAAAGAGGCGAGGTGGTACGACAAATTGGGCAGGAGCTTAGAAAGCATAAAAGTGATCTGGGCACCCTCGTTTCGTATGAGATGGGAAAATCCCTGCAGGAAGGTTTAGGAGAAGTCCAGGAGATGATTGATATCTGCGATTTCGCTGTTGGTTTATCACGCCAATTATATGGTTTGACGATGCATTCTGAAAGACCGGGACACCGGATGTATGAACAGTGGCATTCATTGGGTATCGTAGGTATTATATCAGCATTTAATTTTCCGGTTGCTGTGTGGGCATGGAATGCAGCACTCGCCTGGGTGTGTGGAGATGTGACTGTTTGGAAACCTTCTGAAAAGGTTCCTTTAACTGCCATCGCATGTCAGAAAATCGTGCAAAAAGTATTCAGGGAGAATGGTTTCGACAATGCCATTAGTAGTTTGGTGATAGGAGATTCCCAGACAGGAAAATGGCTGGCAGCTGATACGCAGGTGCCCTTGATTTCAGCAACTGGATCCACCAGAATGGGGAAAGCAGTAGGAGCTACGGTAGGCGCGCGGTTAGGGAAAACGATATTAGAGCTTGGTGGGAATAACGCAGTTATTATTAGTCAGCATGCCGATCTTGATATCACCATCCCCGGGGTAGTTTTTGGATCTGTAGGTACAGCCGGACAAAGATGCACCTCTACAAGAAGGCTCATTATCCATGAAAGTGTTTTTGAAGACGTAAAAAACAGATTGGTCAAGGCCTATGGACAACTAAAGATCGGAGATCCATTGGATGAGTCCCAGCACATGGGCCCACTGATTGATGTGGATGCGGTAAGTATGTATCAAGAAGCAATTGAACGCATATTGGATGAAGGAGGTAAAGCTGTCATCGAAGGAGCAATTTTAGGTGGAGAACCATATGGATCTGGTTGCTATGTAAAACCGGCTATTTATGAAGTAGAAAATAGTTTTGATATTGTGTGTAGTGAAACTTTTGCACCCATTCTTTATTTAATTAAATACACTACCATAGAAGAAGCGATCGAGAAACAAAATGCCGTACCGCAAGGGCTTTCGTCAGCGATTCTCACCAATAACATTCGGGAGTCAGAGCTTTTCTTATCACAGGCAGGCTCCGATTGTGGGATTGCAAATGTCAACATAGGTACATCAGGTGCTGAAATTGGTGGGGCCTTTGGTGGGGAAAAAGACACCGGTGGAGGAAGAGAATCGGGTTCAGATGCATGGAAAGCTTATATGCGCAGACAAACAAACACCATTAATTATTCGGAACAACTTCCGCTCGCTCAGGGGATTAAATTTGATTTATAGCTATTAAATCTAAACACACATATCTTGTAAAGAAAATAGCATCTGGGTTGGGCTTCTCATTTTGTGGAATTTCAGCGGCCACCTTTCTGGAAGAAGAAGCACCCAAATTGGAAGAGTGGCTAAACCGAAATTACCAGGGGAAGATGTCCTACCTGGAAAATCATTTTGATAAACGATTGGATCCAAGAAAACTGGTTCCGGGGGCTAAGTCGGTGATATCACTGATATACAATTATTTTCCTTCTGAGGACCAGGCAAAGGAGGAGAACTACAAGATTGCCAAATATGCTTATGGCGAAGATTATCACTTCGTAATCAAAGAAAAACTTAAGGTATTCCTGGATAGCATATCCGAGCAGATTGGGGAGGTTCAGGGGCGTGCTTTTGTTGATTCAGCTCCTGTTCATGAACGTGCCTGGGCGGCAAAGTCAGGATTAGGCTGGGTTGGAAAAAACAGTTTGTTGTTGAACAAAAGCCATGGCAGTTTTTTCTTCCTTGCTGAATTAATATTAGATCTCGATTTAGAGCCCGATGGACCTGTAAAGGATCATTGTGGCACTTGTACGGCCTGTATGGATGCATGCCCAACAGATGCTATCCCTGAACCCTATGTAGTCGATGGGAGCAGGTGTATATCTTACCTGACGATTGAATTAAAAGAGGAGATTCCCGAGGACTTCCAATCCAAAATGGATGACTGGATCTTCGGGTGTGACATTTGTCAGGATGTTTGCCCATGGAATCGATTTTCAAAACCAAACAAGGAAAAAGCCTTTGACCCGAAGGGATGGGAAGCTTTCTCTAAAAGTGATTGGCACGAACTCACAGAAGACCTATTTAGGAAGGTATTTCAAAAATCTGCGGTAAAAAGGACAAAATTTAAGGGGTTGAAGAGAAATATCAACACGCAGCGAAGAAAGTGACAACCAAATTTTCACTTGCAGAATGTATAGATGTCACTAAATTCGCAAAGAAAAAAGTCAGATCATCGAACCGAATCAAGCCATACTCTTAATCCACTGCACTGACCGAAAAGGACTGATTGCAATTATCACACAGTTTCTTTCCGACCACAATGGAAATATCATAGATCTTGATGAACACGTGGAGAAAGAAGAAGGGATCTTCTTTATGAGGGTAAGATGGGAATTGTCAGGTTTTGACATTCCAAAGGAGGAAATCAGGGAAGTCTTTACATCTCAAATTGCGAATCGCTTTGAAATGGAGTGGGAACTGTATTTTACTGACAGAAGACCCAGAATGGCTTTATTTGTCTCAGGTAGTTCACATTGTCTATATGATATTCTTGCCAGGCAGTATTCCGGAGAGTGGAAAGTGGATATCCCACTGATTGTCAGCAACCATGACAAACATAAAGCATTGGCTGACCTGTACCAGATACCTTACCACCATTTTGAAATCAATAAGGAGAATAAAAGGGAAGTTGAAAAGGCGCAAATTGCCCTTCTGGAAAGTCATCAAATTGATTTCATCGTATTGGCAAGGTACATGCAGATATTGAGTGAAGACTTCATCACATCATTTCCAAACAAGATCATCAATATACATCATTCATTTCTTCCGGCTTTTGCAGGGGCTAAGCCTTATCACCGTGCGCATGAACGAGGGGTAAAGATCATTGGGGCTACCAGCCATTATGTAACTGCAGATTTGGATTCAGGACCAATTATTGAACAGGATGTCGCCAAGATATCACATAAAGATGCGATCAGTGACTTAGTCCGAAAAGGCCAGGACCTAGAGAAGATTGTGCTCTCTAGAGCCATTTGGAGCCATCTACAAAGGAAAACCCTGGTGTATAAGAACAAGACGGTGGTATTTGATTGAATCTTACAATCAATTAGTTACTTGCAAATAACTTGAAAATTGGATAAATTCATACAGATGAATAAGTCCATATTAATCGGTTGGAATCGGGAATATTCCGCAAAAAAGAGCTTTGGAGTTCATATGTCAACTGCATGCATACTTTTGGTATTGGGTTTACAAAATATCATGCGTGATTCAGACAATGCTGTCAGCGAAAGGTTCGGAGCGGTTATGTTGATTTTGGCTGTTTCTTCTATCGTACATGGTTTAGTAGCCTATACAAAAATTTCAAAGTTTGCTCCGAAAGTTTCAGTAAGTGGAAGCTACATCCTCATCAAAGAAAGACTAATGAGCAAGGCCATTGAAATCCCATGGAGCAAAATCAAAAGTATTCAGATGGGTCCATATCAAATTGTTTTTTCCATGCCGGATGAGGATTATGAGTTTAACTATAACTCTACTGCCGATACTTCAATCGAAATCAAATCGACGTTGAGGGAAATGGCTGAAGTGAAGCAGATTGAAGTTGTTGATAAATAAGCATTATGTGAAAAAGACAATTCTATTAGGATCTAACAACAAATTCTCCTTGAAAACTAATAAGTGGGGATTTACCATTACAGGAATAGTATTCATCCTCAATGGTGTTTTTCAAATCATTGGTGATTATGCTCAACCAATAGGTCTCATTTTAGGAGTCATTATGATACCTGGCGGAATAGGCTATATTGTTACTGGTTGGTTGTCCTTTTCAGAGAAGTCAAAATATGCCCCTCGCATTACATTTGACGAGCAGGTTTTACTGCTGAAGAATAAGCTTTCCAAACCTCCTACCATCCTGGAGTGGGGCCAGATCAAAAGGATAGAGCTATACTCCTATCAGCTAAAGTTTTTCTCACCTAAAGCAGACTATATTTTTCCTTATGAGGCGAATGCTTCAACGTCAATCAATATCAAATCTGCTATCCGCGAGATCGCTGAGTCAAAACATATTGAAGTCATTGGAGGATGAGAAAGACCATTTTGCTTGGGCATAATTTTTTTGGGTTCTCAAAGAAGACAGGTTTTTGGGGATCGGTCATTGGAGGAATTCTTTGGGTGATTTTTGGCGTACTTTATATTTTGACAACAACAACTGGCCCTTTAGGCCTGATACTGGGGTCGGTATGGGTATTAATGGGTATTACCCAGCTTATTTTCGGAGTTTTGATATTGAACAAGTCTTAAAATATGCTCCACGCTTAGCATGGGATGAAAAGGAGTTGTTATTTAAAGCGACAATATCAAAGCGGTCTAATAACTTTTTATGGGACCAAATTAGGCGGATTGAATTTCAGCCCTATCGATTGGTCATATGCACTGACGGATCAGATCATAACCTGGAATATTCTACAGATGCCAGCACTTCAAAAAAGGTCAAATCGGCCATCCGCGAGATCGCTGAGTCAAAACATATTGAAGTCATTGGAGGATGAACTTGACCTGGAAATATAACTATCAGAGTTCCACCTTAAAATTATTTAAAGGCGATAATCAGGTGGGTTTTCTCAAAGCCAATATATGGACACCCTTTTATGCGCAGGGTGAGCTCTACGGGAATAAGTATATTTTTAAATCAAAAGGCCTTTTCAACTCGAATACACTCATACTTAACGCAGAAACACATGAGGTTGAGGGAAATATCAAGGGAAGGTTTCATCCGCTGATCAAACTCATCGATCAGCAAGCATCTAAACTAAACTTCAGAAATATTTGGATGACAAATTGGAGATTGGTTGGAAATCAGGCTTACCGTATCCAATTCAATGGAGGTTACTTTAATGGAAAGTTCTCCTGGAATGAGCGTGTGCCAATAGCATTAGTTTTAGCCAGTTTCTATGCACGGAATAAAGCTTGGGAAATGACTATTTTCTTTCTTTTGGCTTTGTTGATATGGTTTACCTCACGCGGTTTATAAATCATCTTTCAAAGAAAGCGCTCCTGAAGGACACTTCAATACCTGATTCTTCACTTCTTCCTCGGATGCATTTTCCGTCTGGATCCAGGGCTTTTCTTTGGGTTTGAAAACATTGGGCAGCCCACCAACACAAACTCCTGAATGGATGCATTTAGATGGTTCCCAAACAACAGTTGTATCTCCTTTTTGGTAAGTCTTCTTCATAGGATTCTATTATTATTTCAGGCTAAATATAAATCAACCACAGCAACTAGTCGTGCATCAGATTCATTTATAGATAAAATTGATTCACTGATTTGTTTGACATATGACTCATTGCGGAGGGTACATCAAGAATTAATTATATTTATTCGACACGATAAATCGTCATTGTAGGATAAATATTTAAATGTTTTTAAGCCTTAGAAACAGCACTGGTTTTCTTACTCTCATTACTGTTTCCTAACTTTCCCTCAAAACTGGAGCTTTGAGGTCTATAGATCTGAATTGTGATTTAGGAGAGTTAATTGATGGGACAGATTTGGCAATGATGCCATACATTTCATCATGCAATATTGCTTGTGGAGGTCATGCGGGCAGTGTAGCTCTAATGGAAAGAGCGATAGACGAAGCAAAAAAGTATCAGGTAGTCATTGGAGCACACCCAGGTTATCCTGATAAAGCAAATTTTGGAAGGATTTCATGGGATCTTTCGGATTCTGAGATCAAAGATTTGATTGCCACTCAGGTAAATCAACTCCAACTAATTGGTCAAAAAAAGGGAACTTCTGTCAGATATGTTAAACTCCACGGGGCATTATACCATGACGCTGCAAATGAAGGACGAATCGCAAAATCAGTTGTAGATGGAGTCCGAGAAGTTTCAGATATTGTGGGCCTGTTAGGTCCTGAGGATTCCATCCTCGAGCAGACGGCAATTAGCAACGGCTTCGAGTTTTTTAAAGAGTCATTTGTTGACAGAAGATATTTGAAGAACAATCAACTCGTTCCCAGGTCAGAACCAAATTCAATTCTGAACTCCCTGGAGGAAATTGAAGAACAACTTTTGGATATTGTAGTTAGAAGTCAGGTAAAAACGCAGAACGGAAAGTTTATTCAACTGATAGCTGACAGTATTTGTGTACATGGGGATCATCCCAATTCACTCAAGATAACCCAGCGCATGAAAAGTATTTTAGAGGCTCAGGGAGTCACAATAAAACCATTTATTGATTAATGGAAATTAAAAGACTCGGTGATCAGGCACTAGTTGTTGAATTTGAAGCAACAATTTCAAAGGAGATCCACTTGGAGGTCATGTCCTATTATCATTATTTCCAGGAGAATCAGGAAACATGGATGACTGACATCATTCCAGCCTATAATTCTTTAACTTTAGTCTATGATCCTGCCCAAATCTCTTTCAGTGAGATAGGCGATAGATTGAGTAACATACGTCTTAATAAATTTCAGCCTGCTGGTTTTACCGCACATATTCCTGTGTGTTATGAATTGTCAATGGACAAGGAACTATTTTGTCAATCAACACAACTCGATTGGGAGGAAATTATCAGGATTCATTTGGAAGAGGAATACCTAATCTATATGATGGGTTTTCTGCCTGGTTTCTTATATATGGGAGATGTGGATAAAAAGATTCAACTCCCAAGAAAAAAGGAGCCGCGAAAGAAAGTTGAAAAAGGTGCTGTTGGGATTGCAGATGCCCAGACAGGTATATATTCAATGGACTCACCCGGAGGATGGAATATTATTGGCCGAACCCCTGTCTCCTTGTTTGATCCGGGCGCTAGTTCTACTTTTCCATTGGAAGTAGGTGATAAAGTTCTATTTCAACGGATCACCCTAAATGAGTTTAACCTCATTTTGCATGATAAAAAGTATAAAATCGATAGAGTAAGTGGTGGCAAGTAATGAAATATTGATTCAAAAAGCTGGATTATATACCAGTGTCCAGGACCAGGGTAGGGCAGGTTATATGGCAAAGGGCGTTGCCAGGTCGGGTTCGATGGATTACTACTGTGCTTGCCTTGCCAACTGGCTGGTGAGTAACCCTTCTGACGCAGCTTTATTAGAGACTGCATTTCAGGGGCTATCCATCCGATTTAAAAGAAGTTGCTTCATCGCAATCACCGGCGCAGATCTGGGAGCAGAGCTGAATAATAAGGTGATAGAAAGATATCAAACTGTTCAGGTAATCGCAGGAGACCAACTGGTATTCAAAAAAAGAAAATCAGGCCTTTATGCATATGTAGCCATTGCAGGAAATCTGAATTGTCAGAAGATCATGGGGAGTACTTCCATGCATGCAATGATGGATCTTGGGACCAGTAGCATAATGGATGGTTCTGTTTTACAATTTACCCCCATGCAGCAAGTGCCACCTCAGCGCATGGTGCCAGTAAAGTCAATACCTGTTTACAGTCGCCATTTTACGGCACGTATCATTAAAGGTCCGGAGCATACACAATTCCCCGATGAATTTATTGAACAACTGACAAGAGAAAGTCTGATCATTTCTTCTGATTCCAATAGGATGGGTTATCGGTTAAAAGGGCATTTGACAAATCAACATATTCCTAAAGGAATTGTGACGAGTGGTACCGTTCCCGGAACGATCCAAATTACAGCTTCAGGCCAACCCATTGTGCTTATGAATGATGGCCCCACGACTGGAGGATATCCGAGAATTGCGAACATCATTTCCTCAGATCTTCATCATGTTGCGCAGTTAGGGCCAGGTGACACCCTCAGGTTTAAGTGGGTTTCCTTTGAGGAGGCAGATTACCTGTTAGAAAAAAAATCAGATTTACTCAGTGGGTTTATCAGCTATGGGTTCTAAATTTTCTTCAATCTCTTTTTTCTCCCGGTCAATGGTAAATACAAATGGTAATCCAACCAACGAGGAAAGGGCAGTAACAGAAAAGAATAGAATCGTAAATGCGATGGCCTTACCTTCCTGTATTTGCAGATATTGATAGCCGTATAGGAAGACTAGCTCTCGAGCACCAACACCTCCAATGGTGAAAGGCAGGACCGCTACCACGGAGGAGATCATAAACAGTGTTAAATAATCCACATAAGGGTCTTGAATATCAAGTGCCAGCAGAATACAAAAAGCGCTGGTTACCTGTCCGATCTGTACCCAAAATGAGAGGTTGGAAGTGGGTACAAAAGCAGACTTAAAAGCCGGGAATAACACCCGGACAAAAAGATAATATATTGGTAAAACAAGAACAGCTAGTAATAAAACCAGCCATTTTACCCAGGGGATATCGATCTGAAATGTGCTGGAAAGCAACAGGACACAGCCTAAAATAAACAGAAACGCCAATCCGCTTATCCGATCAAGGATGGAGGCTGAGACCAACTGTCTGGTCTTGGCTTCTTTATATTGCTGCTTGAGCACAAAAATCTTGTATCCATCACCACCTATGGATCCAGGCAGGAACAGGTTATAGAACATGCCTACATAGGAGAGTGTGAGGTTGTACTTATCTGCCAGATAAATTTCTAGCGGCCGAAGGAATTGCTTGAAGCGAAAGGCTGCTACGATCTTGGAAAGGTTAAAGGCCAGGAAGGCGAGAAAAAACAATGGGATACTAGTGTCTAAAATACTTTCCTTGAATTCTTCAATATCAATTTTCTGAAAGACAAAGATCAATGCTCCTGTGGTAAGGCCCAGCTTGAGGACAAGCTTTAGGATGGCGTTGATTTTCTTTTTATTCATTGATAAACTTGATTAGACCAAATTTACCTCCTTTATGATTAAATCGGTAGTAGGTTTCAATGGGGAGGGATTTATCTACCTGGTCCAGGTCAGCAAGATAAAATTGATTTTTTGATGCGGACGAATCCAATTGTACAACTTTTAGTGAAGATCTTTCCAAATAGAATATCGTGGACCTAAAGGCCATTTCATTTTTATAAAGATGAATAGATTGATCCTTTGTGATTGAATAGATATCCTTAGCAATTTCTTTCTCCTGAAAGCCGAGTTCTTCGGTCGCTCTAATGGGCAATATAATTAAATCAAAAAGCACTCTCATCAAGATAAAAGCAACAATCATGGTCATCAATTGCCATTGCTTTTTTCTGAAATATAGAATAAGTAGTAAAACAAAAAAAAGTCCATTGATGATAGCAATCAGCACCAGGTGATCAATTTTTTCTAGTCTGGGGATGAACGGCAAGGAAAAACTGGCAATGCAGAACATCACTATTGCAAATAAGAAAATATACCGAATGACTGATACTATTTTTAGGTTGGGCGTCTGAAACAAAGGGAATAGGCAGATCAGGATGGCCAAAGGAAAAAACATGTATAAGTACCTGGAAGCTGTACCCGGGGAGATCCAGTAGATCCAGATATTGGCAGTAAACATAATCACGCAAAAAGAGATGAATCGATTTTCAAATACAGCTTTTCTGGATTTTTTGGATATAAAAAGTAACAGGAAAAGAACTCCAGGAGCCAGTATCTTGAGTCCTTCTAAAGGGAAGGCAAAAAGATGGATAAATACCTTTAAAAACCCATTTTCAAATGGGGTCCGCTCCATGGACTGACTGACTATGGAATCTTTAGAGAAGAGAAAGAGAGAAGGGTCATTGTATTGGCTGTAAACCAAAGCATACCCCCCAACGATGAGTAGATAAATGAAAATTCCAACAAAATGACTGGGCTTAAATAGCCCTTTGAAATTCCTATTATATATAAAAATTGTAAGAATGGAAATTCCCTGGAAGACAATAGAAGGTAATCCTTTGGTGAGTGTCCCTAAGGCAGCAAGTGAATAGCTTAAAGCAAAAAGTAGCCAGTAATTTCCCTTTTCGTAATAGTGAAATAGCACAATAAAACTGGTGTATGTGAGCAAAGAATAAAAGAGATCAATTTCTCCGGTGGTAATAGTGAAATAGAAAAGCAGGTCAGAGCAAATGAAAAAGAGGAATGCAGCGTAGACACCAAAAGTAAGATTCACATATTTCTTACCTACCCAAAAAGTAATTACACCTATAGATAGGTAGGAGATCACCGAGAAAAAGCGGACCGCAAATTCTGAGTAGCTTCCAAAAAGCTTATAACCGGCAATGATCACCCAATTGAAAAGTGGGGGTTTTTTATAATAATATTCGCCGAATTCAGTAGGCACCCACAGGTTGCTATTAAACAACATTTCGAGGGAAATGAGCGCCCTGCGTGGTTCTTCAAGATATAGTGGATAGATTCCTAGATTGAGAAATACTGCCAGGAGCAACAATAGGAATACCAAAACAGGTATCCACATATTTTTCTTGGAAATTTCCTGGATCATAATGAATGGGAGCAATGACAACGTCATTGCTCCCGATTATCATTTACTCTTTCTTTTTTGTAGATGGTTTTTTCTTGCCTGATCCTGCAATGGATTCTCGCATGCTGGTATCAGATTGAATATTCTCCAGTTTATAGTAGTCCATCACTCCAAGATTTCCAGACCTGAAAGCATCTGCAATTGCTTTGGGTACCTCTGCTTCCGCAAGGATTACCTTCGCTCTCGCTTCCTGTGCTTTCGCAACCATTTCCTGCTCTTCTGCAACGGCCATGGCTCTTCTTTCTTCAGCTTTGGCTTCAGCTACTTTTAGATCGGCAGATGCCTGATCTGTCTGAAGTTTTGCTCCGATATTCGCTCCAACGTCCACATCAGCAATGTCAATGGAAAGTATCTCAAAGGCAGTTCCAGCATCTAGTCCCCGCTGTAAAACAAGCTTGGATATCTTATCCGGGTTTTCCAAAACCTCTTTGTGAGAGGCAGCCGAACCCACAGAGGTTACGATACCTTCACCCACCCTGGCCAGAATGGTGTCTTCTCCTGCACCACCAACCAATTGTTGGATGTTGGCCCGGATAGTAACTCTTGCTTTAGCAATCAGCTGTATTCCGTCAGCGGCAACAGCAGCAACGGAAGGCGTATTAATAACTTTAGGGTTTACGGATATCTGAACAGCCTCAAATACATCTCTACCAGCAAGATCAATGGCGGTAGCTTGTCTGAAGGTTAGGTTGATATTTGCTTTGTCAGCAGAAATGAGTGCCTTAATTACCTGAGGCACGTTACCTCCGGCGAGATAGTGGGTTTCAAGATCGGAGGCTTTTAAGCTTCTTCTTTCTTCAGACCCTTCTACTCCTATGTAAAGCCCTGCTTTTGTGGCGGTAATCAAAGAGTTGACGACAATTGATGGTGGCACTTTCCTGATTCTCATGAATACCAGCTCCAGCAATCCTATTTTCACTCCGGAGAATATGGCCGTAATCCAGAGGTTAACCGGTACGAAGTAGAGAAATACAAAAAAGGCGACAATGCCTGCTAATAATAACAGAATGACGGTTAAATCCATTTTATTGGGTGATTGGTTTTACAATTATTTTTTTGTTGTCAATTTTAATGACCTCGATTTCTTGATTTTCACTAATGTAGTTCCCTTCTGACCTTACTTCCAATTCATTGTCATTAAAAATTGCTTTTCCAATGGGTTTTAAGGAAGAAATGGTCTTGCCATGATCTCCGAGATTGATTTCATACTTAAAATCTTCGTTGAATCGTCCACTATTGATGTCTTTGAGTGAAAATCGCTCCCAGGACCGGCTTTTAAATGCATAAATAATGGCTCCAAGGTTTATAATACCAGAACCAATGAGTACAAATGTTCCGCCTGTAGTTCCGAAATAGTCATAACCCAGATAAATGCCATAAACTGAACAGAGAAATCCTGCAACTCCTACAATAGTGGTTCCTGGTACAAAGATGATTTCAACAATGACTAAAACAATGCCTAGTATAATGAGACTGATGACTGTAAACCATTCCATAGTTATTAATAAGCCTTAGCGAATAGGACCCTTCCTTTTGAAGGGTTACCTGAATATACACATTTCCCTGCTTCTATTTTCTGATCTAACGGAATACATCTAATAGTGGCCTTCGTTTCTTCACTTATTTTTGCTTCAGTCTCTGCGGTGCCATCCCAGTGGGCATAAACAAATCCTCCCTTGGTATTTATAGCTTCCTTGAAAGCTTCATAATCATCTACTGTGTGTGTGTGTTCCTTTTTAAAGTTGGATGCCTTACTATAGATGTTTTTCTGGATCTCTTCTAAAAGATTTGAAACGAAAGCTACGACCTCTCCCTGATTAATGATTTGTTTTTCTTTGGTATCTCTCCGGGCAATTTCTACCGTGCCATTTTGCATGTCTTTTGGGCCAATAGCGATTCTTACCGGTACCCCTTTCAATTCATATTCTGCAAATTTCCAACCCGGCTTATGTGTATCTCGCTTGTCAAACTGGATGGAAACACCTTTGCTTCTTAATTCACTCGTATATTGTTCTGCCAAAGCAGATATTTGACTTAATTCTTCTTCCGTCTTATAGATAGGTACGATGACCACCTGGATTGGTGCCAGTTTTGGTGGTAAGACTAAGCCGTCATCATCAGAATGTGACATGATTAATGCTCCCATCAATCTTGTACTTACCCCCCATGAGGTACCCCATACAAATTCTTCTTTCCCCTCTTTGGTAGCATATTTCACATCAAATGCTTTTGCGAAATTCTGACCAAGGAAGTGAGAAGTGCCTGCCTGTAAAGCCTTACCATCTTGCATCAGGCTTTCGATACAATACGTCTCGACTGCTCCTGCAAAACGTTCACTTTCAGTCTTGACGCCTTTGATTACAGGAAGTGCCATGTGATTTTCTGCGAAATCTGCATAAACTTCCAACATTTGTTTGGTTTCTGCCTGTGCCTCTTCGCTAGTAGCATGTGCCGTATGTCCCTCCTGCCAAAGAAATTCTGTTGTCCTTAAAAACAAACGGGTTCGCATCTCCCACCTAACCACATTAGCCCATTGATTAATCAAAAGAGGTAAATCACGATAAGATTGAATCCAATTCTTATAGGAATCCCAAATTACAGTCTCTGAAGTGGGCCTAACAATGAGTTCTTCTTCCAACTTTGCTTCAGGATCTACCACCACTCCCTTACCATCTTCATCATTTTTTAATCGATAATGTGTGACGATAGCACATTCTTTTGCGAATCCTTCGACATGTTTTGCTTCCCTTGAAAAAAAAGATTTTGGAATAAAAAGTGGGAAATAGGCATTTGAATGACCTGTGTCTTTAAACATTTTGTCAAGCGTTTGCTGCATTTTTTCCCAGATTGCAAAACCATACGGTTTTATGACCATACAGCCTCTAACAGGGGAATTTTCAGCTAATCCAGCCTTCTTCACGAGTTCATTGTACCACAAAGAGTAATCTTCTTCTCTACTTGGAATTGCTTTCGCCATCACTAAATAATATCTTGGTATAAAATTTGCTTATTTTTAGGTAATTATTCGGCAACAAATATACCGGAGTAACCGGAAACTATTAAGTTACGTTGAATGTAATAGTATAAAATAGAAGGATCATGAAAGCATTTAATAAAATTGTATGGATATCGTCACCGTTTATAGCGTTGATGATAGTGGGAAATTTCGCTTTTGCGCAGGAATACGATGACTTGTATTTCACTCCAAATGACCGAAAACAAATAAAGTATGAGGGGGAAACAGTTACTTTAAGTGACGAATCCAGTTCAACTTATGAGTCATATACGAATAATACGTATACTGATAAATATTCTTCACATAATGTAAATCCTGATTATATCGCCAGGTATCAGTCTGGAAATACACCCAATAGCTACAGCGAAACTGAAGAGGGCAATGCCAATTATAGTC
The DNA here is from genome assembly GCA_043554545.1 of Marinoscillum sp. Taxonomy (GTDB): domain Bacteria; phylum Bacteroidota; class Bacteroidia; order Cytophagales; family Cyclobacteriaceae; genus UBA7330. The sequence continues at coordinate 4,005,485 of CP121337.1, read as the reverse complement.
AACCTTCAAATTCGTCGGTAGAATACTATGATGAAAACAATCAATATGCCAACGACAATACTAGTGGTCAGACGATAATAAATAATAACTATTACGGAAATACTAACCGTTTCAACGATCCATTTTTCAATAATGGCTGGAACAACAATTGGAACAACAACTGGAATGCCTGGAACCGTCCTGGCTGGGGTTTTAATACAGGGTTCAATTACGATCCATTCTTTGGATGGCAAAATTCATGGTCTGTTTCATTTGGATTTGGAAATCGATGGAACAGAAATCCATGGAACAGATACTATATGTATGATCCATTTTTTAGCCCATTCTATTCTTCGGCATTTTATGATCCCTGGTTTGGTGGTGGGTTTGGATCTCCTTTCGCCTCAAGATGGGGATGGAGAAACTCCTATTACAATGGGTATTACAATGGATTCCATAATGGATTAAATAGCGGTTATTTTTACAATGACCAAAATACAAACAGGAGAAATGTAGTGGTAGGCGGAAGAAATAGTAGCAGAGGTGGTTTTGTCTCTAACAGTCCCCGATCTGCAGTAACTAGTTCCAGGAGTAGTGTTTTAGACGGCACCGGAAGCAGGTCAGATGGACGTGACTTTAGCAGAACGCAAAATGAATATTTCTCCAGGTCCAGGACAAATACCACTGCAGGAAGAACTTCATCTTCAGCCAGGACTTCAGGTACTACTTATGGAAACTCAAGAAGCGCTGGTAGTACTTACAATAATACAAGATCAGGAACAAGTAGCAGGACGTATACAAATCCTTCTTCTTCAAGTTCAAGAACTTCTGGGACTACCAGAAGGTATAACAGTTCATCTTATGATTCCAGGTCTTCTTCTAACAGTGGCCGATCAGCTACCCCTAGTTATAATAATAGCCGATCGTCCTCTTCGAGAAGTACTTACAGTACGCCAAGTAGAAGTAGCGGAAGCAGTTACTCCTCTGGTTCTTCCTCTCGCTCAAGCTACACACCTTCCAGGTCAAGTAGTAGTAGCAGCAGTAGCGGAAGAAGTAGTAGCAGCGGATCATCTTCCAGATCAGGTAGAAGTGGTCGATAAAGGAAAGTTCTAAAAAATTAAAAGTAAGGAGAAGAGCAGCACGTCTTTAAGGTGGCGTGCCTGTTATTCCTCCGCCCAATTATACCGTCTAGACGGGTCTTCAAATGCTTAGATCGCACAAATTGTGCATGAAAGAGAGGCGATTTTAATGCTTCAAATGAGTTTTAAAAGATAATCTACAAAGACATGAAAACTTCAGGATATATATTAATGTGTTGGGTAATGCTACTGGCTGTTTCCCTTCAGGCTCAAATTGAGATTCAGCCATTAGGCTATTATAAAGATGCGCTTATGTTTAGTCAAACAAGCCCTTCTTTTGGAAGTTCAGCCAGGGTACAGGGCTTTGGTGGAGCAACCACTTCGCTGGGTGGAGATGTCAGTGCAATAGGCACCAATCCTGCTGGGATAGGCTTTTTTAACAGGAGTGTATTTTCGATTACTCCAGGAATGAATTTTCACTCTTCGGACGCTAATTATTTGGGAACGCAGACATCTTCAATTAGGAACAGGTTTAATGTGGCAAACATTGGGGTGGTACTGAATAACACCGTCGGGGATATTGTAAACACAAAATTTAAAGGAGGATCCTTCGCCATTTCCTTACATCGAATGAATGACTTCCAGAATCAATTTAAATACCAGGCCAGAAATGAAGATAATTCTGTAATTGATGCATTCATAGAGGAAGCAGGTACAACAAGTCCAAATGATTTAGGAGATCAGGCATATTCAGCATATTCAAATTATTTGATCAATCCGGTATATAATGGAAATAGCCTTGCCGGATACGATGCGTTTACCTATGGTTTTCCTTTGCAAACAGAAAGTGTTGTGACAAGTGGAGGCCAATACCAACTGAACTTAGCTTGGGGAGGAAATTACAATGACCGAATCTATTTTGGTGGCGGCCTTGGGATTCAGACAGTTTCTTATACCCGGACGAGAAACTTCAGGGAAGATCAGTACGAACCATATGATTCACTCAATAATACCAGGATTAATGATGAGCTAAACATAAATGGTTCAGGTATCAATGCAACATTTGGTTTAATTGCAAGGCCAGTAAATATGGTTACCGTCGGTATCAGCTATGTTACACCAACATTTTTTGCGCTGAATGACGAGTATGGTTTTACCCATGATACCAGGTGGAATGGTGCACAAGTTGTAAACAATGGTAATTTGGAGACCTTAAATGAATTGAGCTATATCAGTGATATTTCAATCAGTAATTATACCTTGAGGACTCCCTCAAGATTGAATTTGGGGACATCCGTATTTTTTGGTAAACTTGGATTCATTTCAGGAGACATTGAATTCGTCAATTATTCAAATGCTTTTTTACAATCCAATGATTTCGGTACAAGTGCAGATAATCAGGTAATCGAAAATGATCTCCGCTCTGCGATCAACTATCGTGTTGGGGCAGAAGCCAGATTGGAAGCCTTTAGATTAAGAGCCGGATATTCCTACTTATCTGATCCCTATGAAGACGCTGATTATGACATGGGAAGGAGAAACTTATCTGCTGGACTAGGATTTAGACAGGCAGATTACTTTGTGGAAGTGGCATGGGTAAATTCAAAGTTCAATTCTATTTACCAACCATATATCATCTCCACTAATCAACCGATTGCAGAAATTGAAAACAGGAACAGTTCTTTCCTGGTTACATTGGGATTTAACTTTTAAGAGAATCTTTTATTAGTTTGGCTAACACCTCAGGGTTAGGATCCTTAGTTGCTAGCTGAGCTTTTTGGTATTTTTGAAGCCTGAATTCAAAAAGTTCTTTTAGCTTTTTTTCAGGGTCATTGTGCATGAGCGGCCGACTTGCAGATAGCTTGATTCTTTCAAGAAGCACCTCATGAGGCGTATTAAGAAAGACGGTGACTCCTGATTCATTCATCCGTTCTAAGTTATCAAAAAAACAAGGGGTGCCTCCACCCGTAGCCATTACAAATTCACTGTGGTCTTCTATTGACTTAAGTAGTACTGCTCTTTCTACTTTTCTAAAAGCATCTTCTCCTTCATTTGCGAAGTAGTCACTTATCGATTGATGAATCGTTTTGATGATCTTTTCATCAAGGTCGAGGAATGGTAAATTCAGGCTTTCGGCCAACAATTTTCCCTGGAATGATTTGCCCGAACCCGGCATTCCAATCAGGAATATTTTTCGGAAGTCACTCAATTTAGTAACCTGTTTATGGTGCTGATATCAGGCACGTCATTGTGATGCCATTTACCCACGACAACGCCGTTTGATAATAGTAGGATCCCGGGATTTGATCTGACCATTGTTTTTAGGACTGTAGCGTCAGCATAAAAGAATGGAATAGCCAATTGATATGCATGTCTTAATGCGTCAATTTCTTCATAACCTGAGGATGTGAGTATCCAGGGCTGAAACTTCTGTGATTGACTTACCAGTAGAGCAATTTCTTCCAGGTGATCTTTAGAACTGGCAGATGCATCATAGATAACCACAAGCAATTTATTTTCCTGGAACAACTGATCGGTAAAATCTCCTTCATCTGTCCAAACACTGAGGTCAGTGATCTTTGGTTGTGCGTCTGGGTTAAGCAACTTCATCTCCTTAAACTCATAGTCACCTGCCGTTGGATATTCTTCAAAGGAGAAAGTTTCACCTCCTTTTTCCATGATATACTCGTATCTAAGTTCTTCAGATGGGTTCATCAAAGTAGGAAGGTGGTTGCCGATAGCATAAGGCCTAAAATCCTTGAATGGCAAATGCCTGATAGCGAAAATCCCTAGATAAGTGAATATTACTGTTGATACGATTATGGTAATGTGTTGCCATTTGATTGCATACAAGGGCTTATAATCATTTTTATAAATAAATATGATGATGATCAGTATTAGCAGAACGAGATCTTTATAAAAAGATTCCCAGGGAGTAAGCTTTATGGCATCTCCGAAGCAGCCGCAATCAGTGACCTTATTAAAGTAGGCTGAATAAAATGTCAGAAACGTAAAAAAGACGATCAGACCAAGGAGCATCCATGCCGATATCCGCATTTTGTAGCCAATAATAACGGCAATACCGAGTACTATTTCAAGCACGCTAAGCACCACTGAAAGAAAAAGTGCAGCGGGAATTAAATATTCAAAGAAGGGTGCAAAATCGTAAGAAAAAACATCAAAATATTCTTCCAGCTTGATTGCCGTACCTTTCGGATCATTGATTTTAATTAGTCCGGAAAAAATAAATAGTGCACCCACTGGATAGCGGGCTATTTCTTTGAGTAGTTTCATGTTCTTAACTTAATTTAATCAGGCAAAAAACCGCATAATTGATCATATCCTGGTAATTGGCGCCAATACCTTCTGAGATAATCGTTTTACCGGAATTATCCTCAATTTGTTTCACTCTGTATAATTTCATTAAGATGATGTCAGTAATGGAGCTTACCCGCATCGCCCTCCAGGCTTCACCATAATCATGGTTCTTATTGGTCAGCAGCTCCATGGTTTCATTGGCTGCCAGATCATACTTTGGCTCTAAATATGCATAGTCAAGCTCCATAGCTTCATTTTCGGTTAGCTCCATTTGAATCAGGGCGATAATGCAATAATTAATGATTCCAATAAATTCTGATTTGATGTCTTCCTCTATTTTCTGCGTTCCTTTTTCCTGGATAGACCGTATTCTCTGTGCTTTGATCAGTATTTGGTCTGTGATAGATGGTAACCTCAGGATTCTCCATGCAGTGCCATAGTCCTTCGTCTTTTTCTCGAAGATCTCTTTGCACATAGTAATAATTTCCTGGTATTGCTGTATGGTATGCCCTTTCAAATTGTTAAATCAATTAAATTGGATTTTGTTTTAATTAAGACGCAAATCTAAATACTATTGAAGTATCCGCAGACACTAAATCTTAAAGGTAAATTATATCCGCTTGCTGAACCAAAAGTAATGGGAGTGATCAACGTAACTCCTGATTCTTTTTACGCTTCCAGCCGGAAAATTGGAGTGGATGATGTTTTAAGGATTGCAGAGAAGATGCATCGGGAAGGAGCAGCTTTTATAGATATCGGCGGGTATTCATCCCGCCCGGGGGCTTCGGATATTTCTGAGGATGAAGAACTTAAACGGGTAATTGAACCCATTGCAGCTATTAACCAACGATTTCCTGAGTTATTCATTTCAATTGATACGTTTAGATCAAGAGTAGCGGAAGAGGCAGTTGATGCTGGTGCAGCCATAATCAATGACATTTCCGGCGGAGACCTAGATAAAGGAATGTTTGATGTTGTGGCAAAAAACCATGTCCCATATATAATCATGCACATGAAAGGGACACCCCAGACGATGAAGCGGGAAGCACAGTATGAGGATTTGATGAAAGAAATAATCTTTGATTTCTCAGTAAAAGTTAAAGAATTAATATCCAGGGGAGTGTCAGATGTCATTGTTGATCCGGGTTTTGGGTTTGCAAAAAACATCAACCAGAACTTTGAGCTGCTATCCGCTATGGAACAGCTTTCCATTTTTGAAAGGCCGATTCTCGTAGGACTTTCGCGTAAATCAATGATTTATCAAACACTTGGGGTTACATCAGATGAAGCATTAAATGGCACAACTGTTGTTAATACATTAGCTTTGTTGAAGGGTGCTTCCATTTTACGTGTTCACGATGTGAAAGAAGCAATGGAAGCAGTGAAACTTGTCAATCAACTAAATCTGTGATTTTCGCATTTAACATTGGGTTTTTACAAATTGACTTCGTAGACGTCATCGATATATTGCTGTTTGCTTTTTTGCTTCAGCAAGTCTATAAATTGATGCGTGGTAGCGTTGCTATCAAGATATTTTTAGGTTTTTTGGTCCTTTATTTTGTTTACTTAATGGTAAGGGCCGCTGACATGGAGCTGTTAAGTACGGTACTTGGACAGTTTATGGGTGTTGGAGTATTGGCAGTTATTATTTTGTTTCAGCAAGAGATACGCAAATTCTTATTGCTTCTTGGTCGAACTCATGTCTTTAGAGAAGGATCAATCTTTGATAACATTAAATCTCTTTGGTCGGTGAATGGGAGTAATAAAAAGTCAGAGATTACACCAATAATTGAGGCTGCCAAGACCCTGGGAGGATCCAACACAGGGGCCTTGATTGTATTATCCAAAAACTCAGAGCTCAAGTTTTATGCTGAGTCCGGCGATCGGTTGGACGCAAAAGTTTCCAAAAGGCTATTGTTAGCTATTTTCAATAAATTCAGCCCTTTACATGATGGTGCAGTTATCGTCCATGACAGCAAAATAATCGCCGCCAGGTGTATTTTACCTGTTACTGAGCGCGATGATCTTCCTGCGCAATATGGATTACGTCATCGGGCAGCAATAGGAATGTCTGAAAATACAGATGTTCTTATTTTAGTTGTTTCTGAAGAGACCGGTCAGCTCACTACAGTAAGAAATGGAACGATTAGTCAAAACCTGTCTGCCCAGGAGCTCCGCAAGAAAATTAATGACTATCTATTTGAAAATGAACCTTACGAGAGCACGGGTGAGACAGTGCTGAAAAAGGCCAAAGAGGAGGGGTTGAAAGAAGAAAGCAAGAAAGAAATGAGTGAATTAAAACAGACTAACAAGGAACAAGGGAAGAAAGAGGAGCAGAAACCTGCGGATATTACTTCCTGATCTTAGGTACTATTCGAGGTTTGGCTTTAATAGCAGGACCTTCAGTAGGTTTCTTCTCATCAGCTTCTAATTTATACATCCTCCTTAATTTATTGATAAGAAATAATTTTTGAGCTGTGAAGCTCTCGGGACTCATTTGGTTAAATAGCTGATCAAAAGCTCTAAAAAGGGTATTGTTTCCTTTTTTGAAGCGGTCTGGATCTATTTTTTTGGATTTAAGATATGCTACCCAGGTCATGCCGTAAAGCTAATTCAAAGAATTATGATATAATAGAACTATTCTTTTCAATAGCTTTGCAGGTAGAAACAAAGTAACATTCTCATCCTTCCTTGTTTAACTAAAACAAACCAACTATGGCTGAGCTTAAGCATTTACAACTTTCAACAAAAGAGAATATACTCACTGTAACCATCAACCGGGAGCAGAAATTGAATGCGCTAAATATCGCAACTCTGGAAGAGCTAAAAGAGGTTGTGCAATCTGTCTATGATGATAAAGAAATTAAAGGAGTGATCTTAACAGGTGCTGGTGACAAGGCTTTTGTAGCTGGTGCTGATATCAGTGAGTTCACCACCTTAAATGAAATGATCGGTAGAAAGTTTGCTGAAGAGGGAGAAGAAGTGATGGAGCAAATTGAAAATTGTCATACGCCATTTATTGCCGTGGTCAACGGGTTTGCGCTGGGAGGTGGATGTGAGTTAGCGATGGCCTGCCACATGAGGATAGCAACAGAGTCGGCCCAATTTGGTCAACCTGAAGTTAACCTGGGAATATTGCCTGGTTACGGAGGAACACAAAGACTTACCTATCTCATTGGTCGTGGCAGGGCAAATGAATATCTACTTACTGGCGACAGGATCAATGCGACAAATGCATTGTCTTACGGATTGGTCAATCATATTACTAAGGACAAGGAAGCTGCATTAGAAAAAGCCCACAACATATTAATAAAAATTAGCCAAAAAGCACCAATTGCAACTGGTCTGGTGATTGATTGTGTAAATGCAGTATTCAATGATGAGAATGGATATCAAACAGAAGCCAATGCCTTTGGTAGATGCTGTGGTACAGAAGATTTTCAGGAAGGCACCAAGGCATTTCTGGAAAAGAGAGCACCTGACTTCCAGGGTGATTAATGGCTAAACTCCGAACACTGGCGAGCCAGACGGTCGTCTATGGTGTAAGTGGTATCCTTGGAAGGATTATCAACTTTGCCCTTGTTCCGCTATACACTGCTGTATTAAAAGATACTTCTGAATACGGCATCATCGTTGAGCTTTATGCATATGTCGCCTTTTTGAACGTGCTATATGCCTATGGCTTTGAAACTACTTTTTTTAGGTACGCGACCAAAGAAAAGGATCCATCAGGATACTTTAATGTAGCACAGACAAGCCTGCTAATTTCTTCCGTGATATTTAGTGGTATCCTGATCTTGTTGGCTACCCCCATAGCACACCTTATCGATTATTCCGGAAAAGAAAATTACATCATTTGGTTAGCAATAATCATTGCGATTGATGCGATAGTGGTGATCCCGTTCGCCAGATTAAGGTTAGAGGGAAAAGGAATAAGATTTGCGACTTTTAGAATTATTAATATTCTTATTAATGTCAGCCTCAATCTATTCTTTATTCTTTTCTGTCCCTGGTTATTGCTACATCATCCAGAAGCTCAAATGACTCAATGGATAGATCGTATTTATTCTCCAGAGATTGGTGTTGGATATGTTTTTCTATCCAATTTGATTGCCAATGCTTTTTATCTGGTCTTTTTCCTTCCTGATCTTTTGAAGGTAAAATTGACGTTGGACAGCAAGTGGATTACCATGTTTAAGTATGCAGCTCCTTTGCTCGTTGTTGGGATTGCCGGAGTTACCATTGATATGCTTTCCAGAACCATGATTAAATATTGGTTGCCTGCAGGATTTTACCCAGGTAAGACGAGTCAGGATGTACTTGGAATTTTTGGGGCATGTTTTAAACTTTCTGTCTTCATGACGCTCGCTGTTCAAGCCTTTAGATATGCATTTGAACCCTTCTTTTTTAATGAGGCAAACAACAAAGACTCACCGCAGCTATTGAGTAAGGTGATGAATTATTTTGTCATCTTTGGGTCATTTTCATGGCTGATTATTTCTTTAGCGTTGCCCTACATAGGTCCCATCTTCCTGCAATCTCCTGAGTATCTGGGGGCATTACATATTGTGCCCTGGCTTTTGGGTGGGTCCTTGTTTTTGGGAATCTATTATAATTTGTCTGTTTGGTACAAATTGACTGACCTCACGAAATATGGTGCGTACATCAATATTCTTGGAGCAATGCTAACCGTATTGCTAAATATCTGGTTGATACCAGCTCTTGGATATATGGGAAGCGCGATTACCACGTTTATGGTATATGGAACTATGATGGTTATCAGTTACTTATATAGTTTGAAATACTATCCAATACCATACAAAGTGGGCAGGGGTTTGTTTTATATAGGTTTAGCAGGAGGTTTGATCATAGGTGCTTATTTTTGGGAGAATTATTTTGCCAGAGAACTATATGCACTGTTGGCAGCTGTTATTTTTATTGGACTGGCATGGGTTCTGGATATGCGTAAGCTATGGAGGAATACTGTCGGAAGATAACTTTTCTCTGAAATAATGGTATACTTCATATAGTTTTTAAAGACATTGGAATTGAGTGAGTAAGCTTTTACACATATACATATTATTTAGTTTCCTGTTTGTGTTCGCTGATGCAAATGCACAGCGGAAAAAGAAGGAGATGAAGCCAATGGATGTAACACAACTTTCAGAGGACATGGCGCTGAAAGCGGAGACTACATTAATTGCAGCAGAGAAAGAAATGATCCTGGAAAATTATGCCAAGGCATATGATTTATACCAGGAGGCACTGGAACTGAATCCAGTAAGTCCAACCATCCATTTTAAGATTGCAGAAGTGCTTTCGAAAAATGGGGAAAGCCAAAAAGCGATTGATTATATTTCAAAGGCTATCGAACTGGATTCGGAAAATAAGTTCTTTCACCTACTGGCAGCTGAAATATATAAGTCCGTTTCCTCTTATGAGCGTGCGATTGAAGAATACAATTATCTGGTTGAACATTTTCCTGGAAACACTACATACCTTTTCGATATGGCGCTCTTATATCAGTTCCAGGGTAAAAATGACAAAGCGCTTGCTGCATATGAGCGAGCAGAAGAAATCTATGGTATTAATGAGTTTGTACTACGTGAGAAACAAAAAATATATCTAAAAGAGAAAAACTATGATGCGCTTATTGCTGATTGGGATACACTTATTGCTACTTATCCGGATAATAAGGATTATGTCATAGAGATTTGTGAGTTTTTGCTTGCAAGAAACAGGGTGGAAGATGCCAAGCAAAGGTTGGAAAATTTACTGCAGGAAGACCCGAATAACATGAAGGCGGAGCTGTTGTTGAGTCAAATATCCCTAAGATCAGGAGACCTGGATAAGGCAGTTAGGCTGGCGTCCAATACCCTTGCGGATTCTTCATTTAATTATAAAGCAAAATTTCAACTGTTAAATGCGCTGGTTACCCTGGCCATTGATTCTGGAAGGGTGGAGGAAGTTAAAGAATTATCAATTTCTTTGGCCGATAGCTATCCGGAAGAGTATGAGGTTCAGGCATTCGTAGGGGATCTATTATTTAAGATGGGTGATGAGAAAGGAACAGTTAAGTATTATCTCGCTGCATTAGATCTTGATCAATCGAATTTTTCTGTATGGCAAAACATCCTCAATATTGAGATGAGAATGGCGGATTACTCTGCGGTATTGAGGCATGCGGAATCTGCTTTGGAGTATTTTCCTAACCAGGCAATTCTGTATTTCTTTTCAGGAACTGCAAATCAATTACTAGGCAATTATCGACAAGCTGTTAATGTCCTTGAAGCAGGCAATAAATATGCACTGGAGAATAACCTGAAAGCATTGTTTCAAGGCCAATTGGGAGATAGCTATCACAGTTTAGAGAATTATGAGAAATCTGATGAGGCCTACGAGACCGCTTTAAAATTTGATCCAAACAGCAGCCATGTACTGAATAACTATAGTTACTTTCTGAGTATCAGAAATACCAACCTGGAAAAGGCACTGAAAATGTCAACAAAATTAGTGGAGAGATATCCTGAGGATGCTACGTTTCTTGACACACACGGCTGGGTACTTTACACCATGGGGAAATTCGATCAGGCCCTGATATTTTTACAAAAAGCAGCTGATTTAAATCCAGGGGGAACCATCGTGGAGCACCTGGGAGACGTATTGTTTCAGTTGGGACGAGTGGATGAGGCTGTGGAGCAATGGGAACGAGCAAGTAAAATGGATGATGCCTCAGAAAATATTAGTAGGAAAATTTCGGATAGAAAGTTATATGAGTAGATACCAGGTTGTTTTTTTATTGTTTTTTGTTGTTCTGGTTTCCTCTTGTAATAGAAGTATCAAAAACCTATTTGATAGGTCCAATACCAAACTTGAAGTAAATGAAGTGAATTTTGACTACCTGAGTGCCAAAGCTAAGGTAGATTACACTGGAGAGAAAAACCTTTCGCTATCTGCTAACTTTAGAATCAGGAAGGATAGTTTGATTTGGATTTCTCTTTCACCCGGTTTAGGAATTGAAGCGGCCAGAATCCTTGTTGGTACAGACTCAATTATGATGCTAAACAAGTTAGATAAGACCTTTGAAATGCTAGACTATACTTCAGTCAGCAAGGATTTTGATTTTGATATCACCTATCAGCTGATACAATCAGTCATATTGGGAAACCTTATTTTTCCTTATGAAAAGGAGCAGGTGGTTAAGTCAAATGATACTTTTACATATGTCACCAGGTCTGGTAACTATAAATTCGAGAACTTTATTGGAGCCATAACAAAAAAACTAGAGAAAATTCAAGTGAAAGATGCGACAACTAAAAATCAGGTTCAGGTTGGTTATCAGGATTTTCAATTGGTAAATGATCAGATTTTTCCATTTAAGATAAACACGGTCTTACAATATGGAGGGAGTACCAAAAAAGACAATACAGTGATTGATATTGAGTTTAATAGGATTGTGATAGAAGAAAAGCCATTGAAGTTCCCTTTTAACATTCCTCAGAGATATGAAGTGGAGTAATATTCTCCGGGTAAACATTTTTTTGGTATCGCTATTCCTTTTTTCAGCGGCATTTTGTCAGCAGTCAAAAACGCAGCTCGAAAAGCAAAAGCGTGAAAATCTTCAGAAAATTGCAGAAGCCGAAAAGATTTTAGCAGAGACAGAAAAAGAAAAGAATGCTACCGTTGGCCAGTTAAGGGCTTTAAACCAGCAAATCTCTGCCAGAGAGGGATTAATAAGTTCATTAAATCAGGAAGTAAATCTCATAGATGAAGAAATTCAGGACCTGAGTGTGATTGTGACAGCGTTGCAAAACGATATTAAAAGATTAAAGGAGGAATATGCTGCGATGATTTATGCGGCGTATAAAGCCAATCAGGGTTATAATAAGATTACATTTCTATTCTCTGCAGCTACCTTCAACCAACTTTTCCAAAGATTAAAATACCTCGAGCAGTATGCTGATGCCAGGAAAATTCAGGCTCAACAGATTGAGGAGGTTTCCAAAGAACTTACTGAACAAAAAAGTCAACTGGAAATAAAAAGAACTGAACAGAATCTTTTGCTCAATCAGCAAATAGCGGAAAATAGAAAATTATTGGGATTAAAGACCAAGCAAAGCAGTTTAGTCTCTGTACTGTCGAGCAAAGAGAAAGAATTAAGTAAAGAGTTGGCAAGTAGGAAGAAGGCAGTCGATGATCTCGATAACCTGATTGCTGAAATCGTACAGAAAGAGATAGAGCGATCAAAGTCACTTTCATCTTCTGCACAAGCCAATGAAGAGCAGTTGTCAGGAGTATTTGAGTCGAATAAAAGTAAATTAGGATGGCCTGTTTCACCAGGCTTTATCTCACAGAAATTTGGTAGACACCCGCATCCGGTACTCAAAGGGATCATGGAAGATAACCCAGGTGTGAATATCCAGACAAGTCCAGATGTTGCCGTAAAGAGTGTTTTTGATGGAAAAGTGATTCAAAAAGTATTTGTCCCGGGCATGAATAATGCTGTGATTGTTCAGCATGGTGATTATTATACCCTCTACGCGAAACTTAAAGAGGTTAATGTCAAGATTGGTCAACCAATTGGAACTAACGATGTCATTGGAACTGTTTACACTGACAATGCAGGGTTAACTGAGCTTCATTTCGAAGTCTGGAAACAACGTGTTAAATTAAACCCTGAACAATGGTTGCGTTAAAAAACTATTTTAGGTAATAATGCATCAATATTTAACTATCTTTGAATTTAAACTTTAAAAAAATCATATGAACACGGTATTAGCAATAGGAATGCCAGGAGGATGGGAAATACTGGTAATAGCACTTTTCGTCATAATCTTTTTTGGGGCCAAAAAAATACCTGAAATCGCAAGAGGAATGGGAAAAGGCATCCGTGAATTTAAGGATGCTACCAAAGAGATCAAGAGTGAAATAGAGGAAGGTGGTAAAACTTCAACTGCTTCAGCATCTAAAGTAAAAGAAGAACAGCACAAAGATTAACAAATCTTGCAAGCCAATTCAACTTATCAGCAAATCAGGCAACAGCTTGATGGGGGGAAAATTACGTGCTCGGAGATAGTTTCACACTACTTATCCAACATTCAGGAAAAAGACAGCGAGTTAAACGCCTTTCTTTCAGTTTATGGAGATGAGTCCCTTCAAAGGGCATCAGAAATAGACGAAAGACTGAAAAGAGGAAAGGCTGGGAGACTGGCTGGAATGGTCGTGGGCATCAAAGATGTTCTGTGTTACGAAGATCATCCGCTTCAGTGTGGGAGCAAAATACTTGACGGATTTAACTCGCAATTCAATGCAACTGTCGTACAAAGATTACTTGACGACGATGCGATCATTATAGGTAGAAATAACTGTGATGAGTTTGCTATGGGATCTTCATGTGAAAATTCTGCATTCGGACCCGTTAAAAATGCTGATAATTTAAATAGAGTACCTGGAGGGTCATCAGGAGGTTGTGCAGTTGCTGTACAGGCCGACATGTGCACTATTTCTTTGGGCACCGATACGGGAGGCTCAGTCCGGCAACCAGCTTCATTTTGTGGTACGGTTGGATTCAAACCTACCTATTCAAGAATATCCAGAAATGGGTTGGCTGCTTATGCCAGTACTTTCGATGTGATTGGTATATTCTCAAATGATGTAAAGGATTCTGCATTGGTGCTGGAAGTGATCTCAGGAGATGATGGCATAGATAGCACAGTTTCTAAAGAGCCAGTAAGAAAATATTCTGAGGAACTGAAATTTGATAAAAAGGTTAAGATTGGCTATTTCAAGGAGATTTTTGAAGGGGAGGCAATCAATGGAGAGGTTAAAGAGATATTTCTCTCTAAAATCGAAAAGCTTAAAGCATTAGGGCACACGGTGGAGGAGGTTTCCTTTCCCCTGATGCAATACGCACTTCCAACTTATTATATATTGACAACTGCTGAAGCCAGCTCTAACCTTTCAAGATACGATGGGGTCAAATATGGGTTACGAATTAGTGACCCTGAAAACCTTGAGTCAATGCTTAAACGCACAAGATCAGAAGGTTTCGGGCATGAAGTTTTCAGAAGGATTATGCTTGGGACTTTTGTGCTTTCAGCCAGTTATCATGATGCTTACTATTTGAAAGCTCAAAAGGTAAGAAGAAAGATCAAAAACGAAATTGAGACACTCCTGGAAGATTACCAGTTTATCATATTACCAACCGCCCCAACTACCGCTTTTAAGTTAGGCTCCAAGACGGAAGATCCGATGGATATGTATCTGGCAGATCTTTTCACCGTGCAAGCCTCGGTAGCAGGGATACCTGCTATTTCAATACCTGTTGATAGAGATAAAGATGGAATGTCTGTTGGTCTTCAGGTTATGAACAATCATTTTAATGAATCAGAGCTTTTGGCATTTTCTGATTACCTAATGAATTCTATTGCAAAATGAGAAATCTACTTACCCTATTGTTCGGGATCTTTTGCTTCAGTCTTTCTGCTCAAGATCTAGTCTATGATTACATCCCGGATGTAACCTATGAGGAAGTTGGAGATCGTTTGACATGCATTGAATCTGATGTTCCCCTCAATTATAATGAAAGAGTTAAGGCATTTGTCGATTATTTCACGATTAGAGATCGTACTTATACGAGGTCTGTCATGAAAAGAGTGGAATTCTACTTTCCTATTTTTGAGCAGTACCTGGCAAAGTATGATATGCCGGAAGATCTAAAGTATTTGTCCATCATTGAATCAGGACTGATTCCTACTGCGGTAAGTCCGGCCAATGCAGTAGGCTTATGGCAATTTGTATCCTATACGGGTAAAATGTATGGACTAAGTAATGATTGGTACTTGGATGAACGGATGGATCCATATGAGGCAACTGACGCTGCCTGCAGACATTTAAGGGATCTATATAGAATGTTTGGAGATTGGGAATTGGCTCTTGCTGCCTATAACTGTGGACCGGGAAATGTCAGGAAAGCTATTCGAAGAAGTGGTTATAAGAAAACATTTTGGGAAATCTATCGATACCTTCCCAGGGAGACAAGGTCATATGTTCCACAATTTGTTGCAATGATCTATACCTTGAAATTTGCAGAAGAGCACAACCTATTCATCGAACCTACTCAACAGGAGTATCATCCAAAAGTAGATACCATCTTAATTAGTCAGTACTTTCACCTGGAGACATTTTCTAATCAGTTAGACGTATGCCTCGATGATCTCTTAAATATGAATCCACAGATCAAGCGGGGAGCACTTCCTGATGGGACTAAAAACTTTGCACTCAGAATACCCTATGAATTAAAAGAAGAAGTAGTGGCCAACCGGGCATTTCTCCTAGATACAGCATCTAAAGTGGGTAAAAAGGAATTAATTTATCTTTCCAGAAATATGCCAGGGAGTACCTATGGCAGAGAAAAAGTGGTGTATCGGGTACGCAGCGGTGATGTATTGGGTACCATTGCACAGCGCCATCACGTGAGGATTTCTGATCTGAAAGAATGGAATAACTTAAATTCAAATCTTATTCGTGTTGGCCAAAGACTTAGCGTTTGGGTATTACCTACCTATAATAGCTCAACCAAAGATTTGTACTTAAGCTCTGCCAATACGAGTAAGAAAATAGCATCCACAGCCCCTAAAGTAGCGCTTCCACCTGGTCAAAAGTTTTACATGGTTCAGTATGGTGATACCCTTTGGGATATCGCCAACATATACGCGAATTTGTCCATTGAGAAAATCAAGCAACTCAATAATTTGACAAGTAATGTGATAAAGCCTGGAATGAAGCTTGTCATATCTGAGTAAGAAGTACATTAAGCGGGTACAGGGATTATCTTACATTTGTAGTAAACCGTTACTATCATGAAAAAATTAAGCTTCAATTTACTCTGGGTTCTATTATTCTTTAGTTCTTGTCAGGAGACCAGGGATAAAATGAGTGAAGACCTTAAGCCCACTGCTAGGGGAGAGATAGGCGAGATCATTCTGATCATGGATTCAACACAATGGACCGGGCCTCTCGGTGAACAGATGAAAGAAATGTATAGGGCTCCCATGCCTGCGCTTCCACAATCAGAGCCATTATTCAGTATACATAAGGTAAACCCACTTAAGATTAATGATGTTTTCAGGTCTTCGATAAATATGATTTTTGTGATGACCCTGGATAGTAAGACCTATCAAAGTCAAAGAATCAGAGATTATTTTACCAATAATTCGCTCAAAATGATCCAGAGTGATTCATCATTATATATGACCATCCACCGTGATGAGTTTGCCAAAGGGCAGACGGTGTTATACTTGTTTGCGCAGACTGAGGAAATATTGATAGACAAGCTAAAAGCAAATCAAGAACAATTGGTAGGCATTTTTGAGCGCACCACGATGGAGGCGATACAGGATAAATTGTTTAAAAGTAAAGAGTCAGGTTTAATGTCTGCCCTAAAGGAAGATTTCGGATTTGAAATTACGATACCTTTTGGATGGGATCTGGCTAAGCAACGTGAAAATTTTGTTTGGATCAGAAAGTTAGAAAACCAATCAGAACAGGATGTTTTCATTTACTCACAACCCTACAACGATCAGTCAATATTTGAAGATTTAGCTGCATTTAGAGATAAGATTACGGAGAAACATTTGCGCGATAGTGAGAAACCGGATTTGTACATAACCAGACAGACTCAGGAGTATGTGCCATTTCTAACCAAGCAGGTCAACTTTAAAGATAGTTATGCCGTCGAAGCCCGTGGATTGTGGAAGATAAGTGACAATTCTGGAGGGGGTCCATTTGTGAGTTACACCATAGTGGATGAAGCTAATCAAAAAGTTTATTACGTAGAAGGATACGTATATTCACCCGGTACAGATAAGAAGAACCTTCTTAGAGAAGTGAATGCAATTTTAAGTACCTTTAGCCTTCCACCTGCCAGTGAGCCATCTGCCTCACTGCAGTAACCAAGCAATATTTTATGTGCGCCAAAATCAGAAAGAATGAAGCCCTTGATTTTCATGAAGCAAGTCCTGCAGGAAAAATTGAGGTAAGACCCACAAAGCCCTTAAGCAGTCAGCATGATTTAGCGTTGGCATACTCTCCAGGAGTTGCTGAGCCTTGTAAACTTATCCATAAGGATACGGAACTGGTTTATAAATACACCGCAAAAGGGAATCTTGTGGGAGTTATCTCAAATGGGACAGCAGTTTTGGGCTTGGGAAATATTGGTCCGGAAGCTTCTAAGCCAGTTATGGAAGGTAAAGGAGTACTATTCAAAAAATTTGCGGGTATTGATGTATTTGATATTGAGATCAATGAAAATGATCCTGATAAGTTCATCCAAATTGTCAAAAGTCTTGAGCCCACCTTCGGAGGCATCAATTTGGAGGATATAAAAGCTCCGGAAAGTTTTAAGATTGAGAAAGAGCTAAAGGAACTAATGCAGATCCCTGTCATGCATGATGACCAGCATGGAACTGCAATCATATCAAGTGCAGCATTGATCAATGCCCTTGAAGTGAATGGAAAAAAGATTGGTGACATAAAAATTGTGGTCAGTGGAGCCGGTGGGGCTGCCATTGCCTGTACGGATCTTTATGTGGCTTTAGGGGCGAAAAAGGAAAACATTGTCATGGCGGATAGCAAGGGCGTCATCAAAAAGGACCGTCCAAATCTGGATGAGACAAAGGCCAGATATGCTACTGACGTAAAAGCAAATACCCTGGAGGAAGCCCTGGAAGGAGCGGATATGTTCCTTGGATTATCTGTAGCTGATATTCTGAAGCCAGTGGGCTTAAAACGGATGGCAAAAGATCCAATTGTCTTTGCCTTGTCCAATCCAGATCCTGAGATCAACTATGAGTTGGCAATGAAGACCCGAAAGGATATTATCATGGCAACAGGAAGGTCTGATCACCCTAATCAGGTAAACAATGTTCTGGGTTTTCCTTACATTTTCAGAGGCGCATTGGATGTGAGGGCTACAGCTATCAATGAGGACATGAAACAGGCAGCCGTTTTTGCGATCGCTAAACTAGCCAAACAAACGGTACCGGAAATGGTCTTGAAGGCTTATGGAAGCACAAGTATCAAGTTTGGGAAAGAGTACCTAATCCCCAAGCCTTTGGATCCTCGACTGATAACAACGATCTCTCCAGCAGTGGCAAAAGCTGCCATGGAAAGTGGTGTGGCAAGAGGTGAAATAAAAGACTGGGACAAGTACAACGAAGCTTTACTCGACCGAATAGGAATTGATCAGCGGCTGATATCCCGCGTTGTTACACGGGCAAGGAAAGACCCAAAACGTGTGGTTTTTGCAGAAGCGGATGATGTAAATATCCTCAAGGCAGCTCAGATGTCAGTTGATGAAGGGTTTTCTATTCCAATTCTTCTCGGTAATAAAAAGGCCATAAAAGCCATCATTAAAGCCAATGAATTAGAGGGGCTGGATGCATGTCAAATTATCGATCCGGTTGAGGAAGATAAAAAGCTGGATGATTTTGCGAAGCACCTTTATGAGAAGCGAAAGCGAAAAGGTGTTACGTTAAGGATGGCACGAAAGCTGATGGTCAGCCGAAATTATTATGGGGCCATGATGGTTGAGCTTGGAGAAGCAGATGCATTGATTTCAGGATTATCAAATGACTATCCAAAAACCGTGCTTCCTGCTTTGCAAATCATAGGAGTCGCAGAGCATGTGAATCGGGTAGCTGGTATGTATATATTAAGCACTGTAAAGGGTAATTTTTTCTTTGCGGATACAACTGTAAATCTTAATCCAGATGTAGAAGCGTTGGTAGATATCATTGGGTTGACGAATAATGCTGTTCGCTTTTTTGATACTGAGCCGAGCATGGCAGCTTTGTCGTACTCAAATTTTGGATCGGCTAAAGGAGAGGTTCCAACGAAAATGGCCAAAGCTGTTGCCATGGCAAAGGATAAATGGCCGGACCTCATCATTGATGGAGAAATTCAGGCCAATGTAGCATTGAATAAGCAATTATTGAAGGATAATTATCCTTTTAGTATTCTTGCGAAAAACCCTGCAAATACTTTTATTTTCCCTGATCTGGATTCGGGGAATATCGCTTATAAACTTTTAATGGAGTTGGGTGGATTTGAAGCGATTGGGCCTATTCTAATGGGTATGAATAAGCCGGTACATGTGCTACAGGTAGGAAGCTCAGTGAGAGAGATATTCAACATGGTAGCCATTTCTGTTGTAGACGCCCAAAGTAATCCTGAAAAAAAATGATCAATTATTTATCTGGAAAGCTGGTAGTTAAGGATCCTACTTACGTGGTTGTGGATGTCGGTGGAATTGGATATGAAGCGAAAATAAGTCTAAGTACATTCGCGGCTGTAAAGAATCTCGATACTGTCAAGTTGTTTACCCATCTCCATATCAAAGAAGATGCACACACCCTTTTTGGGTTTTCTGAACCTTCCGAGAAAAAGAGGTTTCTTGAACTAATATCCATTTCAGGGGTAGGTCCAAGCACCGGGTTAATGATTCTTTCTTCTTTATCACCAGAAGAACTTCAGTATGCCATAGTGAATGACAATGTACCCGCTATTCAAAAAGTAAAAGGCATTGGATTAAAGACTGCTCAGCGAATTGTGTTGGAATTAAAAGATAAGATGAAAAAAGAGGGTCTTTTGGATAAATCTACAGATATTTCAATCAAATTTAACAATACATTAAGGGCTGAAGCGTTATCGGCCTTAACCACTTTGGGAATAGCCAAACCCGCTGCTGAGAAAAGTGTGGACTCGGTTTTGAAAGATAATGAGCAAGAGATTAATCTGGAAGATTTAATCAAGTTGGCATTAAAAAGAGCCTAAGTATTACCTTAATTCATTTATTTGAGTTTAAAAGCCTACATACTTTTACTACTAAGTGTAGTCATGTTATTTGGATGGAAAGCAGGCGCCATAGCTATAAATGATTCTTTTCAATACATTCCACAACCAGATAGCATTCCTGGAGACTCGATTCCTGCAGACTCGGTAGGCCCTTATGAGCCATCGTATAGTCCGGCCTATCAACCGAGTTACCGTTTTGGAGATCCATTTTCAAACCACATTAGTTCATCACCCTTACAGCTAAATGATGCCTCAAGCATAGATCTTCAGGTAGAGTATGATTCTGGAATCAACTATACAGTATATGAACGCATTGGGGATTTAAACTTTCGCCCGATGAGCACCATGACCTTCGAGGAATATGATCAGTTTAACGATCAGCAGATTGCCAACGAGTATTTCAAAGAGCGGTCGGCAGGCCTGGATGGAGAAAGTGCGGTCAGTGGGAGAAGTCTGATCCCCAGGCTGTATGTCGGTCCGGCTTTTGACAGGTTATTTGGTGGTAGCTATGTAGATATACAACCCAATGGATTTGTTAACCTTGATTTTGGTGGTCGCTTTCAAAGAATTAACAACCCGGCGATTCCCTTGCGGCAGCAAAGAAACGGAGGGTTCAATTTCAATCAACAGATTTCATTGAATGTTGTAGGAAAAGTAGGAGAGAAACTAGCAATCACTGCCAATTTTGACAATAACAACACCTTTGACTTCCAGAATAACCTCAAAGTAGAATATACCGGATATGAGGAGGATATTGTAAAGAAAATTGAGATTGGAAACGTGAGTATGCCAGTTTCAAATAGCCTGATGACAGGCGCTCAGTCTCTCTTTGGTATAAAAACGCAATTGCAATTTGGAAAGCTATTCGTCACCGGTGTTTTATCCAGACAACAGGGTCAAAGTGAAGTACTGACCATCGAAAGTGGGTTTCAAGGGAGAGAGTTTGAAGTAAGAGCATCAGATTATGATGAAAACAGGCACTTTTTTCTGGGACATTTCTTTCGTGACAATTATGAAAATTGGCTGGGTAATCTGCCACAGATTACTTCAGGCGTAAACATCACCCGGGTAGAAGTTTACCTGATCAATAGGACACAGGATACACGTACTACCAGAAATGTCGTGGGTTTTATGGACCTTGGTGAAGGCAGAAGAATCTATCGCCCCGGAGATCCAAACATAGGTAGTGGCAATGGAAATGTTCCAACAGATAATGACGCTAATCTTCTATATAATTCAATAGTGGGTGTAGGAGGCGTAAGAAACTCCACAGAAACATCCGGAGTTCTGCAGGATAACTTTGGGTTTACCAATTCTACAGATTATGTGCTGATCCAAACAGCCAGAAAACTGGAAGACAATGAATTTACGGTAAATAAGCAATTGGGATATGTTACGCTGCTGAGGAAACTACAAAATGACGAAGCGTTGGCTGTATCCTATGAGTATACTTACAATGGACAGGTCTATAAAGTAGGGGAACTAACAGAAGACTATTCAGGATTCTCAGATGATAAGGTCATCTTCATGAAATTGTTGAGACCCAACAAGATTAATACAGCGGTCCCATCCTGGGACTTAATGATGAAGAATATTTATAACCTGAACGCCAGTCAGATTGAGCCGAATGGATTTACACTCAGGATACACTATCGGGATGATAGAACCGGGATTGATAACCCGTCGCTGCATGAGGGAAGAGCAACAAAAGATAAGCCTTTGATTGAGTTAATGGGGCTGGACCAACTCAACAGAAACAATGATAAGCAAAGGGATGGAACTTTTGACTTTATTGAAGGGGTTACAATTGATACCAGGAATGGGAATATTCAATTTCCAGTCTTAGAGCCTTTTGGCAGTAACCTCAGGCAGTATTTTAATCCTGCTACCGAACCCAGCTTAATTGAGAAGTATGTTTATGACACACTCTACAGGACAACGCGAGCAGATGCCCAACAGGTAGCCTCGCAAAATAAATATTTCATTTTAGGAAAGTTTAATGCTGGATCATCCAGTGAGATAGTATTGCCCGGAATAAACATTGCAGAGAGTTCTGTGGTAGTGACTGCAGGGAATACCCCATTGACAGAAGGACTGGATTACACGGTAGATTACAACCTTGGTCGTGTAAGAATTATTAATGAAGGTATACTTAGCTCAGGAAAGACAATCAACATTTCTTACGAAAAAGCTGATTTATTCAACTTCCAAAGCAGGTGGCTTTATGGTACCCGGTTGGACTACCGGTTCAATGAAAATTTCAACATCGGTGGTACACTGCTGCATCTGAATGAACGGCCTGGTGGAATTACGCGATATAAGATTGGTGACGAGCCGACAAGTAATACCAAATACGGATTTGACATTAATTATCAGACAGAAGCCAATTTTCTAACCAAGATGATTGATTTTATTCCGCTGATAAGTACCAAGGAGGTTTCTTCATTGCGTTTCAATGCGGAGTTTGCACAAATGGTCCCCGGGACTTCCAACATCGTAGATGGGGAAGGAACCTCCTATATAGATGATTTTGAAAATGCCATCACGCCTATTAACCTGGCAGGCGGATCGCTGGGATGGGATCTTGCCAGCACCCCAAAGACCAGGAATGATGAATTTGATCTTTCTACCCCTCAATCAAAGCTTGGAGTGAACTACAAGCGCGCGAAAATTGCCTGGTATGTGATAGATCCAAATTTTTATAACAACGGAGGATTGGTCAATCAGGCACCAGATAACATTACAGATGAGGATATGGAAAATCACTATATCAGAGGAGTGATCGCGCAAGAAATTTATAAGCAAAGAGACCGGAATCTTTTTCAGACCCCTGAAAGGATATTTGATATTGCTTACTACCCCTATGAGCGGGGTCCTTACAATTTTAACCCTAACCTGACACCAGAGGGTTATTTACCAAATCCTGAAGACAACTGGGGAGGAATCACCCGTGCAATTACCAACGAAGTTGATTTTGATAAGACAAATATCGAATACCTGGAATTTTGGATGATGGATCCTTTCATTGGAGGAGAAAGAGGTAGGGTTATCGATGGTGTTTTCAATGCCAATAATACCACAGGTGGTGAATTGGTATTTAATCTGGGAAGTGTTTCTGAGGATTTGATGCAGGACAACGGGCGTCATGCATTTGAAAATGGGTTGCCGGTAAATGGAGATTCATCCCGTGTTGATTACAATGATTGGGGGAGAATCACAACAGAGCCTTTTCTGATAAACACCTTTGACAGAACAAAACAAGATGCACAGGATGTGGGTTTGGATGGCCTTGACAATGAGTTGGAGCGACAATATTTTTCTAGCTATTTGAATCAGCTAAACGTAAATAACAATGCGCTGGAGCGGATCAGAAATGATCCTTCAGCAGATGATTTTCAATATTTTTTAAGCGCGGATTTAGACAATCAGGACGCTAAGGTTTTGGAAAGGTATAAGCAGTTCAATGGTTTAGATGGAAATTCCCCTTCAAATTCCGGAAATGATATTGCCAGGTCATCTTCAAATATTCCCGATAACGAGGATCTAAATCTTGACAACACCATTTCAGATCTAGAGGAATACTATGAATATCGGATTCAACTTAGACCGGGTGATTTGGAAATTGGAAAGCATCACATTGTTGATAAAGTAATTACAGATGCCAATGATCCCAATTCAGCTACCTGGTACTTATTCCGAGTGCCCATTAGGGACCCGGACAATGTGGTTGGAGATATCAGTGGTTTTAAAACCATGCGGTATATGAGGATGTATATGACCAATTTCAGGCAACCGGTGGTATTGAGAATGGCAAAATTACAGTTGGTAGGTAGCCAATGGAGAAAGTATCAACAAACATTGCTGGAACCTGGATTTTATGAATTGCCAGAGGCGTCATCATCTGATTTTAATGTATCTGTTGTAAGTATAGAAGAGAATAATACTGGAGAACTTGGTGTAAAAAGTAAATACCTGGTACCGCCTGGCATCCGAAGAGATAGGGATAACACTACCGTGATTAATCGGCAGGTAAACGAACAGTCCCTACAAATCTGTGTCGAGGATCTAAAGGATCAGGATGCACGATCAGTCTTCAAAAACATTGACATTGACCTAATCAACTACGGGCGCCTTAAGATGTTTTTTCATGCCGAAGCATATAAAGCCGACATGGTGATGGATGATGAGGTGACTGCATTTTTAAGATTAGGAACTGACTACACAGAAAACTATTATGAAATTGAGGTTCCATTAAAAATCACCCCACTGGGAGTGACGGGTACCAATGATGACGAGACCGCAAGGTTATTGTGGCCACTTGAAAATGAAATAAACATTGCAATAGAAGAGCTTTTAGGTTTAAAATCAGCCAGAAACAGAGGTCAGTTTAATATTCAACAACCGTTTCAACAACCATCCAGGGATGGAAAATATACCCTTTCTGTGAAAGGAAGGCCTGATTTAAGTACCATCCTGACTATGATGATTGGTGTAAGAAACCCAAAGAGTGATGACAACGAATCCAAGTCAGTTTGTCTATGGGCCAATGAACTAAGAGTTACTGAATTTGACAAGACCAAAGGATGGGCAGCTAATGCTAATTTGAGTGCTAAACTTGCAGATCTGGGTACTGTAAATGCCTCTACACGGTATACCTCAATTGGATTTGGAGGGATTCAGGAAAACATTCAGCAGCGAGACCGTGCGGAGACTTTTCAATATGACCTGTCTACTAACCTAAATCTTGATCGTTTTTTCTTTCCTGAAAAGACCGGATTAAAGATTCCAATGTATGCCAGCTATGAAAAGGCACGAACAACCCCACAGTTTGACCCTCTTGACCCTGATGTGCCACTGGAGGCTTCTCTAAATTCTATTTTATCTGCTACGGAGAGAGAGAGGTATCGAAAAATCGTGGAGGACAGAAGCGTTCGAAGAAGTCTGAATTTCACGAACGTAGGTAAGGTGAAAGTGAACCCAGAGGCAAAGAACCATTTTTTTGATGTTGAAAACATATCACTTTCTTATTCATACTCCGATATTGTTACAAGCAATGTAAATACAGAAACATACCTGCAAAAAACCGAAGCCGGTGGAGTGGCCTATAATTATTCGCCCTCCGCTTTTGTAATTGAACCCTTTAAAAGTGTAGACGCTTTCAATAGTCCCTGGTTGAAGCTTATCAAGGATATTAATTTTTCACCCATTCCTTCCAATTTCTCTTTTAGAACAGATTTAAGAAGAACTTTTGTAGAGACGCAGTTATATAATGAAGAACTGACAACTGAGGATATTCTTCCCTATTATGAACGACTATTTACTTTCAATAGAATCTATGCAATGCGTTGGAATCCTATAAAAAATCTCAACCTTGACTACAGCGCTGCAGCGAATGCCGTAATTGATGAGGATTCAACGGTTGAAGGTGATATCAATACGCAAGCGGAACGGGACTATATTTGGGAGCAGGTAAAAGACCTTGGTCGGATGAAGAACTTTCGTCAGGATATCAATGCTACTTTTAGAGTACCATTAGACAAGCTACCTCTTACTGATTGGGTCAGTGCAGACCTCAAGTATGCAGTGGGTTATAATTGGGTGGCAGGATCTTTAAATCAGACCGATAGTGCCAATAACTTTTTTGGACATACGATATCAAACAGAAGGGATCGGGGGGTTGTGAGTAAGCTCGACTTCACCAAATTGTACAATAAAATCAATTACCTAAAGGAAATCAATGCTCCTGCACGTAGAAAATCGGGCGATGATGCACCAGGTTTTTCGCCAGGTAAATCATTTCTCAGACTTCTGATGTCTCTTCGTTCAATTACGGCGAGCTACAACATCCGAGAGAGTACGACGATGTCTGGTTTTGTTATCACACCTTTCTTGTTTGGTATGGATAGCTCCATGAATGCTCCTGGCTGGAATTTTATTTTGGGTGGCCAGGACGCTGATGTAAGGTTCGATGCAGCCAGGAATGGCTGGCTATCAAGAAGTCCGGTGTTGACTTCACCGTTTCAGCAAACTTTTAGTACTGATATTGATATAAAGGCGGCTATTGAGCCGGCACCAGATGTTAAGATTTCTTTGGATGCTAAACGAACCAACTCGGCAAATTTTCAGGAGATATTTAGGTATAGCAGTGACCTTGATACTTTCGCCAGCCTGACACCTGCCAGGTCAGGAAGCTATAACATCACCTTTCTTTCAATAAAGACTGCATTTGGTCAGAATCGAAGTGACAACACCTCAATAACCTATGAAAAGTTTGCAGAGAATATTGACATTATCCAGGATAGGTTGCAGGGGATAAACCAGAATGGTGAGTTTAACAGACTTTCTCAGGATGTTTTGATTCCATCTTTTTTAGCAGCTTATTCCGGAGCCGATGCAAATCAGTCCAGTACCAGTCCATTTCCAACAATTCCATTGCCTAACTGGCGTTTGGATTATACTGGACTTACAAAACTTCCAGGATTAAGTGACATCTTCTCTTCCGTTTCCATTACACATGGCTACCGCTCAGCATTTAATGTCAATAATTACACTAATTCGCTGCAATATGATAACAATATTTCACTGGATAACAATATTCTGGATTATCCGGAGGCCACAATCATCGATCCTCAGACAGGAAATTTAGTGCCTGTTTATATTATCAATCAGGTTTCCATAGCTGAGCAATTCTCACCGCTGATGGGAATCAATATTCGTACTAAAAAGAACCTTTCTACACGTATTGAATATCGGAAAGAAAGAAACTTGTCACTCAACATGTCTAATGCTCAAATCACAGAGGTTAGTAATAATGACATAACGTTAGATTTTGGACTTACTAAGGAGGATTTTAAACTACCTTTTAAGATTCAGGGAAGAACAATAGCGCTTGAGAACGACGTGACATTGAGGGTTAGCATGACGATCAGGGATTCTGAAACGATTCAGCGAAAACTGGAAGGAGAGAATACCGTCACTAATGGAAATACAAACTTTCAATTAAGACCATCATTTACATATAAGCTCAATGATAAGCTGGATTTGACCATGTATTTTGAGCGAAGTGTGACGGATCCAAAAGTTAGTTCATTCCGAACAGCTACTACTGCCTTTGGCACACAATTAAGATTTGGGCTTGCACAGTAACGTGTCAAATAATTGATTTAATTTTAGGCAAAAAAAAGTATATGGATATTCCTGAAAACCTTAGTTACACAGAAGATCATGAATGGGTGAGAATAGAAGGTGATGTAGCATTTGTAGGTATTACAGCTTTTGCGCAAGGTGAGCTGGGTGATATTGTTTACGTTGAGGTGGAAACAATCGGTGAAGAGATTGCTGCTGGTGAAATATTCGGGACAGTAGAAGCAGTGAAGACAGTATCAGATCTTTTTATGCCCGTTTCTGGAGAAGTGCTTGAGTTCAATGATGAAATTGAATCTAATCCAGAGGTTGTAAACACTGATCCTTATGGAGCTGGTTGGTTGATCAAATTAAAAATTTCAGATAAAGGGGATAAGTTGTTGACTCCTGAACAATACAAGGAATTAATCGGTCAGTAATTTTAGATTCAATAAAATTGAAATTATTAACCACCATCCTTTTGGTCGTGTGGTCCTTAATCATGGCTTGGTTGCTGCTTTCACCAGGGTCACCTGAGTTGGCCAAACACTTTTTTGAAGGCCAAGATAAGGTAGCACATTTTGGATTGTTTCTCGGATGGAGCTTCCTCATGACTTTGCGGGCGCTTTATACCTGGAGCTCAAAACAGGTTATCCTGCTTGTAGCAGTAATCTCGATTCTTTTAGGTGCAGGTACTGAAGTATTACAGGGACTTATTCCAAATCGATCAAAAGATCTATTTGACTTTTTGGCCGATGTAGTTGGAGCTAGCCTAGGGGTTTTATTTGCCCTGCTGTTCAAAAGATTAATGAGGATACAATAAATTCAAACTAATATTTTCGTTTTCAATAAAAATGACTTAAATTTCAATAGCTAATTTCCACTTTTAGAAAAAAAGGAACTTTTAGCATGACAAATAAAGTTTTATAATACATATATTTGAGATTACATTAATTTGGAGACAGATAAAATAGATAGCATATGGAACTGAAAAAGAATCCAAAAGCCGATCTTAACAAGAAATACGGCATGTTCCTTAACCTTGGGTTAAGCATAAGTCTTATTCTTGTGATCGCTGCGTTCGAATGGCCTACATTCGATGACAGTGGATTGGTAGACCTTGGACAAGTAAATGATGACTTTGAAGACATCATGGAAATACCTCCAACGGAGCAGCCACCGCCACCACCGCCAAAAATTCAGTTGCCTGAAATTATCGAGGTGCCTGATGAGGAAGAAATTGAGGAAGAAATTGAACTAGATCTTGATGTCGAAGTTACAGAAGAAACGGTCATCGAAGATGTAGTGTTCGAACCTGAAGAAGAAGAAGTAGAGCAGGTTTTTACCATTGTTGAGGATCAGCCAGAATTTCCTGGAGGGTTACAGGCATTCTACAAATTTGTAGGTGACAACATGAAGTATCCATCTCAGGCTCGAAGAATGGGCATTGAGGGAAGAGTATACGTTCAGTTTGTTGTTGATAAGGATGGCAATGTTACAGAAGTAGAAGCTGTAAAAGGTATCGGAGCTGGATGTGATGAAGAAGCAGCTCGTGTGCTTAGAGGGTCTCCAAAATTTAAGCCCGGTAAGCAAAGAGGTCGTCCAGTTAAAGTAAGAATGGTACTTCCAATTATCTTTAAGCTAAGCAACTAAGAGAACAATTAGATTTGATATTGAACCCCTGTCCACTGGACAGGGGTTTTTTTATGCCGTCTATTCTTTAGGGGGAAGGATGATAGAGATATTATATTGATTATTTAGGTTACACTTTTATTTTTTTATCTTGTAAATGAGACATAAAAATGGATAACTGTAGATGAAGCGATTACCATATAGCGAATTACTAAAATTAAAGCGTTGGAACACACCAACGATTTATAATGGCTGGGAACAGATAACAGATAGAGACAGAACAAAGGGTTATTTCAATCTGGAGGAAACGCGCGATTTTATGCCGCAGATGGGACCCATGATTGGGTATGCGGTAACGGTAATTTGTGAGCCTAGTAATCCCAGGCATAAAAACCGAAAAGATGCCGCAACTGAGTATCGTAAATACATCGCCAGTATTCCTTCGCCAAAGATTGTTGTAGTTCAGGATCTGGATAAGCCTAATCATGTGGGTTCGTTCTGGGGCGAGGTCAACGCCAATGTTCATCGTGCACTGGGTTGTGTGGGGACAATCACAGATGGTGCCATACGTGATTTGGATGAAATGACTAATGCTGGATTTAAGGCCCTGGCCAGTAGAATGTGTGTCGGTCATGCATATAGCACACCTGTAGCCTGGGGGGAGAACGTTGAGGTTTTTGGTTGTGAGGTAAGTCCTGGGGCACTGATTCATGCGGATAAGCATGGGTTTATGGTCATACCAGATGATGATATGGATCGAATCAATGAAGCAGCAAGCTTTATGGATGCCAATGAATGCAATACCATGATTGAAGTTGCTCGAAGTCTCACCGGGAAAACAAACGAAGAGATACTAAAAAGCTTAGATGATGCCTCTAAGCGTTTTCAGGATGCTGCAAAAACGAAATTCGGTAAAAAGGGCGAATGGTAGTTAGCTTCAATAACTAATCAATAGTTAATTCATAGTGACGATTTTAATGCGTGCTATCATTACCAATCGTATTTAGTGTTTCTGAATTTACTATGCTGAATTTCTGGATTATACCACGACATATGTGGTCGGAATCATATCCGATCTCACATACATCCCCAATTACCTCATAGTTATTTGCCTATAGGACTGTCATCACAAGGCAGATCACCCACTACATATTGGATACCATCCAGGAAGAACTGTAGTAATTCAGGATTTTCCATACTTTGGGCATTGTGAGAGGGTGAACTGTAGAACACCCTCCCCTTTCCATGGCGTTTGATCCAGGAGACATAAATAGTATTGTCACTGACTTCCTTTCTTTTACCCTCAATTTTATCGGCTTCGATATAAAGTAGCGGTCTGAAATTGTAGTCCGAGTATGCATTATTGAAAAAGTAGGGTTCGTCTACGTGGGTAAAGCCTTTTCCTTTGAATGCCTGAACCATTGGGTGCTTAGCATCAACTTCTTTAAGGTGCATTTCCTGCTGCTTAGGGTGGTAATCAAAACTGCCACCTACCATCTTACTGAATTCGGTAGAAATGTTTTGCACGGTAATGGCTCCATGCATAATCATCAGACCTCCACCTTTGGCAACATATTCCATCAGGTTATCCTCATATTGCGCGGCCAATTCAGCAATGGTATTGTCGTCAAGGCTAGTGTATTGCACCAATAGATCCATGAAAAGGTTACGTTTGGGGCCGGTAGGATTAGAATTGTTTAGAATCACGGCATCATACTGCTTTAGATTCTTTTTATCGAAACTGTCGATGTCTTTGGATATGGTCACCTCAAATGCTCCTGTTTTTTTAGCCAGGATCTTTAGCATTTCGTTGTTGTGGGGAATGGTCCAGTGATTAAATCCAGTATGTTGTGAAAATACCATCACTTTTTTTACCTCTGCTTTAACTGTTGGTACGGCAGGAGCTAAAGACTCAATTTTCGCCAGCCATTGGTCATCTATAGGAAACCTTTCGAGGCCCTGGGCAAGTGTACTTGAAATAAAAAGAATGCAGGTCAGGGTGTAAAATAATTTGATCATCTTGTTTATTAGTCAATGTGTTAACTCTTTGATTCAGCGAAATGGATATTGCAATTCTGATCCATCATTCGCCATTTCAAAATTACAGAATTTTAGTCAAGAAGTACTTATTGAAAATCTCCGAAGCTATCCTTTCTTTGTTTCTGAATCTGATTCATAATATCTGTTCTAAAGATAACATACTCCTTGAAGGGAATCAGTTGTTCTAATCTGTCTAATCCCGACTCCGCATAGTTGAAAAACTTTTGTTTTACACTTTCTGTGATATAGGTCTTTAGCAGATCGGGGTGATTAGGATTTGCATCTGAAGCTGTAACTAAGAGTTCATAGGCCTCTAAATTATTTTCTCGTGAGATTCTGTTAGCTATTTCAATAATCAGCGGCACGTTGAAAGCATTCATTTGGGCTTGTTCTTTAAGTCTTAAAAAGGTGGATGAATCAAGCTCGTTTCCTTTTATCAACTCGAGGGTTGATAATTGCAACTGCCATTCCTCTCCTTCCATATATGGATCGAATAAACTTACTAGCTCTTGTGAACTACTAGGGTTTTCCAGAAGATTTTCTTTATATATTTTGGTCCACAGCCCCTGTACATATAAGGTATCAGAACCCCTTAAAATGCTTTTCAGATCCGCTAATTCAAGATCATTGTAATGATAGTAGGCATACGACTGTGCCATTTCATCTGATAAGTCTTTTCCTGAAATCAATTTTTCTATGTCTAATCTCAATCCAATAAAAAAGTCATCAAATTGGGCAAATTCATTCACACGTTGAAGCGCAGTTTCCAGTTCACCCATTTCCAGTAGGGTCGCGATAATGTTTAGTTGGGCCTCTTGATTATGGTAAGTCAATGCTTTTTCAAACGCTTCTAGAGCTAATGGTAGTATATGTTGTTCCAGGGCCATTTTTCCTTTCTGATTGTGAAAGAGCCCTTTGTAGTAGTTAGATCCCTGAAAGATCATATCATCCATGAGTAGGAATGCCTGGTTGATATTACCTATCAGGTAGCTTCGGATGGCAATGGCTTGTTTGGCTGAGCGAAACAACTCTTCATTCATGGGGACATTCATTGCATTCAATAGAAAATCGCTCTCATCTGCGTTTCTATTTGCCCATGAATAATTGACCAGGTAGGCGCCTTTGTGTAGGGGTAGCTGACTCTGGTTGAAAGTGTTTGAATCCAGCGGTAGGTTGATTTCCATGTTGGAAAGTAATGCGCTTGCAAGCACGTTAGATTTTACTGCAAGATTTTCTGTTTGATAAGTTTCTGCTAGAGAGGAGCTGTCAAGGTCATTTCCAACGACCAAAAAATTCGTATTGTTAGCTTCGTTCCAACGGCCGGTAGAGGATTGGTCTTTTAAATATTTCCTTGCGGAATCTAAATTCTGAATATCCATAAACAGTACTCCCAGGTTATTGCTTAGATACCCGTTTTCAGGAAAGTCTACAAGACCTGTTTTCAACGCCACCATAGCCTGAGTATGCTCGTCCATGAGCGCTGCAGTTCTACTTTGATTGATGTATGCCTGTGGTGAAGGGTAGCGGAAGGTAGCCCGTTGAAATCGATGATTCGCCACTTGTAGCTCTTCACGCTTTAGGTGATAATGCCCCAGCTGATAGTTGGAGAAGTGATTATCGTATCCAAATACTTTTGCCTCCTCATAATATCTGACAGCAAGGTTCCCATCACCGGCGGTGGCAGCTTCTGCTCCCTGATAGTTGTAATGGCCACCTCTGATGAGGAAATAGGACTCCTTTTGTGATAAAACGAAAAAAGCAGTGATTGCTGCCAGGGCAGCTAATTTTGATGAGATGTATGGAAAATTTTGTGCATGGTAAACAACCTTATATACCTGAAGCCCTTTAGCCATTGGGTTGATAAAATTGAGTATGATATAGAAGAAAAAGAAGGTCCCAAAAGCCAGGTGTGTGTAAATGATAAAGTACTGGAATCCCTGATATCCCGGGTCATTTCCACGGAAAAACATGTGCCCAAGAAAAGAGAATGTGATGATCCCAAGAGCGAAAAAGAGAATTCTGGCATTTGCTAATTCAAATACTTTTATGAAGTAATCTTTTTTGTACCACAAACTCCAGATTGATACAGTGGTAGAAATAACCAGAAGCAGGTATGGGTTGAAATATCTGGCATCAATTGCAAGTAGACCAGACATATCCGTATAATACAGTCCGATGAGTAGCAGATATGTGAAGCCAAAAATCGTAAAATGCTTTTCGCTATTCTGGCTTCCCTTTACTCGTGAAACCATAAAAAGGATGCCGAAGATAATCTCTTCTGCAACAATGAAAAGAAATATGATGGCAAGGATCTGGAAAGAAAAGTAACTGTTTGTGACCAGATGGTCAATCAATATTTCAGAGTTAATTCCTATAGAAAACCAGATAATCAGCGTGATTAGATTAAGCAGTAGTATCCTATATGAAATCTTTATTTTCCAGAATGCCTGAAATACATAGGAAGGCAGCAGATAGGCGAGAAAAAGTATGGCAGTTGCATATCTGGAAGTATTTGAGAATCCAAAAGCACCTATATCGTCAAGTCGAAGGAAAAAGAAGAAGCAAACAAAGACAATTGAGGTGCCAATAAAAATGGTGCGAGATAGCGTGGAAGTCACAGCAAGCAGGCAGCTAACTCCGAAAAAGGCAATTGCTAAGAACAATGCATCCACCTGAAAGTGGCGTTCTATAGGACCAGCACTAAAGGCCTCGGAGAGCTTATAGAACATCCCTTTGAAGTCAAATAAGAAGGGGCCTTTTTGGAAGGAATGAATGATGAAGTTCTCACTATTTGCTTTGGCAATAATCTCCCATGAGATAGAAGAAGAATACCCCATGAAGTAGCAATAGCCGAATGCCATTATCACAACAGCAAAGATTCCAAGAAAGACTTTCTGAACCTGGTCGAACTTAGCAAACATGATTACTCAAGTACTTTGGGCACACGGAAATACTGATCGTCATGTGCTGGAGCATTTTTCAGTCCTTTCTCTCTTGGTAAAACCTTACCCGCTTTGTCTTCCCTTAAGGCATTTACTTCAAATGACATGTTGGTGAGTGGTTCTATTCCTTCAGTCTCTACCTCGTTTAACTCCTCAACCCAATCAAGAATTTTCTCAAGATCTTCTTTTAGTGCTCCCTCTTTTTTAGGGTCCAGGTCCAAACGGGCCAGATGTGCAATCTTTTGTAAAACTTCTTTATCGATGTTCATATCTCTAAAATGAGCTACAATAATAGTTAACCATCGCAACTTTTACCTAGATGTAACGCGCTAATTATCAGCTTTGTCCAATTCATTTTGAATGATTCCATAGACTTCTGCTTTTAATGCCTGCAATGAATGTTTATCATTACCTGTAGGAAATACAGGCTGGTGGACAATGATTTTACATTTACCCCATTTTATGAGAAGCGAATCATCATCAGGTAATAGATGAAAATTAGACAAAAAAGTTACAGGCAAAATGGGCATTTGGTTTTCGATGGCCAAGGAGAAAGCACCCTCCTTAAAAGCCACCATTTGTGGAGCATCTTGTGAATACATACCTCCTTCAGGAAAAATGGCCAGGTTAAAGCCATCTGCTAATGCTGCTTTGGCCTGGTTATAACTATGTTTCCTTCCTCTCAGGCTAGACCTATCAACCGTAAGGTGAATTTTACGATACATATAACCGAAAATTGGTATACTTGAAATAGAACTTTTGCCAAAAAACTTGAAGTAAATAGGTAGAAGCCCGAGGGCTGGAATATCCAGGTATGAGAAGTGATTGGCGCATATGATATACTGTTGATGTTTATTTACGGGTTGTCGATTAGTAATTGAATATGGGATGAAAGAAAGTCTGAAAAACAGGATTGCCCAATAATGGTTGATTTTCAATGCTGAAAGATGCCAGCGATTATTTTGTGCACAAATTAGCAATGGGAGGGAAAAACACAGGAAGAGGCATATAAAAACTAAGATGATGTAAATGGAATATAATCTTGTCAGTATCTTCACTAGTCTTATTATGAAATCGTTTTGATTATTAAATTAAAACAAAAAATTAAACTGTGACATTTTTAGATATTCAGGAAATAAGCAAGACCTATAATGGACATCAGGCGCTTAAGCATGTAAGTATTGAAGTTCCAAAAGGGAGCATTTTCGGATTGCTAGGTCCTAATGGTGCCGGGAAAACAACCTTGATAAGGATTATCACGAAGATCATTGAGCAGGACCAAGGACATATTTTTTTGAATGGCACAAAAATTACCACACGGATGGTGCGTGAAATAGGTTATCTGCCGGAGGAACGTGGGTTGTATAAAAAGATGATGGTCGGAGAACAGTTGCTTTATCTGGCACAGTTGAGAGGTATGGGTAAAAAGGAGGCCACTCAAAAGATTCATGAATGGATGGAACGCCTTTCCCTGACAGATTGGATTAGGAAAAAGGTAGAGGACCTTTCCAAAGGAATGGCCCAGAAGGTACAATTTATTGCTACTGTGCTGCATCAGCCTGAGCTTCTTATATTGGATGAGCCATTTTCGGGTTTCGATCCAGTAAATGCGAACTTGATAAAAGATGAAATACTCAGGCTAAGGGATCAGGGAGCTACGGTGATTTTTTCCACTCACCGAATGGAGTCCGTAGAGGAATTATGCGACAACATTGCTTTGATAAATAAGTCTGAAAAAATACTGGAAGGACCAAAGGTTAAAATAAAGAATGATTTCAAAGATGGCTCTTATCTGATTACCCATCAGGACCCTTTGGCTCATACTGATCAATATGAAATTTTAACTTCTTCAATGGATGAGTTTGGCAGAATGGCGACAAAAATCAGGGATAGGCAAAACATAGGGCCAAATTCAATGCTAAGGACAATTATTGATCAAACTGCCGTTTATTCATTTGTAGAATTAATACCAACTATTAACGAGATATTTATCAAGAGCGTAAAGGAAGAAACCCATGCATAACATTTTTCTGGTTATTAAAAGAGAATATCTGAGCCGGGTAAGAAAAAAGTCTTTTCTTGTCATGACTATTGTAGGTCCATTGCTATTTGCAGGAATAATGGTTGTTCCGGTATTGGTCAGTGACCAGGCGAAGGATACACAGGAATTATTGATTTTGGATGAGAGTGGAAGATTTGAGACCACTTTTGAAAATGAAGAAAAGGTCAACTATACCTATAATCTCTTTAGTGATTTGGAGGAAGCCAAGACCGCAGTTCAAAAGGGCATGTTCAATGGGTTACTTGTTATATCAGATCATTCCATAGACGCTATGTCCGAAGCGTCTTATTTTGCGATGTCAAACCCTAGCATTTCTTCTTTGAATAAACTTGAAAGAAAGCTTAAAAGTGAGATAGAAAGTCTGAAATTGAAGCGCTCAGGTATCAGCCAGGAGGCATTGGACAAGTTGAAAGCCAATATTTCAGTGATTGCTTATGATATTTCAGAGAATGGAAATGAAAAACAAGGGAGCCCAATAGGGGCTACGGTAGTTGGCTATGTTGCCTCTTTCATGATTTATATGTTCATCTTCATCTATGGCGCCATGTGTATGCGAGGTGTTATAGAAGAGAAAAGTTCGAGAATTATTGAGATTATTGTTGCCACCGTCCGACCCTTTCATCTGATGATGGGAAAAGTACTTGGTATTGCCAGTGTGGGGCTTTCGCAGCTTTTGCTCTGGATTACACTGACGATATGCATATTATTTGGAGGAGGTCTGGTATTTGGTAAGATGGTTAAGCCACCAGCAGTGGAGCAAGTGCAACAATTACAGCAATTGGATCAGGAGCTGAACCCTATTAGTGAGAATCCGATACAGCCTGTGCTTGATGTGCTAGAGTCACTGAATATCCCTCAGGTGGTGCTTGCTTTTTTATTCTTCTTCATAAGTGGGTATCTGTTTTACGGTGGTTTATTTGCTGCTGTAGGATCAGCTGTAGATAGCGATGCTGACGCCCAGCAGTTTATGCTACCTGTCACGATACCGCTAATTCTATCTATTGTGTTATTAGGAGTAGTGCTCGATGATCCAAATGGCACACTTGCTTTTTGGTTGTCTATGATCCCGTTTACGGCTCCGGTGGTCATGATGATGCGTGTTGCCTTTGGCGTTCCATTATGGGAACTCTTGTTGTCGATGGTAATTATGGCAGGAGGATTTGTTTTCATGATTTGGTTTGCCTCCAGAATTTATCGAGTTGGTATATTGATGCATGGCACCAAGGTGAATTATAAAGTTTTAGCAAAGTGGTTCATGACGAATCAGTAATTTTGATGATGAATAATTGGTGATGGTGAAACCATTCAAAGAAGTAGCCAGCGTAAGCTTATATCCTGAGCGACCCAATTTTAAATGGGTTGTTCTCATTCTGTCCTTTATTATTGGTGTAGGGTCAGTTGTCTATACCAATGATTTGGCGAAAAAGATCAGGGATAGAGAGCAAAAGCAGATTGACCTCTATGCGCGTACCCTGGAATATGTAGCAAACGACCAGGATGATCCCAATGTAGCTTTTATGTTGGAAGAGATTATTCAGGCAAATACGACAATCCCGGTCATACTTACCGACCAACATGGGAATCCTGAAGATTTCAAAAACCTTCCCAGAGCTAATAATTTTGATTCACCTAAAGAAAGGCGTGCTTATCTCCTGAAGGAGATAGAAGAAATGAAAGAGGTAAGAGAGCCAATCGTATTGACTTTACTGGATGCGGACGATCAGATATATGGATATAAATTTATCTACTATAAAAACTCTAGTTTATTGACAGAGCTAAAGATTTACCCATTTGTGCAACTTTCCATTATCGCAGTTTTTATTTTTATCGCTTTTGTCATTTTTAACTATTCAAGAACAGCTGAGCAAAACAGGGTTTGGGTAGGCCTGGCAAAAGAGACCGCCCACCAGTTAGGCACACCACTATCCTCTCTGATGGCCTGGGTCGAATATTTTAGGACAACATACCCTGACCAGGAAGAGATTATTAATGAGCTAAATAAAGACGTAGAAAGACTGGAGCGAATTACGGAACGCTTTTCGAGCATTGGAAGTGTGCCTCATTTAAAGGAGGAGAATGTCTATGACCTGGTACAGGAGGTAGTCAGATATCTCGAAAAAAGACTCTCCACAAAAGTAAGTATAACGGTTTCGGTATTTCCGGATAATGATATTTTAGCAAATATGAATCATGCATTATTTGCATGGGTGATCGAAAACCTGTTGAAAAACTCGGTGGATTCTATGGAGGGAAAAGGAGAGATATTTATTAAAATACTGAAAGTCAATGAAGGAAGAGTAGCAATTGATGTTACTGATTCAGGAAAAGGGATCCCTAAAAACAGGGTAAACCAGATATTTCAACCTGGATTTACGACGAAGAAAAGGGGATGGGGACTAGGCCTGACTTTGACCAGAAGGATCATTGAGCATTACCACAAAGGAAAGATCTTTATCAAGGAAACGGAGATCGGAAAAGGCACTACTTTTAGAATATTGCTCCGATCATGAATGGTTTTGAATTATAACCTTTCGTGGAAGGGTTTTTTAGCTTAATTTCGCACCAAATTCAGAGTTCTATAAAAAATACTTCATAATGGCTAATAAAGGTAAAATCACCCAGGTTATCGGACCAGTTGTGGATGTGAGTTTCAACACAGAGGATGCTAAACTTCCAAGAATTTACGACGCATTACAAGTGGTAAAAGAAGATGGCACCGTGGTGGTCCTCGAGGTGCAGCAGCATCAGGGAGAAGAAACTGTCAGATCAGTAGCAATGGATGCTACCGACGGGATGAAAAGAGGAATGGAGGTAATTGATTTGGGTGCTCCTATTACCATGCCAATTGGAGAAGATATCAATGGACGCCTATTTAATGTTGTCGGAAAGGCCATTGATGGAATGGAGCAGCCAGAAGGTAAGCAAGGACTTCCGATTCACCGATCAGCTCCAAAGTTTGAAGATTTATCTACTTCTACGGAAGTATTATTTACAGGAATTAAAGTAATTGATCTCATCGAGCCTTATGCAAAGGGAGGTAAAATTGGATTGTTTGGAGGTGCAGGTGTAGGTAAGACGGTATTGATCCAGGAGCTTATCAATAACATTGCAAAAGCTTATGCAGGGCTTTCTGTATTCGCTGGCGTTGGTGAGCGGACTAGGGAAGGAAACGACTTGCTCCGTGAGATGATCGAAGCTGATATTGTTAATTATGGTTCAGACTTCAAAAAATCAATGGAAGAAGGAGGATGGGATCTTTCTAAAGTAAAGAAATCTGACCTTAAAGAATCTAAAGCCACATTCGTATTCGGTCAAATGAATGAACCTCCGGGAGCACGTGCCCGAGTTGCATTGTCTGGTTTGACTATCGCAGAATATTTCCGAGACGGAGACGGCACAGGCAAAGGAAAAGACATCCTGTTTTTCGTAGACAATATATTTAGGTTTACACAAGCAGGTTCAGAGGTATCAGCACTTCTGGGTAGGATGCCATCTGCGGTAGGTTATCAGCCTACTCTTGCCACAGAAATGGGTGTGATGCAGGAAAGAATTACTTCTACGAAGCACGGATCTATTACTTCCGTTCAGGCGGTTTATGTGCCTGCGGATGATTTAACTGACCCTGCACCTGCAACAACTTTCTCCCATTTGGACGCTACAACCGTTCTTTCCAGGAAAATCTCTGAGTTGGGTATCTATCCTGCAGTGGATCCTTTGGATTCTTCTTCAAGGATTTTGAGTGCTGAAATCTTAGGTGACGAACATTATGATTGTACACAAAGAGTAAAAGAGTTACTACAACGATATAAAGAGTTACAGGATATCATCGCTATCTTAGGTATGGATGAATTATCTGATGAAGATAAATTGGTGGTACATAGAGCGCGACGCGTTCAAAGGTTCCTTTCACAGCCGTTCCACGTGGCAGAGCAGTTTACCGGATTGAAGGGTGTGCTTGTTGATATCAAGGACACGATCAAAGGCTTTAATGATATCATGGATGGAAAGCATGACAACCTTCCGGAAGCGGCATTTAACCTGGTTGGAACGATAGAAGATGCTGTAGTAAAAGGAGAGAAATTATTAGCTGAAGCTAAAGATTAAGCAATGTATCTTGAGATAATTACACCAGACGAAAAGATCTTCGAAGGAGAGGTAGAAAGTACTATCCTTCCAGGAAGTGATGGCTCTTTTCAGTTATTGAATGGCCACGCTCCGATGATTTCTTCACTCAGGAATGGTGAGGTAAAGATTGTATCTCTGGTGGATAAGAAAAAGAAGGAAATGTCTTTTGAAATTGGTGGAGGTATCGTTGAAGTGCTAAACAATAAGGTTGTTTTGCTTGCAGAGAGTGCCCCTGTAGAATAACTACCTGGCTACTTTGCTGATGGGTATAGTGATTTCGTTTGGGTCGAGCATTGCATTGATCAGACCTACTTTACTATACTGATCAAGGTCATTTTCTGAGATCACCCGTTCTTTTATGAACCCTTGTTGAATAAGTTGTTTTCTTTTGACTCCATTCAGGAGGTAAGAGGTCGGTGTAAACCACTCGGAACCATTCCAAAAGATTAGATTAGCGTATGAGCTATCAGTAACCTTCCCTTCCTGAATGATCAGAATATCATCTGCTATTCCTTTTTGATCAAATAATTCATTTAAAGGAGAACGATCTGCGAATTTGAAAGAATAGTTTAGTTTATCCGCGTCAATGATTTTAAGTTTTGAAATGGCTTTGGGAATGTACTCTTGTACATTGGTTTCAAATTGATTGTTATCGTAGGTTAATCGCACTTTTTTTCTTGACTCCCCATGTAGTGATGGAAGTGCTTTTTCGAGTTGTATTGGGCGCTCCTCAGTAAAATATTTTTTAAATGTCTCATCTATGCGATTTTGATGAAACGCCAATGACTGGTAAGCTCCAGACTTGAAGCAGATACTTTCAAGAAATTTGTACATATACTTTATCGATCATTTCCTGGTATTCTTTTTCTGCTTTGCTCAGTGCCGTTATCCCACCTCCACTTCTGTAATATAATTGATCATTGACTTTTTCAATATATCGGATCATCACACCACTGTCGAATACTTCACCATCATAGCAACCACAAATGCCAGTGAAAAAGCCTCTTTCATCAGGTTCAGCATTTTTTATGATCTCCAAAGTTTGATTTTTTGGAGCACCGGAAATAGAGCCTGCAGGGAGCAGACGGAAAAGGTTATCTCCCATATTTTTAGGGTTTTCGAGCTTTCCGGTAATTTCAGAACTCACCTGTAGAAGCTGTTTGTCAGAAGTTTTGAGTGTGCTAAGAAATCTAAAGTTTGTCACCTTTACCTTCCGGGCAATTTGACTGAGATCATTGCGGATCAAATCGACGATGGTGACGTGCTCTGTCATTTCTTTGTGGTCAGAGAGTATCTGCGCTGCAGCATTTGGAAGTGCAGCATCGATGGTCCCTTTCATGGGATAGGAATAGATAGTATCTCCTTTAATTCGTACAAATGTTTCAGGAGAGAACATCACAAATTGGTCCTGATACTTTATTTGATAGGAAGCATTGCTGCTATCAAATATATCGTCCAGTGAGAGATTCGTATCAATGGGCGTTTTGAAAGTAAGATTGGTCAGGTAAGAGTTTCCAATTTTAATTTGTTTGATTACCTCATTGAAAGATTTTTTATACTGCTGAAATGAGATTGGGGTTTTATCAAATTTAAGATTTTCAAAGGAAGATTTTTTCTCTTCGCTGTATTTGTAATTAGGGAATTGAAATTTTAATTCGGCAGGATCTATTTCGTCAATGGCCTTGATCCATGCCTGTTTTCCCAGGAAATCCGTGAAGCATACAAAAGGTACTTTTCTTCTGTATAACTCATTTAGAATGGAAATGGCCTCTGACCTTTGGTGGATCATTTACGAACGACTAATTTCTTTATGCGCTCGAAAGTTCGTTTTTCAAAATTCCAGAAAAAAGTAAATTGGCCAAAAATAAATGCATAAAGCAAAAGAAAGATGTTGTAGATAGGCCAAATTAGGACAAAGTAGATCAGGTAAAACCAACCATCATGTTCATATGGATATACAAAATTCAGGACCGGGTTTTTGATGAGCACGATAGTAGTCCCTGTTAGCGCAAATACGATCAGGACGATGACAACCTGCCAGGTCGATTCTAGTTTCCATCTGCTTTTTAGCTTCTCAATCCAACGCATGCATATGGGGTTTAAAGTCCGGCCATTCAGGAACTGACCTTACCGATATCGGTTCCTTTTTTACCGGATGAATAAATTTTATCTCAAAGGAGTGCAAACTTATACTTTTATCACTGTTTGCCTGTGTAAAACCATATTTTAAATCACCTTTGATTGGACAACCAATTTTTGCCAATTGTGCTCTGA
This sequence comes from Marinoscillum sp., assembly GCA_043554545.1. Lineage (GTDB taxonomy): Bacteria > Bacteroidota > Bacteroidia > Cytophagales > Cyclobacteriaceae > UBA7330. The sequence goes on along the minus strand of CP121337.1, from coordinate 3,963,057 downwards.
TTTGGTGTGGACGTCCTGTCTTCAGAGAGACTTTAAGCAAGGAAAACCTATCCAGACTTGCAACAAGTTCGTAGGAGAGTTCTGCCCTTTTTGCTTTTCCTTTTGGCTGGTTATAGACATGCGAAACATTTTTGTTTTCATCTTTCTCTAACCAATGAATCAAGGTCTCTCCGGTGATTTCTAATCTTTCCTCAATAATCGCTACATAGGTCTTTTCTACCTGATCATCCCTAAATAATAGTGTCATCCTTTCCAATGCCTTAGATGACCAGGCAAAAACAATTAGGCCACTGACCGGACGATCCAGGCGGTGGGTCGGGTGAAGGAAAACATCTCCTGGCTTATTGTATTTTTTTTTGATATAGGCACGTGACCAGTCAGTCAAGGTCTTATCTCCTGTTTCATCTCCCTGCACAAGCCAACCTGCAGGTTTATCTACAATGAGCAGGTGATTGTCTTCATAGCGTACTTTGGGTTCTCTGGTCATTAAGTACAAAAGTAATCATAAGGATATCAGCGAATAGAATCGAAATGCATTAAAAAGAAAAAACGACCCTCTGAGGGTCGTTTTTAATGCTAATCTTCAGAGAACATCAGCCTGCCTTAGTTTGTCTTTATTATTCTTTGATGAATGGTATTTGTATGAGTTCACTTGGGATTCTTAACAAATAGACTCCATTCCTCAAACTGGAAACATCCAGTTTTTGGGTCACCTCTCCAATGATTAGCTGCTTCCCTGATAGATTAAATATTTCGTATCTGAGATTCTTCTTGTTCAGAAGCGTAGGGCTAATATTAAGAAAATCTCTGGTAGGAACTGGATATACCAGGGTTTCCAGTTCATCCTCGAGTCCTAGTACAGGATCAGTCTTAGTATAAATAATTTCATTACTAAAGTCACTATCGGGACATGCGCCTCCCTGAGCAATTGCCGTGTAAGTACCTGACTCTGTAGGTGAGAAGGTATTATTCGAGTTGTCAGAAACCTGAAGAAAAACTCCATCCTTGTACCAATCATGTTGATCAATGAGGTTATCTGAGCTAATTACCCCATTTTCCAGCATAATGGTAGGAGCAACTGGACTGATACAGAATGATAATGATACAGGAATTGCTGCATTGTATAAATCATTACCGGGCTGGGCAATGTCAATGGTAGCCTGGCCAGCGGGTGCGTCAGTATTAAGGGAAACGGTAGTTCCGTCCAGCGAAATGTTGGTGTTCACGGTTGTGATCTCTACCGCCAAACCAGATGAGCTGGAAGCTTCTACTGAAAACGGGCCATCAGACTTTAGCTTGTCGGTTATATCTGTTGCTGTAATGGTTTGATCAGCTTTGACAATAGTAATTGATAAGGTCAGTGGAGTTGCGGCATTATAGTTAGCATCTCCAGCCTGACTGATTGTTACTTCAAAAGATCCTGTGGATGTGACAGTTAATAGATTACCATTAAAGGAACCTGCGGTTGCATTTTGGGTGAGTTCAAATACAACATCTAGTCCACTTGTAGCACTTGCATTGAATTCAAACCCATTGGGATCATATACCATGTTACTGACAGTGGTCTGATTCGTTATACCATCAAAGAAAATGCTCTGATCTCCTTTAATCACATTAAAAGAAAACTCAGTCGCAAGACTTCCATTATAGAATTCATTGGAAGGTGCAAAAGCTGATATTGTTACTTCTCCTGTTTCAGTGATATTATATATATCCATGTTTTCACCATTGAAGAATCCGGGGCCACTGATGATTACAAAACTCACATCACCTGATAGTGAGCTGTACTGATTTTCAAAACTATAAGTGCCATCCGTGAATGGGACTTCAGTTGGCAATGAACCATTTAGTGTTAAAGATTGATCGGCTTTGATCGCTTCAAAAGTACCCTGAACAGTAGGGGCTGGATTATAATTATTATTTCCTGAATTAGACACCTCAAAAGTTACTGTTCCTACGCCAGTTACAGTGATTTGTTGAGTATTAGTAGGATTTACTTCTGCGGGGCCACTTACAATTGTTACGGTAATATCACCAGTTGGACTACCTGCAGGTGCTGAATCAATAATATCCGTGCCATAAAGAAGGGTGAATGTCGTATTATAAGTTTGGTCATTAATGGTACTTATTGTTAGCGCATGATCAGCCTTAGCAACTGTGATTGTTTTTGTAACTGAAACAGGATTATAGAGATTATTGCCCTCATTTGAAATCGTTACTTCGATCGTACCGGCACCAGTAATGGTTATTTCATCATTTGTATTTGATAGCTGTCCCGGGCCAGTAATTGAATGGGTGAGTGCAATACTGGCATTATTAGTGGCGGGCGTGAATGAAATAGGACCATCCAAATAGGTAGCGGCATCAGGGATGTCAATGGTGATGATTTGGTCATCTTTGATCACATCAAAAACAAGAACCAATTCATTGGCCGGATTATATATATTATTGCCACTCTGATTTAAAGTAATCGTTACTTCACCAGCTCCGTTAAAGGTCAGATTTGAGCCCGAAATAGCTGCTGGACCGCTACTTACAATATAGTTTACTTCTAAACCTGAAGTACTTGTGGCATCTAGTGCAACTGTTTCAGTGGTGAGGGTTTCACCTGGGTTTTGAAAAGTAATGGTTTGATCCAGTTTGACGGCTTCAAAGGAACTTTGATATGAGCCTATTAGGTCATATTGCAGGTCATCTACTCCTAATTCAGAATACTCGATTACGGTGAAATAGTAGGTTTGCCCAAGTGTAAAGTCAGTAACTGTGGCTGCGCTGATATCCCCTTTGGCAACCAGGTGGCTGGACGAAAATTCATCAGGAGCAGCCAGGGAGGTAGTGCTGCTAAGAAACATTGGATCGGCAGTGTATACTTGCCCGTCCTCAATTTCTGAAAGATTTAGATTGGGAACTGTAGAAACGAGCAATAGTCTGCCATCTCCCGTTCCTGCATCCAGGGTAACATTTACACTGGTGCCATCTTGTGTAAACTGGAGGTTGGAGCTGCTGGTGATCGATACACCTTGACGATCCGAAATATATTTATGCGGCTCTGAACCCAGAGTCCCATTATCAAACGGAAAGATTAACTGGTCATTGAAACCAATTCTGTAATTTACGTTGGAGGTTATCCCTTTACTTACAAATCCATCTGATTCATATAGTGTACCGCTGTTATCAAAATATACGATGTCCTGAACTACCTGAGGGTTGTTCCAGGTCTCAGTATCATTGATAGATACAAAATCGGAGGCCGTAACAGTAAGGCGTCTGTTGAAACTTGAAAATGTATCAGAGACACGAAAGCTAAAATAACCGGAAGTAACTGTAGATTCACCTGAAGAGTAGGCCGCATCAGTAGCATTGAAGTAGAATATATTCGTGAATGTGAGGTCTGCGGGATTGAGTTTGGCTATTGCTCGTGTATTTACAGCAAATTGGTAAGTGAGGTACAATGACCCGTTAAAGTTCACCAGGTCTCTCGGAAAACCGTCTCCAGCACCTTCCACCAGATCAATCTCCGAAGTGGTTTCCGTTGCTGTGTTGTAAACTTTCACCTCTTCTCCAATAGTAAGATCATCGACCGTAAAAAATATTTGATCTCCGATTACTGTAATGTCGTCGATATCACCTATTACATCGCTAAATACAACAACTGTTCCTCCAGGGGTCCCATCGGACTTCCAAAGTCCTTTTGTTCCTTCAATAGGATCAACTGCTCGGAAATAGAGTGTGCCGCTTATATCCACTAGCTGATCTGGCGAAGAACTGAAACTTGCGCCAGGAAACAGATCAAGTGGGACGGTTCCGGGATCAGTACCATTACTTACCCAAAGTTCAGTACCCTCACCAGATGATGTGGAAGTAAAAAATAAATTACTTCCAGAGGCGGTAAGGTTCGATGCTCCAGCTTCCAGGGATTTAATGGTTGTGACAGTGGTGCCATCAAATTTTTTCAAAATATTTATGGCATTAAAGAAATAGGCGTTGCTATAAGTGACCCCATCTTCATAAACAAGATCAGGATTATTATTAATTACTTCTACTGTATTGGCTTCTGTGCCATCTGTTTTATAAAGATTACTGTTAGCACTACCAAATTCAGGAATTGCAGTAAAATAAATTTCCCCATTAAATTCAAAAAAGCGCTGTGAGAAAGATCCTCTTGTGGCAGCAAATGAACTTGTAGTGACTTTGGTAGTATTTGGGTTGGTCCCATCTGTCTTCCAGATTTGTATGCCATCCGTATCATCAACTCCTAGAAAAAACGCTTCAGGTCCTAACGCTGTTAGTGATTTTGGTCTATCCTGAGAAAAGGCGCTACTAAAAGTATAAATGACGGATTCATTCCCACTAAGATCAGAGAGGTATAAATTTTCGTCGTCATCAAACTTGGCGTATATCAGTGAAGATCCTATACGCACCATTTTATCAATATGGATGGTCTGGTTAAATGTAAGTGCAGAAACTGATGTAGTAGATCCATCTGTAGAATAATCACCGACACCAGGAATATCATAATACTCCTCTGCGGCAATCTGTCCAAGAAATTGCAGCCTGTTGAGGACCTGAATACTGCCAGGAGCATTGTTTGTAATTTGCTGGATGGCCGTTGGAGGATTTGTGCCGTCATAGGAATATACATCTACATCTATTGAAGAAGTACTTCCTGACATATTATAATATAACAATCTACTATTAATAACTGCGATATCAGTCGTCTTTGGTGTTGTCAGATAAAGTGGCAAGGTTATGTCTGCATCGTATGTAAAAAATTCAGTCGTGCCTATAACTGTGCCATCAGATTCATATAGTGCTTTAGGGCCTGTACCATTTCCATTTGAATTATCCTTCAATGCTACCCAATAACATTTACCATTAAATTCAGTAAGGTTAGCTGGATCTGAGCCTACGGATCCATTTATTGCGTTGTCAAGTGCGGTGATAGTAGAATTAAGAGTACCACCCCCAATACCGGTGAGTTCAACATAGAACACTTCTTCTCCAGTAGCATCAGTAAAATCTGTCATGTACATGTCATCACCCACAATGGTAAATTCTCTGTCATTGATGACTGTAGTGTATTCAATGATCAAAGTGGGGTCAATTTCTACAGGGTCATATACGAATAACCTCTGTGCCGTACTGGAAGTATTAGGATCTGTAAATGTTTCGTATAAATAGAGAACATTCTGTCCGGGGATAATTTCACCAGTTGCTGGTGAGGCCTGGCTTACACCTATTCCATTATAAGCATACAAGCCCTCGGTATCAGTAGAAAAATACAGAGCATTAGTATTTTGCCATATTGCGATGTCGACTGGCTGGACACCAGGATTAAGATCATAAACCATTTCTGTAATGGAACCATCCGTGCGCCAGAGTTGTGACACACCTGTTGAGGACTCCACAAAGTAATAAATGAAGCCGTTAAATTCGGTCAGTTGACTTGGTGCTCTAGCTCCACTGTGCTGAGTGTTAATGTCTTTGATTAGTTCGGGAGATTGGGCGAAAGATTTGGAGATGAAGCATAGCGCTATTGCTAGCAAAAGGTAGATGTGTTTCATTGTTCATGCGGTTTTCTATGAACAATCTTATAAAATTTTGGAGGGATTTCTGTTAAAACTTCACAAACGACAGATTTATTGCATGAACGACAAAAAATTAACCTGAAATTCCTAAATGACGTTTAATTTGAGTTTTGTATTGCCGACCTAAAGTGACTGAGAACTTCCCTAGGTAGACTTTTTGAGCATTGATCGCAGTTACTTTTTCTTTATTAATTAAAAACGATCTGTGAGCTCTTATAAAAATATTTGGTAGCCGGTTCTCAAAAGTCTTCAGATTACCAGAAATAAGGAATTCACCTTCACTTGTAAAGATCTTACAATAACTGCCTTCAGCTTCCAGGTAGAAAATATCCCGTGTGTTGAATCTGTAAAATGTATCTCCTCTTTTCATAAAAAGTTCTGTGCCGTCTTTTAACGGAGTTGATGCCTGTTGCTTGTTGTATTTATTAATGGCTAATTCAAGCGTTGCAATTACCGTATTTACGTTAAAGGGTTTGATAAGAAAGGCAGCAGGGTTTGTGCGAAAGGCACGAGATTTTGTCTCCGAATCTGAATTCCCGGTCAGGTAAACAACCGGACAGGTATTTCCAGATATTAATAGTTTATCAATCAAGTTTATTCCATCAAGCTTGCCTTTTAATCCAACATCAACCAGGAGTATATCTGGCTTGTTCTTTTTAAAAAGGTTGATCGCGTCACTATAGCTTTTACTGACTCCTGTTACTTCATAATTATTCAAGGATAGAATCTCTTTCAGATCCTGGCCCGTTATCGGGTCGTCTTCAATAATTTGTATTTTAAGCTTCATTTAGTAAAGAGACTAATATAACAATCAATTAGCACTTACATTGTTCGCAATCAATAAGATAAGTTATTATTTATCAAATCCAAGGGTTTTGATTGTTACGTCTATAGCTAGTTGATTTCCATCACTGTCTATCTTAAGGTCTTTGGGGTTTTCAAGTAATGTTTTGATCAACGTGAAACCAAATCCTTCTTGAATAGGATGCTTTTTTATCATGCCATTATCCGTAAAATAGATGTGAAAATAGTTTTCACTTAATTCAACTATTACCCGAATCTCTAATGTTTTCTCAACCTTCAATTGAGCGTGCTTTATACTGTTGATGATTAATTCATTGATGATTAATCCTATGGGTAAAGCCTCCTCCATATGGATCTGACGTTTTTCTACTTGTACAGCAGTGTTTATTTTTCGCTTTTTTGCAAAAGACTGAACGATGAGTGTGGTCAATTCATTGATGTAGTCCCTTAAATCAATTTGAGGGAGATTCATATTGCTATAAAGATGCTCATGGACCAACCCAATGGCAGAGATTCGTGAATTGGCTTCCTCTAAAGTTGATCTGACTTGAGTTGAATTGATTCGTCTTGTCTGCATATTGATCATGCTGGAGATCATTTGTAGGTTATTCTTTACCCGATGGTGAATTTCATGAAGTAAAATTTGATTTTCATGACTTTTGATCTCCACTTTTTCCTTTTCTGCTAACAATTCGGCAGTTCTTTCGAGCACCTTGGACTCAAGTTCTCTTTCAATATTTTCCTGAATCTGTTTGTTTTCTTCCAGCTGTTTCACATAGAGTTTCTGTGTGTGGTTTTTCTCTTCATAAAATCTACGGGAGATGTATCCAAGGCCTACTGAAAATACAAGTAATTCAGCAAGGATTCCACATTCCAGGATATAGCCTCGATCGATCCCAGTATTAAGTTGGGCCAGGATGGCGGCGATAATTAGTAATAGTGATCCTGCAATAACTACCCTTCCTCTAAAGTTTTTTGCTTTCAGAATATGATAGATAATTAGCAACATGAGCGCAATTTCAAAAAGCAAAATGGTGTACTTATAAACAGGGTGTGTAATAATGGTCCAACCCATCAGTAGCATAGGCAGCTCTACCAACATGTGGATGGATTTGTACCACATGCCAACTCTTAAGAAGAAGTCAGCCTTAGGAACTGAATGTTTATAATCTCCAAGGTCATTCAGGAACCAGAAATAGAGGACAAAGATCAGACTATAAGCGATGGATATAATATTAGGAGAAATGCTAACTAATGAAGGTATTATATCCTGTAAATAACCGTAATAGTAGGTAAGATATAAGACTGCTGAAAAAATATATGCCGCATACTTTATATAAATTTTCCAGTTGGTCACAAAGAACAGGATTAGATTAAAAAGGGTAAGAAATGAAAATATACCAAGAAAGAAAGATTGCGTGATATCTTTTTGGTTACTCCTTTTTTGGAAAACTTCATTCGGTAAAAATGACATAGAAAACCTGCCTTCACTTAGCCGATCAAGTTCCTTTATTTCAAATTGAATAATCAATGTGTCAAGAGGATGAACAGAGATTGGCAGTTCATTCAGATATGCTGGAATTGATCTACTAGATGCCGTTTCAATGACTCTCCAGTCATGTGCAAATAGATACTCGTTTTCAAATTCAATATATCCGTTGATGGTTGTGTCTGCTCCATTAATGAGTTGCAAACCAAACTGATGAGGCATGAATAGCTCCGAAGCTATTTCAGCATCTCGAAACTTTGTGGAATCTGGCAGTAGGTAAATGCTATTGTCGAGGTTCAGAAATTTTTTGTCTAATACCTGTGCAGCTAGCCCTTGTAGAACAATTAACTGGAAAAAACATGCGGTGATTTTTAATATTAGCATATTTTAGTGTTGCTACCCCAATTTCAAACAATCAAAATTGTATTTGCATGCAAATTTTAAGACCTCTTTTATTCTTAGTTTTTAGTATACTCATAGCTGGTGATATCGTGTCAGGCAATATTAAGGATATTGATATTTTGAAACAATACGATTTTACCCAAGCGATTGAGTTTATCGAGCTAATTGGTGAGAATGATCAAATTAATGAAGTGATTGATGTCTGGGATAATCAAACACATTTTGGTATAGATAATCTATCTAGCTATCATCAATATTGGGGGAAGGTTGCCGTACATAACAATGGCGAAGAAGAAAAGTGGGTGGCAAAACTAGGGAATATTCACATTGAAGAGATGGAGGTTTTTGTTCGGGAAGGAGATGGCAAACAAAAGAAGTTTACAGCAGGTCAATATGTGGCTTCTTATGACAAATACTTTAAACAGGATAACAAGCCGTATGTGCCCTTGATAATAAGACCTGATGACACCGTATCTGTTTACTTTAAATTTAAATTTTTTGAAGATGTTATTGGTGAGAAGAATATTGGGTTTGAAGTGCTTCCCCTGAGAGACTTCATCAATGAGAATACCGACCATCATAGTTATTTGTTATTTATTCTGGGAGCTTATTTTGTGCTTGTATTCTGTGCAGTAATTTTATACGTCACTACCTGGGAAAAGCTCTATCTCTACTATTTTTTATATATCGCAATTGGGGCCGTTTTTGTGGGGGCATATGATGGGCTTATTTCTGAGTTTATACTTGGAGGTATTCCTTATTTCTTCAAATACCTATGGGTAATTGGATGTGCAGCGCCAACCATTTACCTCCTTTTCATGCGTGAATTTCTTTCACTATCTGTTACCATGCGAAAATTTGACCGTGTGGTAAATGTGGTAGTTATACTGAGTGTTTTCGCTTTAATTGGATCCTTTATATTACTATTCACAGGAGATCATTTTGATGATGCCTCCTTCATCATACACTATATGATTTTGGGCCAGATGGGATTTATGTTGGTCACTCAGTTTATACTTATGCGGCGCATCTCTACAGATTACAGGATTGTGTTTTTTATGACAGGTTCATTTTTTTATTTGGGCACCTCATTTTACTTCGAATTCCAGGGATTTGGCACATCATTAGGCATTGCAACAGCTGCATTAATTGAGGGGCTGATTTTTGCTTCAGGGATGGGTTATCGGTTGTACTTAAATCAGCGAAAAGAACAAGTTAGGCTTGAAGAAACAGTTGAATCAAGAACCAGGGAGCTGCAGGAAAGTAACCATGAGATTCAGCAGGCGCATATCCGGATTGAAACTTTGATGAAGGAAATGCATCATCGAATTAAAAACAACCTCCAGATGCTTGTGGGATTGCTCAATATGCAGCAGCGAAGAATAAAAGAACAACCAACCCATCAGGTATTAGATACAATGAAAACACGCGTGAATGCCATAGGCCTTATTCATGAGTATTTATATAAGGCAGATGATTTAAAGCAAATTGAAATTGGATCCTATATCAAAAGTATGGTTGCATTGCTTTTGGAAGGCCGGACTGATATCAATGTGAAGTACAATTTTGATGTAAGTAACGATAAAATGGATATTGATTATGTCATTACTGTTGGTCTAATACTCCACGAGCTTGTGATTAATTCTTTGAAATATGGAATTCAATCAGAAAATCCTACCATTGAAATAGACCTCATCGGAAATGAAAGTGAGCTCACCATGCAAGTAAAGGACAACGGCCATTCAATTGACACTAGCGATGATAGAGATGGATTTGGATTTACCATCATCAAAACATTGATTGACGGAAAGGGCTCTGTAGATAAAGTATTTAGCAACGAGGGAGGAAAAGTGACCGTTAAATTGCAATTGCAAAACGAGGAATTGCTCACTTAATGCCATTGCTACTAAGTTATTGACTTATTGATCTTCTTTTGCAATCACTAAACAATTGCTGGATAGGTCATTCATGAGCCCATGATGTCGTTCGTGAAGATTATTAATATTAATTATTGAAACTTATTAATTTGTGGAACTGATTGTGAGTTATGCTGATGGTCAGTTGACAAGATAGCATACAAATAATTTACCAGCCTGATGAAAATTAATGAAATCATTTTAGTCACTTTTATCTGCTTACTTTTTGTAACCTGCCAAAAAACGAAGCCAGCTGCTGCAGAAATAACTGAGGAATCAATCACTGAGGAAGAAATGGCAGAAGAAACGCCAGCGGCCAAACGGGAAATGACGCTCAATGATCAATTAATAGCTTACCTAAAGGCGCATCAATTTGATCAGGCAAGCCAATTGATAGAGGATAATCAACTGGATATCAATGAATTAAATGAAAGCAATAGGGGGCCGAAATGGCTGGCGGGATCTTCTTTCCTATCATCGCTGATTTATCATTGCGATGCGGAGATTATTTCCTATTTGTTGAGAAAAAAGGCAGATCCAAACCTATCAACCATCACGTATGGCTACGATGAATGGAATTCTGAAAATATATCGGAAGGGACGCAGCTCAAAGATTTGCAAGAACAAGGTTTTGACGGCTATACTACAGAAAGAACACCATTGGCCTATTCATTGGATTGTGAGGATTCGACCATTTTCTACATGCTGATTGAGGCAGGAGCAAATAATATCAAAGATATTTTAATAGGGGGTATCAGGTGGTCTGACTTTGATTTGATATCCTCGGCCATTTCCAAAAACGTAAAAGTTGATTTTGTGCCAGCAACGGATCGACGTGAAATCCTTGAGTTGTTGGTGCCGGTAACTGATGGCACACCATATGGAGAGATTGGATACGGAGAAGGTGGAGACATGTTTGATTCGGATTTGATGTACGCTTGTGAAGCAGATAATAGTGCGCTTGTTTGGTTTATGTTAGAAACAGGTGCTGATCCCAATCATTGTCTACCAAAAAACTATGTTGATGGGGAATATGTTGAGCCGAATTCATTGGGATATTATCCTGCATCTACACCCTTATCCATTGCAAAGGCCCAGTATAATTCAAATATGGGGATTCACTCAAGCAGGGAAAATGATACTACGTATCTTCAAAAAGCCCACGCTAGTAGAGAAATTATCAAAATGTTGGAAGAACACGGAGCCACCGATATTACAAAATGTTTAGGTCCATAGTTGCCTTTTCTTGCCTGTATTTTTCAAAGTTATTTTTGAGATAATTGAAGAAAAATCATTGAATAAGTGTCGTTCATGCGCTCAGAATGTCGTTCGTGAAGTTTTTTTAGCTTTTAAATGAGTGCTTATTAACTTGGTTTTCATAAGTTAAAAATATTGCCTATGAAATCCATTTACCGCCTATTTTTTTGTCTTGTATTTATATTTTTGATCGGTCTGTCTGATGCTACAGCCCAGTTTACCTCCACTGGGTTTATTACTACATGGAAGACCGATAATGCTGGAACTTCTACAGATACACAGGTAACTATTCCCACGACAGGTGCCGGTTACGATTATAACATCTATTGGGAAGAAGTTGGGAATAGCTCAAATAATGGCACCTTAAATAATCAAATGGGTGATGCAACGATAGAGTTTGGAACTGCTGGTACCTATCAAGTAGAGATCTCAGGTACTTTTCCCCGTATATATTTTGATAATACAGGCGACAAGGATAAAATCCTGACCGTGGAGGAATGGGGAGATATTGCTTGGGTATCAATGGAGTCTGCTTTTTATGGGTGTTCAAACCTGACTATACCAGCCTCAGATGCTCCTAACTTGAGTAATGTAACTAATATGCATTCCATGTTTCGTGGTGCAGCTTCCTTCGATCAGGCCATTGGACATTGGGATGTAGGTAATGTCACGAACATGGGTGCATTATTTTACGATGCTAATTCTTTCAATCAGGACATAGGCGATTGGGATGTTAGCAATGTAACTGACATGGCTGGTGTAGATGATTTAAACGCTGGTATGTTCCGAAATGCTAGCGCCTTTAATCAGGATATTTCACAATGGAATGTGAGTAGTGTAGCTAAAATGAACTTAATGTTCTCTGGAGCTACAGCTTTCGATCAGGATCTTGGCACCTGGGACATCAGTTCAGTAGTGGATATGCTCGGAATGTTGAATAATAGTGGGTTGTCAAAAGAAAACTATGAATCCACACTTCTTGGTTGGGCCACTCTAGAAGTTGGGGAAGTGCAAATTCCTTCAGGAATTACATTGGGTGCAGAAAACCTTGCTCAATGTACTTCAATTCGAGATGAGCTTATCAATATCTATAGCTGGTCCTTCAATGGAGATACAGAAGACTGTCTGCCCTTCATCACTACCTGGTCTACCGCGAACGGGGAATTCTTTATTCCTACCAACCCAGCCGAGACTTATAACTACGACATTACCTGGACGAATCTAACCAATGCTGGTGTAGGAGATGGCTCAACCACTGGAGAAACAGGAAACTACACCGTTTCTGGACTTGAGAATGGCAGCATTTATGAGGTTGAGATCACAGGGGATTTTCCACAAATTTATTTTTATGATGGATCTGGTGGTGAAAAAATCCTCACCGTGGAGCAATGGGGTGACATCGCCTGGACTTCTATGGACTATGCTTTTTACGGGTGTACCAATTTAACGATCCCCGCTACGGATGCTCCCGATTTAAGTGGCGTAACAAACTTGAATGCGATGTTTGGTTATGCTACTGCTCTAAATCAGGATATTGGACACTGGGATGTAAGTAATGTCACAAATATGAGTGCTATGTTTTTTGGTGCAGGTTCCTTTAATCAGGACGTAAATGGATGGGATGTTAGCAGCGTAGTGGATATGTCATCTATGTTTAATGAGGCCACATCTTTCAATCAAAGTCTTAACAGTTGGATTGTTAGCGATGTGGATAATATGTCATCTATGTTTAATGGTGCTAGTTCATTTAATCAGGATATTGGAAGTTGGGATGTGAGTGGTGTTTTGGATATGTCGTACATGTTTAATGAAGCCACTGCATTTGATCAGAATATAGGAAACTGGACCGTGAGTAGTGTTACTGACATGTCGTGGATGTTCAGATTGGCAGAATCATTTAATCAGGATATCAGTGGTTGGAGTACAATTGATGTTACTCTAATGACAAGAATGTTTGAAGGCGCGTATTCCTTTAATCAGGATATCAGTGGTTGGGATGTAAGTGGTGTTACAGATATGGTGAGAATGCTTCACAATACAACTGCATTTGATCAGAACCTTGGTGCATGGAATATTTCTTTAGTGGGTGATATGGATATTATGCTTGATGGAAGTAATCTATCCAAAGTCAATTATGACAAGACACTCATTGGATGGGCGACTCAAAATGTTCAACCTGGTGTTAGACTTGGAGCTGATGGATTAACTTATTGCAATGGAACTGATGCTAGAATTACCCTTGAAACTGATAACTTCTGGGAGATCACTGGGGATACAGAAGATTGTCTGCCTTTTGTCACCACCTGGTCTACCTCCGATGGTGAATTCTTTATACCAACTAATTCAGCCGAGACCTATAACTATGACATTATCTGGACTAACCTGACCAATGCTGGAGTAGGAGATGGGGCGACCACTGGGGAAACTGGGAACTATACCATTTCGGGACTTGAAAATGGCAGTGTATATCAGGTTGAGATCTCTGGGGGTTTTCCATGGATCTATTTCAATTATGATGGCAATGGGCAAAAAATCCTGACAGTAGAACAGTGGGGGGATATCCCATGGACTTCTATGGAGAATGCTTTTGCAGGATGTTCAAATCTTACCATCCAAGCGTCAGATGCTCCTAATCTTTTTAATGTTACCAATATGGAAGAGATGTTTGTGGGAGCTGCCTTGATCAACCAGGATTTGAGCACATGGGATGTAAGTAGCATAAAAAATATGGTCCAAATGTTTTATGAAGCCACCTCGTTTAATCAGGATTTGAGCGACTGGGATGTGAGTGGGGTTACTAATATGGCAGCTATGTTTTATGGAGCTACCTCTTTCAATCATGACCTTGGAAGTTGGGAGGTGAGCAATGTGACAAATATGGTTAGTATGCTCGACAATTGCGGATTATCTTATCATAATTATGACCTTACCCTGTCAGGTTGGGCCACTCAATCGCTCCAGTCAAGCCTAAGTCTGGGAGCAGCAGGTATGGTTTATTGTTCGAGTGAAGCTGCAAGAAATACATTGACAGAATCACCTAATCTATGGAATATAACAGGAGATATCAAGGCTTGCTTTGGTGGGGGAAATGGAACGGAGGAAAATCCATTCAAGGTTACCACCAATGAACAACTAAGTGATATGAGAAATTACCTGTCATATCATTTCATTTTAGTGAATAATTTGGATTTGACCGATGACACCAGTGATCCTTCTGGACAGTTCTGGAACGATGGAGCAGGTTGGGAGCCCATTGGTAAGTATGATTTTCCGGCAGTAGATGAGCCTTTTACAGGGACTTTTAATGGAAATGGCTTTACCATTTCAGGACTATTTATTAACAGGCCAGAAACTGACTATATAGGTTTGTTTGGTTATCTCAATTTCAGGAGTTCGCCCTATCAGGATCCGGAAATTATGGATCTGACCTTAAGCAATGTCAATATCACCGGTTTTGACAGGACAGGATCTCTGGTTGGCTGGATTTCAGCTAGTAACGGTGCTATTACCAGCTGTTCTTCATCAGGTACGGTAACAGGTAACAGTTATACGGGTGGTCTGATTGGGATAAGCTCCTCAGATGTAAGTAGTTCTTTTTCTACCTGTGCGGTGACTGGACTAAACAGGGTTGGGGGATTAATTGGAGACAGTGGTGGGCAGATTCATTTAAGTTATGCTACCGGATCAGTTACAGGGAATGGTTTTTTAGGCGGGCTCGTTGGAAATAGCACCAGTTATATATTTAATTCCTATGCTACTGGTGATGTAATGGGCGAATGGAACTACATTGGAGGACTGCTGGGATATGGCACTAGTTCATCTGGTGTAAGCTATTGCTATGCAACGGGTACAACAACTAACAATGGTTTTTATTCTGAGGGCCTTGTTGGCTATAACGATGGCTCACTACTCAATGGTTATTTTGATATTGGTGCCTGTACATCTTCCGGATTTGCTTCCAGAGGGGTGGGGATAACAACCGATCAAATGAGCCAGGAAAGTTCGTTTTTAAACTGGAACTTTACCGATAATTGGGCCATTGACGAAGGCAATTCCTACCCCTATCTACAGTGGCAGGGAGTAGCAGAAGCGCATAACATTCCACCAGAAATAGCTGCACCCATTCCTGATATTACCAATCTGGACGATCTCACAGGTGAATGTGCTGTCAGTATGCCTACAGCACCTACCGCTACTGATAATTGCTCGCGAACAATTGAAGGAGTGCCAGATGTACAATTTCCAATAAACACACCCGGTACTACTGAGATCACCTGGACCTATGATGATGGGAACAACAATATTTCTACTCAAACACAAAACGTAGTGATTGCTGATGTCACAGCTCCTGTTGCCGATGCTGAAAGTTTGGATGATGTAACAGGGCAATGTTCAGTGGGTATGCCTGTTGCCCCCACAGCTACTGACAATTGTGACGGGGAAGTTACTGGTACTACGGATTTGGAGTTTCCTGTTACAGCACAGGGAACCACCGAAATTACCTGGACTTTTGAAGATGCTGCAGGAAATACTTCCACCCAAACTCAAAATATAGTGATCGAAGACGTAACTGACCCGGTTCCTGACCTCACAGAATTACCCGATATTGTGGGAGATTGTGATGGATCTGTATCCATGCCAGAAGCGCCAACAGCCATGGATAATTGCGATGGCGAGATCACTGCAACAACCGATATGGTGTTTCCAATTACTGAGCCTGGAACGACAGAGATCTCCTGGACCTACGAAGATGCCAGTGGTAATACCTTCCTGCAGGTGCAAAATGTAATCATTGGGCAGAGTTATGAGACCAGTGTAGAAGAATCCCTCTGTGAGAGTTCCTCATTTACCTTTCCAGATGGCACTATCTGGGATGGTGAGACACTGAGTCAGATGAGCGTACTACAGAGTCAGGAAGGTTGTGACAGTACTTTAACCACGAACATAACCATTCTTTCAGCCCCTAGCGTCGACCTTGGAATTGATGAAGTCTATGCCTGCGTTGGTGAAGAATTGGCCTTTGGGATCGATGAAGCTAGTACAGCATTCAGTACTTATACAATCAGCAGCCTGCGTGGCAATGCTGTTGATGATTCTTTGAAGTTTGTATTTGATGAAACGCTTGCGGTTATTGCGTCCACTCAAGGTGCCTTTGTAACGATTGAGTTGACCGGCCCTGATGGATGTACTGCCACTGATCAGGTGGTCTTATATGACAATACAATGAAGAACTGGGGGATTGGTATAGTACAAAACAATGATCCTGGTATTGTGATATCTAGTTCAACAATTCCTGAAACAGCGGATTCATTTGAATGGGATTTTGGTGATGGCACGACCAATGATACTGAAATGAATCCAACACACACTTATCAGGAAAATGGAACATATACCATCACGCTAACTGTATCCAACGAATGTGGAGATGAGTCCTTAACCACTTCAGTTGTCATCACAGGAGCCTGTTCAATTACAGACAATACGGTGACAACTTCAGAGAATTCACTGACGGCAAATGCATCTGGATTCAGCTATCAATGGATAGATTGTAACAATGGGAATGCGCCAATTAGTGGAGCAACCAACCAGAGTTTTACACCAGCCGAAAGTGGAAGTTATGCAGTGGAGATTAGTGATGGAAGCTGTACGGTTACCTCAGATTGTATGGAGTTAGAAATTGTGCTTGGACTTCTTGACCCTGAAAACAAAACAGGTATCAGGTTGTATCCAAATCCAGTGACGGAAATCCTGAAGGTTGATCTGGGAAGCAACAAAGTGCTCAGCATAGATATATTGGATACCACAGGTAAACGCATTTTTAGGCAAACTACAAGGCAAAAGCTCACCGTCCTTGATGTTTCATCTTATGCTAATGGAATTTATTTTATATCGCTGAGCAATAACGATTTTAAGACCGTCGAGAAGTTCATCAAGAACTGAGTTAAAGATCACTAAGGCAGCTGTTTCACCCAGGGTGTCACAGCATTAAAGCATCCATTTCAAGAGAGTGGGTGCTTTTTACTTTTTTATCAATTAAAACTCACTGATAAAGTGAAATTCAATATCGGGGAAGTTATCCTGAACCATCTGTAACCAGGCCTTTGACTCTGCCATAAAGACCAGCTTGCCCTCTTTGTCTTTTGCGATGTGTCTGAATTTGTCCTTGACAAAAGCATCCAGCTTGGCCGGGTCTTTGGCGCTTATCCAGCAAGCCTTATAAATATTGACTGCTTCGAATCTGGCCTTGGCCTTATACTCTTGCTCCAGCCTGTATTGTAATACCTCAAATTGTAGTGCACCCACAGTCCCTACTACTTTTCGGGCACCCATCTCAAAGGTAAAAAGCTGTGCCACACCTTCATCCATCAGCTGATTGAGACCTTTCTCCAGTTGTTTGGATTTCATGGCATCCAGGTTGATCACCTCCCTAAAAAGTTCTGGCGAGAAAGAGGGGATACCTTTATAATTTGCTTTTTCTCCTTCTGTAAGGGTATCCCCAATTTTTAGATTACCAGTATCATACAAACCAACGATATCTCCGGGAAAGGCTTCGTCAACTGTTTCTTTCTGTTGAGCCATGAAGGCTGTTGCATTGGAAAAACGAAAGGGTTTGTCCTGGCGAACATGGTAGTAATTATTTCCTCGCTCAAAAGTTCCTGAGCAAATACGCGCAAAAGCAATCCTATTTCTATGCTTTGGATCCATGTTGGCATGGATCTTAAAGATGAAGCCAGTGAATTTCTTTTCATTGGGTTCTACCATTCGATCTTCATTTGCTCTAGGTATTGGTGGAGGCGCAATTTGTATGAAGCAATCAAGTAGTTCTCTTACACCGAAATTATTCACAGCACTGCCAAAGAAGACCGGGGCTACTTCCCCCTTCAGATATTTCGAAACATCCAGCGGATCATACACTCCATTTATTAACTCTATATCATCTCTTAATTCCTTTACCAGAGAGGCAGGAAGTTTTTCATCCAGTTGAGGATCATTTACTCCTTTTATTTCCAGGACATCTGTTACTTTTTTACTTTTTTGGGGCTCATATAGGTTGAGGTTATTTTCGAAGATATTGTACACTCCCCGAAGTGACTTTCCCATGCCGATGGGCCAACTCATGGGTCTCACTTTTATTTGTAACTTTTCTTCCACTTCATCCAGCAGTTCAAAAGGGTCTCTTCCTTCTCGGTCCAGCTTGTTGATAAAGCAAAGTACAGGCGTGTTTCTCATCCGGCAGACTTCCATAAGCTTTTCTGTTTGCTGCTCCACACCTTTTACACAGTCGATCACCATGATCACGCTATCTACTGCAGTGAGTGTGCGGTATGTGTCTTCAGCGAAGTCCTCGTGACCCGGTGTATCAAGGATGTTGATCTTCAGGTCCTTGTATTCAAAACCCATCACGGAGGTGGCAACAGAGATACCCCGCTGTTTTTCGATATCCATCCAGTCAGATCGGGTGCCAACATCAATTTTATTGGACTTGACAGCCCCTGCGGTCTGGATCGCTCCTCCAAAAAGCAATAATTTTTCAGTTAGTGTAGTCTTTCCGGCATCCGGGTGAGCAATGATTCCAAAGGTTCTGCGTTTATTTATTTCCTGTTCTAACGTCATCTGGGTATTTATCAGGGCGCAAAGTTAAGCCTATTACTTTACCTTTGAAACGTGAAAAGGACTTACCGATATATCATTTATTTTATCATTGGGATTCTCATCTATTATGCGATGGAAGCTGATAAGAATCCTGATGCCCTTAAGGAGATTCATAATTTTGCACCAGTAGCCATCATGTTGTTGTTCGTAGTGTTGATGGTTGTCAGGCACATGCGTACCAAAAGGGGAGAGTAATTTCTTAAATCTTTATGCCAGTCAGTCAATTTCTACCTTAACCTAGTTATTTCCGGCTTGTATTATGACATTCTGTCACAATTTTGCTGCCATATGCTCATTGGCACAACCATTGATAAATAGAAATGGAAGAGAAAAGAAAATATTAGCATTTAAATAAATCAATACAATGGGAAAAATTATCGGCATAGACTTAGGTACAACCAACTCATGTGTGGCGGTAATGGAAGGAAATGAACCTGTTGTCATTCAAAACAGTGAAGGACACAGAACAACACCTTCTATTGTTGCCTTTCTGGACGATGGAAAAGGTGAGCGTAAAGTTGGCGAGCCGGCAAAACGTCAGGCCATAACCAATCCGCAAAACACCATCAGTTCTGTGAAGCGGTTCATGGGAAAGAAATACAAAGAGGTTTCAGAAGAACGTAAGAATGTTTCTTATAAGCTTGAGGCAGGTAGCAATGACACAATCCGTGTGAAAATCGGAGATCGTAACTATACTCCTCAGGAAATCTCCGCAATGATTCTGCAAAAGATGAAATCTACCGCAGAAGATTTTTTAGGTCAGGAAGTAAAAGAGGCAGTAATTACTGTTCCAGCTTATTTCAATGACGCAGAACGTCAGGCTACGAAAGAAGCCGGACAGATCGCAGGATTGGAAGTAAAGAGAATTATTAATGAGCCAACAGCAGCAGCCCTTGCTTATGGTCTTGATAAAAAGAATAAAGACATTAACATCGCTGTTTATGATTTAGGAGGAGGAACATTTGATATTTCTGTTCTTGAGTTAGGCGATGGGGTGTTTGAAGTAAAGTCTACCAACGGTGACGTTCACCTTGGAGGAGACGACTTTGACTCTGTGATCATCAATTGGTTGGCAGAAGAATTTAAGAAAGATGAGAACATTGATCTGAGAAAAGATCCAATGGCCTTGCAACGATTGAAAGAGGCATCTGAGAAAGCAAAAGTTGAACTTTCCAGTTCTAGCAGCACTGAGATCAACTTACCTTATATCATGCCTGTGGATGGTATTCCAAAACACCTTGTACGAACATTGAGCCGGGCCAAATTTGAGCAATTGAGTGAAGATTTGGTAAGGCGATCCATGGAACCATGTAAAAAGGCTTTAGCCGACGCAGGAATGTCTCCATCAGACATTGATGAAGTGATCCTGGTAGGTGGATCTACCCGTATCCCTAAGATTCAGGAAGAAGTAGAGAAATTTTTTGGTAAAAAGCCTTCTAAAGGAGTAAATCCTGATGAGGTGGTAGCTATTGGTGCTGCGATCCAGGGAGGTGTATTTACTGGTGAAGTGAAAGATGTGTTGTTACTTGATGTGACTCCACTTTCATTGGGTATCGAAACGCTGGGTGGTGTGTCCACTAAGCTCATCGAGTCTAATACGACCATTCCAACTAAGAAGTCTGAGACTTTCTCCACTGCAGCAGATAATCAGCCTTCTGTGGAAATACATGTGCTTCAGGGAGAGCGCCCAATGGCCAAGGATAACCGATCAATCGGTAGGTTCCACTTAGATGGTATACCACCGGCACCGAGAGGAGTTCCTCAGGTTGAAGTGACTTTTGACATTGATGCCAATGGTATCCTGAATGTATCCGCAAAAGACAAAGGAACCGGTAAAGAGCAGAAAATCAGAATTGAAGCTTCATCCGGACTGTCTGACGAGGAAATCGAAAAAATGAAGCAGGAAGCAGAAGCCAATGCTGAAACAGATAAGCAAGCCAAAGAAAAGATCGAAAAGATCAATCAGGCTGACTCGCTGATCTTCCAAACTGAAAAGCAGTTGAAAGATTATGGAGAAAAGCTATCTGAAGGAAACAAGACAGCTATCGAAGAAGGCTTGAAGAAACTGAAAGAAGCACATGCTTCTCAGGATTTAGAAGCTATCGATACAGCGATGAATGAGTTGAACACCGTTTGGTCAAATGCTTCTCAGGAGATTTACCAGGCACAGCAGGAAGCTGGCGGAGCACCAGGAGCTGAAGGAAGTGCAGGTGCACCGGGAGGTGAGGAAACAGCCGATGCAGGTAGTGACGCAGATGTTTCTGATGTTGAGTTCGAGGAGGTAGACGAGGATAAGAAGAAGTAAAATTTGGCTAGTGGCCTTTAGCAAATAGCTATTGGCCATTTGCTTTCCTATTAACGTTTACCCTATATATAGATAGAAATGCCCTCTTTTATTGGAGGGTTTTTTTATGCCTTTTCAAAGCTGACTTCTATTAAAATTGATTTCTCTTCTCAGGTTAGGTACTTTTATCAATGAATTTCCCTAATGAGCATTAGCAACAACCCCAATTCATGAGATTTTTCATACCCCTTCTCCTTGCGCTGACATTATTTACGGTTTCTTCAGCAGCCCAGACCCCTGATTTTGCCATTATCAAAAAAAGAGTAGTGGGCGAGCTACTTAAGGACACCATTGAGGATAGTCAGGTGGAATCTATCCTGGAAAGGATGAATCAAGATGGCAGTTTCAAAAACATCAATTATGAAGATTTGAGCCGAACAGCCGGCTTTCCACATCGAAGACATACTGCTTATCTGGTCTATCTGGCTAAAGCTTATCAACAGAAATCTTCTGGTTATTATAAGTCTGAAGAAATCAAGCAACGAATAATAATCGGCCTGAATTATTGGGTAGCGCATGATTATTTTGGAGATAACTGGCACAATAATCAGATTTCTACCCCTACCAATTTGGTCAATCTGATGTTGTTGATCGGCGATGAAATGCCGAAGGATTTGGTTGAAAAAGCGCAACCTATTATTGGCCGGGCGCACATGAATGCCTCAGGTGCCCGACCCAGTGGAGATAGGATTGTGATCGCCGGAATTCTGGCTAAGAACCTGCTTTTTATCAATGAAAAGGAGCGATTTGAGGATATTATTCTGTTGATTGAGGGTGAGGTTAAGTTTTCTACAGGTCAACGGGGTATGCAACATGATTATAGTTTTCATCATCGGGTTGATCGGGTAAATAACACAACCTCTTATGGTTATGGAAAGTATGCGAATAATTTTGGTGAATGGGCTTACTATGTGGCCGATACTAAATATGCCTTTTCAAGAGATAAGATCAATCACCTGATTGATTATTACCTGGATGGGATTTATAAGCAAATGGTCTACGGAGTTTATACTGACATCAGTGTAAAGAATCGTAGCATTACCAGCAAGGCCAACTTTGCACCTCATGATGTACAGGAAATCGAGCGACTTCTGATCAGTACGGACTATCGCAAAGATGAGCTTGAAGCAATCATGAGATTAAGAAAAGGTGAGGCAGAACAAGCTATATCATTTGCTAAATTCTTTTGGCAGACAGAACACTTTGTTGTCCAGCGACCCAACTATTATGTGACAGTCAGAATGTTTTCTACCAGGAACATGAATATGGAAGTACCATACAATGGTCCCGGTAAGCCTACGCATCATCGGGCAGATGGCACAAACTATTTGCAACTAAAGGGAGACGAATACCATAACATCTGGCCTGTATATGACTGGCAAAAGATCTCGGGGACGACTATTATGCAAAAGCCTCAGCTTCATGAGCCAGAGGAAATTCGGAAACCCGGACTTCGGGATTTCGTAGGAGCGGTCACCGACGGTTACATGGGTGCAGTTGCTTTTGATTTTGTAAGTCCTCACGATCTACTAAAGGCCAAAAAATCATGGTTCTTCTTTGACGACTATTACGTTTGCCTGGGGGCGGATATTGCTTCACATCCTAGCTTGCCCGTTGCGACCACAATCAACCAGGTATTGTTGAGAAGTAATGTCACCGTGAAACAGGGATCAGAGGTCAAAGAAATTCCGAAGGGTAGACGACAGCTCAAAAATATAAAATATGTGCACCAGGATCGGGTCGCGTATGTTTTTCCTTCTCCAACGACGGTAGAACTTTCTAACCAGGTGGAGGAAGGACGTTGGTCTGATATTACCGATCAAAAAAATATATCCGATGAGCTGATTCGGGAAGGAGTCTTTAAGCTTTGGTTTGATCATGGCAAGCGTCCTGAAAATGCATCTTATATGTATATGGTGTTACCGGATGTTTCTTTGGAGGATTTAGAAATATTTCAACAAAATAATCCGATTGAAATCGTGAGTAATTCAGATAAGCTACAGGCTGTCAGCAATAAAAATCTGGGCGTATATCAGGCCGCCTTTTATCAGTCGGGCAAGGTGGATTTTTCGAAAGACTTATATGCCAAAATGGATAGTCAGGGAATGGTCATGGTCAAAACAGCTCAGGGAAAGATCGCTGAAATTTCCGTTGCTGATCCCTCCAGGAAGTTGAACAAGATGATGTTGACAATATCGGGGTTGTATGAGGTGGACGGAGATGGTTATTATAGTTATCCGAACCCTGTTAAAAATGAAACCCTGTTTATCATCGACCTGCCGCAGGATGTTTATGCTGGTAAGAGTGTGACACTGAAATTTTAATAAAATTGAATTTATTCCTTCTATTTTTGCTCGCTTGGAACCTATCAAAGAAAAATTACTCGCTCACTGCAAACATCTGATCAACGATCGTGTAGCTACCTTGCAACAATCCATTAAAGAATTTCAGGAGGCAGCCAATGAAGATGCTAAAAGCTCTATGGGTGATAAATATGAGACTAATCGTGCGATGATGCACCTGGAGAAGGAGAAGGCTTCTACTCAACTTAATCAGCTCATTAAAATGAAGCAGTTATTGGATGGGCTAAGAGTTGAAAAGGGGTCTGAAAAGGTGACCATCGGGTCGCTTGTCGCAACAGAAAAAAACCAATACTTTATATCTATCGGCTTGGGTCCGATCCAATTTGACGGTGAGACCTATTTGGTGATTTCAGCGGCTTCTCCTATCGGACAACTGTTGATGGGGAAGAAAGCAGAAGATACTTTTGAGTTTAGGGGTGCATCTGATAAAATCTTAACTGTCCATTAGCTCACTCAACTTTATTTCTGAATATGGCTTTACCATAACCATGATATTACCCAAATGAAGACATATTTAAGTCAAGATATCTTTTATGATGTGACCATGTACATCTGTGAGTCTGATGTCCCGTCCGCCGAACCGGAATCTTAGTCGTTCATGGTCTACGCCAAGTAAATGTAGCATTGTAGCATGCAGGTCATGGATGGTGGTTTCATTTTCAATCACCCGGTATCCATATTCATCTGTTTTTCCATAAACAGTACCCCCTTTAATACCTGCGCCAGCCACCCACATGCTAAAGGCAGAAGGATTATGGTCCCTGCCGTCAGTACCTTGCGCAAAAGGAGTGCGCCCAAATTCTCCAGTAAAGACCACCAGGGTATCTTCCAGCAGTCCACGCACTTTCAGGTCTTTGATCAGTCCGGCAACTGGCTGGTCTACCGCATGTGCATTGCGTTCATGTCCATCTTTCAGGTTGTTATGCTGATCCCAACGATCAGCTTTAACATTTGGACAGGTCAATTCAATAAATCTGACACCTCGCTCCACCAACCTTCTTGCGAGTAAGCACTGCGCGCCATAGCTTCTGGTGTGCGGATCTTCAGATTCCATTCCGTATAATTTTTTAGTTGCTGCTGATTCTGAAGAAAACTCAGTCAGTTCTGGTACGGAAGACTGCATTTTATAGGCGAGCTCGTAATTCGAAATAGCAGATTCTACTGCATCAGCCTGGCCGATTTTTCCAATCAGACTTGCATCCATCTGCTTCATAAATGCCAACTTCTGACTTTGAATCCCTTCAATGCTTTCATCAGGGATAACATTGGCCAGGGGAGCAGGTCCTGCCTTAAGCACAGATGCCTGGTAAGAGGCTGGCAAAAAACCACTGTTGAAATTGTCTAACCCCCCAGGAGGCACCAACCCACCATTAAGAACTACATAGCCAGGAAGGTTGTCGTTTTCGCTGCCTAACCCATAAGTGACCCAGGCACCCATGCTTGGTCTCCCCTGCAGGCCACTACCTGTATGAAGAAAATAATTGGCGTTTGTATGTTCAGGAAAATTTGAAACCATGGAACGTACCATGGCAAGATCATCGGCACAGGTTGCAATGTGTGGGAATAACTCGCTAATCCACATGCCACTTTCCCCATATTGCTTAAACTCCCATGGACTTTTAAGGATTTTTCCTACATTGTCAAACTGAGTTTTATCAACCTTAAACTTCCTGTTTGGGTCTTCACCGTTTTCTTTTGCCAACCGCGGCTTGGGATCAAAAGAATCAACCTGAGATATTCCACCATCCATGTAAAGGAAAATAACATGTTTGGCCTTTGGAACATGATGTGTGGTCTGCATTAATTGATGAAGCATGGAAGTAGGCTCCTCTATTTTTTGACATGCAGCATTGAGACCTCCAACCAAACCAGTGAAAGCCATTGCCCCAAATCCACCGCTACACATACTTAGCATTTGGCGGCGAGATACAGGATGATGAATGATATGTTTGCGTCCCATTATATTAGATAGATAAATTCTTTCAAATTAAATATTGAGTGGCAAAAGTCTTTCCACACTTCTAAATGATCATTGGCTTCACCTGGTTCTACCCCGTGGGTGAGTGATAGTTGTCGGATCATTGTTTCAGTTCTTTCAAGTTCCAGAGGTGTAGGAAGTCTGGATAAGGTCTGCTGATAAATGAAAGTAACCCGATCTTCGATTGTGTCTTCTGCTTCTTTCAGTACCCGTTCTGCTAACAATTCTGCCTGGTGTTTCACAAAAGGGTCATTCATCAGGATTAATGACTGAGCAGGCACATTAGTTTCATTTCTCTTACCGAATGTTGTAAAAGGGATGGGCCTGTCGAAGCTTAGCATCATAGGCTGAAGAAAGTTTCGTCTTACTTCCAGGTAGATTGTTCGTCTGCCATTGCCATCAATTGTTCCGGATTCTTTTGGTCTTCCCCGACCTGTCATAAACTTGGTCAGATGTACAGGCTCCGGGGGTCCATACATGGTTCGATCCAAATTACCAGCAGCAAATAATAAGGCATCTCTTATAGCCTCAGCTTCCAGTCTTCTTAATGGAAAATGTGAAAGGTAGAGGTTTTCTGGATCTTTTTTGTCCGCATCCCCAGCACCAATTACAGACCTTTGAAAGGTGTTGGACATCATGATGAACTTGATCATTTTTTTGATAGACCACCCTTCATTTTGAAATTTAAGAGCAAGAAAATCCAACAATTCCGGATGTGTTGGCAGTTTCCCCTGAAGACCAAAATTATCGACTGTTTCTACAATTCCTCTTCCAAATAGGTGATGCCATATCCTGTTGACCATTACCCTCGATGTTAGTGGGTTATCAGGATTCAGCATTGCATTTGCCACTTCCATTCTCCCGCTTCCTTTTGTAATGACAGTTTTGTTAGGTAATATGGCAGTCAAAAAGTTGCGAGGTACCTTTTCATCGGAAAGGTTGTTGTGATTTCCCCGTATAAACACCTGGCTATTAACCCCAAACCCCTCGTCTATACCGGTAAAGAAGGTGGAATCGCCGACTTGCTTAGCCAGTTCATGATAGGCGTTCAACTGCTCATGGACTTCGGGAAATCTATTTTCGATTTTGCCCTCCCTTAGCAAACTATTGAGATACTTGATATCCCCGGATGTTATATCTCGTGTTAACCATCTATCAATCAAATCTTTTGACACATCTGAATTTATATGCTTTTCCGGTACAAGCTCAGGCCATTCATTATCATAAGCGATGGCATATTTTAGCTCTATAAATGAAGTTTTTGGCAAACGGTAATTAAGATATCCGTTATGATTTCCCCCTGGATAAATCTCAATGTATGCCTTATGACCTTTTAGGGAAGA
The DNA here is from genome assembly GCA_043554545.1 of Marinoscillum sp. GTDB lineage: Bacteria > Bacteroidota > Bacteroidia > Cytophagales > Cyclobacteriaceae > UBA7330. The sequence goes on along the minus strand of CP121337.1, from coordinate 3,935,920 downwards.
AAGATCAAATATTATATTTTTCCATTCTTCTGAATCAAGCTTTTGTTCGAGCCGCCCATAAATCGGGTTTCTGATCAATTGAAAATTATCGACAATGATCCTAATAGATGCTTCGGTTCCGCGAGCTCTAATACCAATGAAATCTTTTGATATGGTGAAGTTGGGGGATCTCAATACACCAAAAATGCCTTTGGCAAAGTATTTACTCGAAGCTTTTCCTTCTTCTATTCCAAGAATATTTTCGTCTTTGCTATCAAAAATCAGATCTCCCAGGGTGGTAGATTTGCCAAAGGCAAACCCATCACTTTTCCATCCATCCAGGTCACTTCCTCTAAAGTCCCCAATTATTTGTGAATTACTTCCGTCATTATTTGATGCAACCGAAATTTCGTTATTGTTGGCTTGACGCTGATCAACTTCCTGTCTCCAATTATTGGCAACCATCTCCTTGATCTCCTTTTTGAAAGCATGCATTTTTTCAATGTTCTGAAGCTTTTCATAGGTAATTTCTGAGGACTTAGGAGAAAACCTGCTGCTTTCCATCACCCCATAGAGTGCATAATAGTCGGTGGTAGGGATAGGATCAAATTTATGGTCGTGACATCTGGCACATGAAACTGTTAATCCCTGAAATGTCTTGGTAGTCACATCTATCATGTTGTCGATTCTGTCCGCTTCATCTTTGCGAATATCCACCGGACTGTGTGTGCCTTCCCCCATGGCATAAAAAGCAGTGGCAATATGGGATTCATTCTTTCCGTTCTCTCGGTTCCATCTTACAGAATCCAGCAAGTCCCCTGCTATATGTTCTTTGACAAATTGATCGTATGGAATATCTTCATTGAATGCCCTGATCAAATAATCTCTGTATTTCCAGGCCCCGGCAAGTTCGTAATCATACTCATGGCCTTTTGTTTCAGCATATCGAACCAGATCCATCCAATGGCGTGCCCAACGTTCGCCGAAGCCCGGACTGTTCAGGTAATGATCGACCATTCGCTCATAGGCGTCTGGTCGATTATCCATTTCAAATTCCTTCACCTTCTCTGGTTCTGGTGGAAGCCCTGTCAGTAAATAGGAAACCCGACGAATTAAAGTATTCTTCTCTGCAAGGGGAGCCAGATCAAGTGATTTACCGTCAAGCTTTGCCAGTATAAAATCATCAACCTCATTGGATGATAATGTTGGATCAAATACAGTAGCTTCGGTATACTCAGGTTTGATAAATGACCAGTGCGCCTTCCATTCAGCACCCTGGTCGATCCATTTTTTTAAGATGGCGATTTCATATTCACCCAGCTTTAGGTTGGTTTCAGGAGGGGGCATGATTTCATCAGGATTTTCATGGGTAATCCGCCTGATCAGCTCACTTCTGTTAGGATTGCCAGGATCAATTGGTTTTCTGCCTTCTATGAGGGTTGTAGCACCTTCATAGGTATCAAGGCGAAGGTTCGCTTTTCTGCTGCTTGGGTCGGGACCATGGCACAGGTAACAATTCTGTACCAGAATAGGCTTTACATCATAATTGAAATCAACTTTATTTGGGAGTTTAACACTTGAGCTCTTTTGATCACATTGAAATGTTGTGAAACATATCAATAAGATCATTGATATTGAAATCAATAACGTAGTTCCTCTCCTTCCTTTTATCCTTTCCTCCATATAGTAGTCTATGTATGCTTTTCTGAATAAACGGATATTAACCATACTGATTTTCACCAAACTTAATGTCTGGGGTAGTCATCATTCAAAAAGGCGCACAATTCTTTATCTTTATTCAAGCAATAAAGGGGCGCTTTATTCTTTTTAATATTTTAAATTTAAATATAGGGATATTGCAAGGAAAGATTTCCATTTTAGGGCACAATGATCGTTCATTAAAAAACTTGTAACATTTGGAAAAAGTAAAAATTGGTATTCTCGGATTGGGTCGAATTGGGCAAGTTCACCTCAAAAATATTACAACCAGAATAGGTAGTGCAGAAGTGGTTGCTGCTATGAATCCGTCTGAAGCAGGTCAATCAATTGCAAAAAATCACCATGTTAAATCTGTATCTGGGGATCCGAATATTGTCCTTCAGAATGATGAAGTTGATGCCGTATTGATCTGTTCTCCAAGTGATACGCATGCTGAATACATTCACAGAGCCTCAGAAGCTGGTATGGCAATATTTTGTGAAAAGCCGCTTGACCTGTCCTTGACTAAAATTCAGGAAATTTTAACAGTTACCAAAAAGCATCAGGTACCATTAATGGTAGCTTTCAATCAGCGGTTTGATCCTGATTTTGCCAGAATAAAAACCCTGGTAGGCAATGACGAGATCGGAAGCCTTAGGACGATTAAGATCACCAGCAGGGATCCGGAACCACCACCAATAAACTATATTAAAAGTTCAGGAGGGTTGTTTCTTGATATGACCATTCATGATTTTGATATGGCCAGATACATTGCTGATTCGGAAGCAAAGGAAGTTTATGCAATTGGTAAAAATATGGTGGATCCGGCTATTGGTCAAGCTGGAGACATAGATTCTGCAATCGTGATCATCACTTTTCATAACGGGGTTACTGCGGTAATAGAGAATTGCAGGCAAGCTGCTTACGGTTATGATCAGCGACTTGAGGTTTTTGGCTCCAGGGGTATGGCTCACACAGTAAATCAACAGAAAGATAATCACGTCCTGTTGAATGAAACGGGAACACATTTTTCAAGACCGATGGATTTTTTTATGGATAGATATGTGGAGTCCTATCTAAATGAAATGAATGCCTTTATTGAGGCCATTGCAAAAAGAGAGCCGCCTCCGGTAACTGGTGATGATGGACTGAAGGCAACAACCATTGCCCTGGCAGCCAATCAATCCATGAAAGAAAATAAACCTGTTAATATCAATTAGTCCCTAACCCGATGATCCGAGTAACCCTGAAGTTCATTTTATTACTCACTATTATTTTATGCTCTTGTATTCAACAAGAAGATGAGAACAATTCTTCGCTCACTCTTTGGTATGATGAACCTGCAAATGAATGGGTTGAAGCCCTTCCGGTAGGGAATGGTAGACTAGGTGCCATGGTTTATGGAAAGATTCAGCATGAGATCATACAATTTAATGAGTCGACTCTTTGGACCGGTCAACCACATGATTATGCACATGAGGGAGCATATAAGGTTTTGGATACCCTCCGGCAATTACTTTGGGAGGGTAAACAAAATGAGGCTCATCAATTAGCCAACGAGCGGTTCATGTCGAAACCCATGCGTCAATTGAGCTATCAACCCTTTGGAAATGTTTTACTCCAGTTCCCTGGGCATGACTCAGTTAAAAATTATCAGCGAAAACTCAACCTGGAGGAAGCCATAAGCTCAGTGAGTTATGACTATGAGGGGGTGAGATTCACGAGGCAAATACTTACATCCTTTCCGGATCAGGCTATCGTGGTTCATTTACAATCCTCCGAAAAAGGTAAACTGAATTTCAATGTTACCATGAATTCACCCCACAAAGCATATCAGGTGAAGACAGATGGGGATGTCATTATACTAAGTGGGAAATCAGATAATTATAGTCCAGATAGAGATGATATTGACTACCCGGAAAGTAAAGTCACATTTCAAGCTCAGTTGGAGGTGAACAATGAGGATGGAGAGGTGATAGCGGATGGTGGCAAAATGGTAGTTTCGAACGCCTCATCAGTTACCCTAAAGCTTGTAGGAGCTACCAATTTTATCAATTATGATGATATAAGTGGTAATCCGGAATTGAAATGCAAGGAGTATCTGAATGCGTTGAAGGATAAATCATTTGATGAAATCAGGAAGGATCATATACTGGACTATCAGGGATTGTTTACCCGGGTTAAAATTGATTTAGGTGACTCGTTAATCTCGCAACGCACTACAGATGAGCGTCTTGCTACCTTTAATCAAGACCTGGACCCCAGCCTTGTTGCCCTGCTTTATCAGTATGGGAGATACTTACTGATCTCCTCCTCACGCCCCAATTCCCAACCCGCGAACTTACAGGGGATCTGGAATGATCAATTGAGTCCCTCATGGGACAGTAAGTACACCATTAACATCAATACAGAGATGAACTATTGGCCCGCAGAAATGACTAATCTCTCTGAATTGGTCCAGCCACTTCAAATGATGCTGAAAGAGCTATCCATTACAGGTAAAAAAGTGGCCAAAGAGCATTATAACTTAAAAGGTTGGGTGGCACATCACAATACAGATCTTTGGCGTGGTGCAGCCCCCATTAATAACGCTAACCATGGAATCTGGGTAACGGGAGGTGCCTGGTTGTGTCAGCATCTGTGGTGGCACTACCAATACAATGGAGATGAAGAATATTTAAGAGACTTTGCCTACCCCATCATGAAGTCTGCAAGTACGTTTTTCATTGATTACCTAGTACCCCATCCTGAACACCCGGAGTGGTTGGTGAGTGGGCCAAGCAATAGTCCTGAGAACGGTGGACTGGTCATGGGTCCGGCCATGGATCATCAAATCATTCGGAATTTGTTTTCAAATACCATAGAAGCTGCAAATATCCTTGGTGTGGACCAAACATTGGTTGAGACTTTAAAATCCAGACGATCCCAAATTGCCCCTAATCTGGTTGGGCAGCATGGCCAGCTACAGGAATGGGTAGCTGACAATGATGACCCTGAAAGTAAGCATCGACATGTATCTCATCTTTGGGGTTTACATCCCGGAAGTGAAATTCATCCTCTCACTACCCCGGAATTGGCTGAAGCCAGCAGGGTTACTTTATCCCACAGAGGAGATGGTGGTACCGGATGGTCCAGGGCCTGGAAGATTAATTTTTGGTCGAGGCTGTTGGATGGTGATCACGCCTTCCTTATGTTAAAAAACTTAATGGTTCCATCTGTGATACAGGTGGATGGAAACAGGCGAGATAGAGGCGGACTGTACAATAACCTGTTTGACTCACATGCCCCATTTCAGATTGATGGAAATTTTGGAGCTACCTCAGGTATCACAGAGATGCTTCTGCAATCTCACTTAAGGGATGAAGATGGTAATTATTACCAGGATATCCTTCCGGCTCTTCCGACAGCACTTCCTTCCGGCAGCATTTCGGGGGTTAAGGGCAGAGGTGGTTTTGAGTTTACAATTGAATGGGAACAGGAAGAATTGAAGGAATTGAGTGTTCGTTCATTGCTTGGAAACTTACTTATTGTTAGATATGATGGGGTTGAAATAAGTAAGGAGACCGAAGTGGGTAAGACATATAATATCAGTTTTTGATAACTCAATGTTATTTGCTGAAAAAGTATATGAAAAAGAATACCTGAATTTATAGGGGTAACTAAATTGCTTATCGGTTTTTATTCAAAACCATTTCGTGACTCATTGATTATTCTAATGTATAATCAGTTCTGCCACATGAAGCATCTATTATCAGAGGAGGAAACAGATCGGGTCATTGAAATGGCATGGGAGGATCGCACCCCTTTTGAAGCTATTGAATTTCAGTTTGACCTTGCCGAAAAGGATGTCGTACAATTGATGAGGTCTGAATTAAAACGTTCCAGTTTTAAAAGGTGGAGAAAAAGGGTGAACTCAGGTGTAAGCATCAAGCATTCAAAAAAACGAGCAAAAGCGATCAATCGATTTAAGTCTACCAGACAGCGGAGTATTTCATTGAATAAGATTTCCGAGCGATGATATTCAAAACCAGCTATACAGATATTATTGAACAAATTAACCGGGTTGATCCTATCGCCTATGGAAGAAGCAGAAATTTTTCTGATGGTGCGGTTAGCTATTTGTCGCCTTATATTTCGAGGGGAGTTATTTCAACCAGACAGGCAATGGAGTCCATTCTTACCAGAGATCTCAAATGGTATGAGATGGAAAAATTTTTGCAAGAGCTGGCCTGGCGTGATTACTGGCAGCAAGTATGGATATCCAAAGGTGACGAAATCAATTCTGACCTGAAACATCCTCAGGAACAGGTCTCTTCAACTGATATCCCAAGCGCTATAGTGGAAGCTAAAACTGATATTGAAGTAATAGATCAGGGAATCATTGATTTGTATGATTCCGGCTATATGCACAACCACATGCGGATGTATGTAGCATCACTAGCCTGCAATATTGCCAGAAGGCATTGGTTTGAACCAGCGAGGTGGATGTATTATCATTTGCTGGATGGAGACTGGGCTAGTAATGCGCTTAGCTGGCAATGGGTAGCCGGAGCTAATGCCAACAAAAAATACATGGCAAATCAGGAAAACATTAATAAGTATTTCTATTCAGATCAAAAAGGGACCTTTCTGGATGTTTCCTATGAAGCGCTCTCGGGTATGAATTGTCCTGAGATGCTTATTGATTCAAGCTCGGTAGAGTTTAAGACAAAACTTCCTACTTCATCAAAAATCGTATTGAGAAAGGGAGTTCCTACATTGGTTTATAATTATTACAATATGGATCCGGAATGGCGAAAAGAAGAGGCATGTAATCGTGTCCTGTTAATCGAGCCTTCTGTATTTGCGGCATATCCAGTGGCAGATCATTGCATGGAATTTATGCTGAATCTGGGAAAAAACATAAGTGGCTTACAGGTATTTGTTGGTTCGTTTGATGAACTGGTGACCAAATACCGACCCGAAAATATTATTTATAAAGAGCACCCCTTGAATGGCCATTATATGGGAATAGAAGACGCCAGAGATTGGATGTTCGGGGTAAAAGGATATTTCCCTTCCTTCTTTGCCTACTGGAAAAAGTGTAAAAAAGAACTAGCTTATTTAAAGACCAAATAAACAATATGCATCTCTCAAAAGAAGACATTGAAAATATCCCAAGGATAAAAAGGCTTAACCTCATTAACTCCGTTTCAGGAATTAAACCAGCAAACGTTGTAGGTACAAAATCTAAAGAAGGCATTCCTAACCTGTCAATTGTAAGCTCCGTGGTTCACCTGGGAAGCAATCCAGCCTATTTGGGGTTTATTCTTAGACCAAGTGAGGAGGTAAGGAGAGACACCTATGAAAATATCCTGGAGACAGGTGTATTTACCATTAATCATATTCATGCAGAGTTTGTAGAAAGAGCGCATTATACCTCGGCTAAGTTTGATCATAAGGTATCGGAGTTTGAACCATGTGGGCTCAGTGAAGAATATCAAGCTGAATTTTCTGCGCCTTTTGTTGGAGAGAGTAAATTGAAAATGGGATTGAAGCATGTAGACTCTTTGCCCATCAAGGTGAACAATACCTTGATGATCATAGGAGAAATACAGCACCTGATTATTCCTGAGGAGTCTATGGATGAGCGGGGTTATCTTAACCTGGGTTTGATTCAGGATGTTGGAATATCAGGGTTGAATAGTTATTATGAAATAACAAAAATCCATGAGTTCCCTTATGCCAGACCTGATGAAGTCCCGGATTTTAAGAATTAATGATTTTAAACTTTTGACTAACTATTCAGCGGCCAGATCTGATTGACAATTTTTTCTTCTCATCACACATCTAAAAGCACCTTTGCACTAAGTTTGCCTTTAAAATCAGTATCGCATGGCACATGATCTTAATAATCCCTGGCACAAAGTAAGAGTAGGAGAAGAAGCACCGGCAATTGTAAACGGGATCATTGAGATTCCTCAAAATACACGGGCCAAATATGAGTTAGATAAGGAGTCTGGCTTACTAAGACTCGACCGGGTGATTTTCTCATCAATGTATTACCCAGCGAATTATGGTTTTATCCCAAGAACCTATTGTGATGATAAGGATCCGTTAGACATTTTGGTGTTGTCTCAGATCACCATCGTACCCATGTGTATTGTGCCCGCCAAAGTGATTGGTGTAATGCAGATGCTAGACAATGGTGAAAAAGATGACAAAATCATTGCTGTTGCAGCTAATGATATGAGTGTAAACCACATGAATGACATTTCAGATCTGCCGCAGCACTTTGTTAAGGAACTTAAAAATTTCTTTGAAGACTATAAAAAGCTGGAAAGCCATAAGACGGTAGAAGTAGAAGAGTTTCAGGACGCTGCTACAGCAAAAAAAATCATCGAAAAGAGTTTTGTTGATTATAACGCGTATATCGCCAATCATTAAAATTACCCATAGCGTGTTGGAAGAATCGGGTTACTGACTTGCCGCTCTGGGCTGTATTTTCAATAGCAATAGAAGCATACCTTTTGTTGTCTGAGGGCAAATCCTATGATAGGATATAACTAGTCAACTAAAGGGCCACAGGTTATGGGAACAGGGCCTTTAAGCATACCTAGGATATCTGGGCTTTCATTTTTTAACCGGTTTTAGTTGAAAATAAAGGGCTGATACGAGGCTAATAATTAGTCCAACGACAAAGACAGTCATAAACATGAGGATGAACTGAAGAAAGAGGTTATCGAACATCTCCATTTGTTCGAGTGTCTGATTTTTAGCAATTTCAAATTCCTCTGCTGACATATTGGATTGCATTTTATCCAGACTGTATTTTGTATAGGTTTCCATAAAATCAGGGTCTATCCATTTAGAATAAATGACATTGTAAAGACCAAATGCCAGGGATGGGAAAAATGTAATTCCTGTCCCAATCCCCAATTTTTTTGAAAAGGATGAATTGTTGTTTTGAAACTCGTATTCACGTATTCCAAAAATCACCAGAACCAATGCGGCTACGATTGTAGCATACCCAATGATTTCTCCTATCTCATAATTCTTTGGATCGGTACCAAAGATGGCCAATGTGATCAGGTTGATTAATACGAGAATGGCGGTGGAGATCAATCCATTTCTGATAATTACTTTTTTCATGTTTTTTTTTAAGGTGAATTAATAAAAACTTAATAAATGAGTACTCATACTTTCGAATGATTTTGGCTTTTTATCAGGTTTTTCACAAGATTCCATATGCTTTCCCTTGTTTTATTGCTTCAGTACGCCTTTTTGCATGAAGCTTACTCAATAAATTGGATACATGCGTTTTAATGGTGTTCTCGGAAACAAAAAGGTGATCACCAATCTCTTGATTGGAATAACCTTCGGCCATTTTTTGTAGTACCTCATATTCTCGATCGCTAATTTTCAGCATCCTGAGTTTTTCTTTATCAGCAATTAGTGGGCTATCTAGTAGTCTTTGTCTGCTAGACCAATGACTGCGCAGAATGAACCCAAAAGCGACAAGGCACATTGCGCTTAAAACAAAAAGTGTTTCCTGGTACCAATGACCATCACTAATTGAAAATTTTCCCAACTCAAGTAGTAGGAAGAAAAGAATAGATAGTAATCCGAATTTTATCACAAGGCTTTTCAAAGTGACAGATATATTTTTAAGTTCTAATTTAAAGAACTGAGACGTTTTTCTTACAGTATTAGTCCAATCAAGTGGAATGTATTAGTTTAAAATATTGTTATATATTCGGTCCATTATTCACAACCCAAAAATACCACCATGAAATATTACATGTCAAAAAAACTTGCTGATACAGATTTTGCATCTGCAATTGAAAAGGTTACTGCCGGATTAAAAGAAGAGGGATTTGGCATTTTGACTCAAATTGATATCAAAGAGACTTTAAAAAAGAAGCTCGATGAAGACTTCAGGCCATACACCATTCTGGGTGCATGTAATCCACCATTTGCCCATAAAGCACTACTGGCAGAAGATAAAATTGGGACAATGCTTCCTTGCAATGTAATTGTTCAACAAACCAATGACGGTATTGAGGTAGCTGCAGTAGACCCTGTTGCTTCTATGAAGGCCGTAGAGAATGATTCTCTCGGTGAAATTGCAACTGAAATTCAAGGTAGGCTACAGCGAGTAATAGATAAACTTTAAACCCTTACGTAAGCGCTCATCTTTTAGGCCTTTCTGAATAATTAAAGCTTCTGTTTATCTTACCATTCAATATTCATGATTGAATGAAAAAAGGTATCCCTTCATTACGTTCCTTTTATCCTAATATTGTTTCTTAGTATCAACCACAAGATCAATGCCTTGGATTTAAGAATAAGAACCATCACAGCTGGAATAAATCTATCTGATTTATCTAATTTGGAGTCTGTCGATTCGGCAGTCACATTCCTGAAAGAAGCAGAAGGGACATATGCTAAACGTGGATACGAAGTTCAAACCCTTAGAATTGCGACACAAAATTTACATGAGTTAACAGTGGACCCGTTCAATGAGTATACCATTACCCAATTGAAAGCCATTGACACTTTGATTACGAATGCAAATGTTATGCTTTCCATTGGGGAGCTTATCGAGGGCAACCAAGGTAGTACTGAATTAACAGCTTGGGCGGTTCGTCTGATTAAGGAAACTTCAAATATTAGCTTTAGTATCCCTATTTCTTCCGTTGATGAGGGGACACATTACAAGTCTATTAAAGTGGCAGCATCCATTTGTAAAGAGCTATCACAAAACAGCAAAGGCGGTGAAGCAAATTTTAGATTTACCGCTTCTGCCAATTGTCCGGCAGGGATTCCTTTTTTTCCCGCAGCTTACCATAAAGGTCCAAATAGTTTTGCAATCGGCATCGAATACCCAAATTTAATTACTAAAGTATTCCAGGAATCCACCTGGGAAAATGCGGAGGAAAACTTGAAGAAGGCTTTGAGTCAAGCTTTTCAACCAATAGAAGAAACAACCATTCAACTAGCTTCAGAAGAGTGGAAATATGACGGTATAGACACTTCCCCCGCACCAGGGTTGGATGCCAGTATAGCAACGGCCATTGAAACATTGACTAACAAGCCGTTCGGTAGTACCAGCACCTTAAGTGCATGTGCCTTGATTACAAGGGCCATCAAAAACCTGGATATTAAATCTTGTGGATATTCAGGGTTAATGTTGCCAGTAATAGAAGATAAAGTATTGGCTCAGCGAGCAGGTGAGAATAGATTTACAGTTGAGGAGTTGATTCTCTATTCAGCAGTTTCGGGGACGGGCTTAGATGTTATTCCATTAGCAGGTGATATTTCTGAGGAAACTATTACTGGCGTATATCAGGATCTTGCTGCCTTGTCATTGCGATATTTTAATAAGCCACTGTCTGCCAGGCTCTTTCCTATTCCGGGAAAGACAGCAGGAGATACCGTCCAATTTGATAACCCTTATTTGACTACTTGTACCATTATGAAATTAGCCTAAAACACACATAAACAACTAACCATGAAAAAGTCTATCAAATGCGTAATGCCTTTTATCTTACTAATTTTTTCTTATACGCTACATGCTCAAAAGAAGGACAAGCAACAAACCCTGTTTCTTAAGCATTCTGATCAGGCGCTCACAATGATCGCTGAGGCGGCAGGCGAACTCTCTGTCACCGGGGTGGCGATTGTAGCTTATATTCCAGGAGAAGTGACCGAATCCTGGGTTTCGAAGATGAAAGTGGTTGGTAAATTAACCAGTGAAACCTCAAACCTATTAGGTGTTGCAAGCACCAAGGCTGCGGAAATGGCTGATACCTTTCAAAATAGTGGAAGTAAAGTAAGAGAACCTTTACGTGGTGAATATGGCTATAAAGGTGGAGTCATTGAAAAAGTAAAAGGTGGATACGTTTTGGCCGTTTTTTCAGGAGCTACTGGAGAGCAGGATGTGGCAGTGTCCAAAGAGGGATTAGCCCATCTGTTGGAAATTCTCAATTAAATATTTTCAGTAGCTGCTTCCTTATGTAATGAGGTATTTATTACTTTATTCTAGAATTGAATGCTGATGAAGTATCAAAAGTCACAAATTGGTTGGGCAATGATCTGGGTTTTTCTTCCGATCATTGTTTTGTTAGGCATGGCTTATCAGTTTCAATGGGGGAACAACCCCATTCCACTGATTCCATTTATCGTGCTAATGGCGGTACTTTCTCTTACCGGTATCCTGTTCTATAAACTCACGGTATCATTTGATGGCACTGTTTTGAAATTGACCTTTGGGATTGGGCTTGTCGTATTTAATTTTAAAATAGATGAATTGATACACAGTGAGGTGATTAAAACCCCCTGGTACTATGGGTTGGGTATTCACTTTACTCCGAAAGGGACACTTTATAATGTACATGGCTTTAAAGCATTGATGATCAATTATAGAAGTGGACATAGAACTAAGAAATTGCTGGTAGGTTCTGCAGAGCCAGAAAAGCTAAAATCTGTTTTGGATAGCCATTTTCATAAGGTTGACCATGGTTAGGAATAAATAACTAGCGAAACTGGTAAAGCCTTGATGATAAATAGGAGTCAGGGAGCCATGAGCAACACGTAGCAGAGTTCAACGGTTATGTATAGATCTCAGCGGAAATTCTGGAAGGACTAAATAAAGTTGCTGGTTACCAATTGAAATATGTCTTATTCCCATTTAATGGACCTCACTGGCAGCACATCGATTGCAATATCTTCTACTGTTTCAAAAGCTTGGGCTATTTGTGGTGTTTCCCTTGTCCATTTTTCAAAAAACACTTCCACTTTTTTATTATCTCCATCTCCCTCCAGGATCATCAGCTCGGCAGACAGATTTTTGATGCCTTCTTCAAAATTCTCAAAATCAACAGACCACTTATTGGTAGTTTCATTATAGTTAATCCCTCCATTTTCCACCAGGTAATTGAGCGAGATAGCGGCAGCTTTTCCATGGGCTTCTTCCAATCCAAAACGTACTGATCTAAATAGACTGCCTAGAAACGATACATAGAAATAATTAGCTTGTTCCCTATCTACCACTCCTTCATCCATTAGGAAAGCCAATGAATATAAGCCGACCACATCAGCTTTTGTCTCTTCAAGCGGGCTATAATTCGGACCAATAGCTGCATTAACAGCCATTCCTTTTTGGGAACCAACTTTTACGACCCGTGGGCCAATGGCATGGCAAATTTCATGCATCAGCACAAACATGAAAAACCCCTCGTCAGAAAGATACTGTAATTGGGAATCTTCGATAAGTCGTTCGCTCACAGGCTTTATGATGGCATTGAACCTGGCTTCAAACATGTTCTTCCAGAAGGTTTTTTTCGTTCCTTTTTTCGCATGTACTTCCGGGTCATTTGGAAGGTTAGTTGCTACAGCCTGGTATCCAACAGCACCCTCACCGGTTCGAATGATGTCTTTCACAACAATAAAATTTGCCGTCAGCCCTTCAACTACTGATTTGTATACTTCAGGTATAGGAAGGTTCTCCTCCATTTTTTGGAGATAGCTTTTATATACTTCAAGGTCTGCGGAGGCTTCCTGGTCTACTACTTCTATATAGGCTTCATATTTGGCTTTTACACCTTTGATACGATCTGAATAGGTCTCAAAAGGACCAAATACGATGTCAAACTTGGTGTCTTCCATATCAATCCATGCCACATCAGCGTCAAAGTAATTATCAGTGGTGAGGGCTTCTGCCTTGAGCCGAAGGAATTTTGAAAAGGATTTATTGTCCGAGAGATCTGCGACTTCGTTTAAAAGTGTGACAATTGGAGTTAGGTATTGTTTATATTCCTCGTGATATCGCACAGCTTTATAGCCACCTTGACCATCTTCTTTGATTACCGTATATGGATACATAAATTCCTCCTGCTCTTCAGGAGATAATGTCTTTAAATATTCATCGAATTGATCTACTGACATTCCTTCCGGATACAACTCATCTCCGCCATAATATTCCTGAGTTCCATAAAAAGACTCAAATTCATTGAGATGTTCGAATGTCCCACCATTCCGCTCCACAAGGGTCAATAAAGCGTTACGTAAAGGACTGGAAGGAGCCTGGGCCAGGCTATCCCGGATATTCATTCCATATTTGGATGTTTGCAACCAATAGATCGTATCTATATACATGGCAGCCTCTACCAGTTTTTTGAGGATAGTTTTGTCAGTTTTGTTATATCCTGAAGCATCAAAGCCCATTTCATAGGGCTCGTATTGATTTAGGTATTCCTGAATATCTTCCGGTATTTCTCTTGTCTCCGGGGCATTTGTATTTTGGCAGGCAATGAGAAAAATGAGAAAGGGAATGAAGATGATATTTTTCATAAACTCAAAGTAAGCAAAATTTCAGATGTGATATATCCGAATTGTATTTCATGATTAGGTAATAATTCATCACCATTCGGAAATACTATATCCTTGCCTGGTAAGTATATAAATCATGATATCTGCCTTCTTTCTTCAACAAGGTATCGTGATCACCACGTTCTACAATATTGCCTTTTTCAATGACCAGAATCTGGTCGGCTTTTCGAATGGTGCTTAACCTGTGTGCAATTACAAACGAGGTACGACCTTTCATCAGCCTATTGAGACTTTCCTGAATATAACTTTCACTTTCAGTATCTAAATTGGAGGTTGCTTCATCCAAAATCAGAATTCTTGGATCTGCCAGAATCGCCCGTGCAATGGCAATCCGTTGTTTTTGTCCACCGGACAATTTAACTCCTCTTTCTCCAATCAGTGTGTCAAGGCCATCTTCGAATCGGTCTGTGAATTCCGTCACATGGGCTGCATTTGCGGCATCTAATAATTGTTCTTCTGAAGCATTGGGTTTTGGAAACAATATATTCTGCCTGATGCTGCCTTCAAACAGGAAATCATCCTGAAGTACAACACCCAGATGGCTTCTGTAGCTTTCTAATGAAATTTTAGAAAGGTCTTTTCCATCTACGGTAATCTTTCCATCATCTGGAACCAGAAATGAAGCGACCAACCCTGCAATGGTAGTTTTGCCAGAGCCAGATGAGCCAACCAAGGCAGTTACTGATCCTGGCTTGGCTTCGAAACTAATATTTTGAATGACCTCTTTGCCTTCATCATAAGCAAAAGAAACATTGTCGAAAGACACATGTCCATCGATTTCTTTGGTCTGGATATTTCTCACGGACCCATCATCCTCCGGTTTCATATTCATGATCTCTTCCGTACGGTCGAGCCCGGCAAAGGCTTCTGTCAATTGGCTACCAATATTACTCATCTGGACAATAGGAGCGATCATGAATCCGAGATATAAGGTAAAGGCTAAAAATTCTCCCAGCGTCAACTCGCCCTGAATGATCATGTATCCACCAATTCCCATGATGCCAATACTTGCAAGGCCTAAAAGAAAGGTAGCTGAGCTTGTTACAAGGCTGGTAGACACCAGGCTCTTCTTCACATTTAAGAACAGTTTTTCAGCCCCAGCCTCAAATGTGTTTACTTCCTGCTTTTCTGCATTGAAGCCTTTGATCACGCGGATACCCCCAAGGGTTTCTGTCAGCCTACCCGTCACTTCTGCATTGATTTTTCCGCGTTCTCTAAATATAGGTCTGATGTATCCAAATGCTTTTAGCGAAATGACCCCAAAAACGGATACCGGGACTAGCACATAAAGTGTCATCCAGGGACTAATCTGGATAAGTAAAACCAAAGAAATAATAGCTGTTAAAATTCCTCCGAAAAGTTGAACAAGCCCTGTCCCGACGAGATTTCTGACCCCTTCTACATCAGACATTATCCTGGAAACCAGTTCGCCTGATTTACTATTGTCAAAAAATCGTATGGGTAAATAAATGATATGTTTTTGCACTTTAACCCTAAGCTTAGCGATCAGGTGTTGAGCCTCAACGCTTAAAATTTGAGTTAGTGCAAATGAGGTTATTGATTGAACGACCACTGCGCTAATTACAACGATGACCAGAATCTTTAGCATTTCCAGGTCACTATTCGAAATCACATTATCGATGAGGTATTTACTGGCTCC
The DNA here is from genome assembly GCA_043554545.1 of Marinoscillum sp. Lineage (GTDB taxonomy): Bacteria > Bacteroidota > Bacteroidia > Cytophagales > Cyclobacteriaceae > UBA7330. Next base: position 3,920,211 of record CP121337.1, on the reverse strand, counting down.
TGGAAGAACTAGGCTGGCAAGTCTACTGATGATAATCAGTACCAATCCAATTCCGATAATCTTTCTTCTTGGCCAGACAATTGTTTTAAAAACGTGGCCAATACTCACGCGTTGTTTGCTCATATAAAATTAGTGACGGATGAGCATCAAAGATATTGGAAATTATGGTGCTATTACCTGATCCAGGTAGCTACTTCCTCTTCCGGTATTCGGTTCAGGTATATCCGCTGAAAGCGATTAGCGACATAGGTAGTTCCTAAAATGAGTAAATGATTTTCTTCGTCAGGCTCCACCCGTACAGAGGCTAGCGTATATGGATTTAGGTAGCCAATATTGTGCTTGCCAGCCAGCTCGCCGCTAGCTTGATTGAATATATACAGCCCAATCTGCCTGTTCTCAGTTTCGGCGGTAAAGATGGTATACGTAGTGCCAGATATGTCGTAGGAAGTAATGTCCATTGGGGTGTATGAACGAAACTCGGTGACATTGCCGTACAGGATGTACAGGTCGACACTTGAGGCTATGGCAGTACTTGATATGGTGGCGTCAGCTCCAATAAAGTTGTCATTAAACTGAAACCCTCCCACAGCAAAAGTATTTCCTACAAGTGGCATGGCATATTGGATGCCTCCGTTTGTTGTTTGTCCCTGTAGAACGCCGGTAGGAGTTCCCCCGAAATCACTAAATACCAATGACATGCTATAATTATAAAAGCCATTGAAAAAGACTGAACCTCCAGGCGTTTCACCGACAAAAAATGGAAGTGGTTGATCTCCGGGATTGAGATAATGATTTAGGATTGTCTGTTCCACATCTTCTCCAGCACCTATAGAATATGATGCCGTTGAATTGATTCCTCCATCTGTACCAATAGTCGATATTTGACTTTCTGCATTGAAGGGATCATAACTTAAGATTAGAAATTCATTTCCAGAAGATGACAAAGAAGCTGCAAGTGGGTAGGTTAACGGAATATCAATTATTTGCTCGTCGGCAAGACTATCATTGACGGAAATAAGCTGAACCTGCACGGTTTGTGGGTCCATCCCAAAGAAATAGTAACGTCCATTCACAGCCATCAAGTCACCAGTAGGTAAAACAGGGGCAGGGTCAAAAATGAATTCTGCCTCGAATTCTCCAGTTTCATCGACTTTGAGGAGCTGAATTCCAGAAAAATCTGTTCGGTCAATTTCAGTTGCAGCCAATATGATATACCCGGTTTCAGTTTTTACCATGTCTAGCGGATGGAAGTCTACGACTGATTCAACATCATCATAGATCTTGAAGAAACCCGTTGTTGGAATGGGATCTTCTTCACTACAGGCAAGTAGTAGTGGAAAGATCAATAAAACGAATATTGCGTTTCTCATAGTCATATTAGTAGGCCTGGAATTGCTTGTCGATAAACCTGAGCGGGAAAACAAAACTTAAAGAGATATTGATGTTATCAATTTTCAATTCGTCATTCACATCCCCGATAGAAGTTAATTCTGTTTGAGTAAAACGATTACCATTATTAGTGATGTCGGTCAATCCACGTAAATAAACAGCTTCTAAAACTGTTCTGATATTTAGATAATCCAGGCTTACACCTACACCACCCAGTATGCCGGCATAATTCTGAAATTGCTGGGTGACACCAAGAATCTGAGAGCCGCCTGCTGTTGGGCCGCTGTTTCCAGCAGCATTATCTGTATAGGTAATGTCCACTTTTTTCTCTGCGTTGGTGATAAAAGCATAATAGCCCCCAGCCATTACAAAAGGCCTGGTCTTTCCGGATTGTATGATTTCGTATTTGATTGACAGTGGCACATCTACGGCGTCAATTCGTTGTTCGATTTTGTATTCCATGTCAAAAGCATTTACCAGCGAAGGTCCCAGCCAGGAACGATAATTCGCATAGGCATATCGAATCCTTTTGTAGGTGGGTTGGAATCCAAAAGAAAAACCACGATGGTAAAAAGTAATGTCGAGGCCAGCTTGTGCTCCGGGTAGACTAAAAACTTCATAGGTTTTATCAAGATCCTGCTCAGGAAATCCAATGGTGCTAATAGAGGAGTAAGGAGTGATAGGATTCGGATCTGTATAGTTTATCCCAACCTTGATTCCCAGCCACCATTGTGTCTTGAGAAATTCCTCTGCATAACCACCAATTCCAGGGGGTTTCTTTTGAGCGATCGCAGGAATAGCTATCACTGCTAGCAGAAGCAATGAAAATGCTTTACTGTATAATGAGTTTCTTGGTTTCATTCAGTTTTTCTGATGTGACTTTGACAAAATATATTCCTCTTGCAAATTGATCCAATACCAGTGAGACAGTATGTTTCCCTGGGTGTAATTTCCTCCGGAAGGAGGATAAAACGGCACCTTTAATGTTAATAAGCTCGAATCTAATATCCTGTATATCATTGATAAATAATTCTACCTGTGTATAATTATGAGCCGGATTGGGATAAAGATTTTCAATTCTGTAAAAGTCCTTCCTGATCCGATCTTCACCAGTTATGACGTCGCTGATTAAGTCCATGGGCGTGTAGTTCCCGCCATTTACAAGGTTAGGTCCTGCCACATAGTCACCAAAAAAGATGTCGTCGGTAAGTGTTGTTTGATCTACTCCCATCCACTCATATAGGATGTTGGCATAGATCTGTCTGTAGTCAAACTGCATGGAAACATTGTTCAGTGATAGGTCAGGGTTTGTTCCATAAACACCTCCTTTTAGGCCAGCACCCCACATCATAATTGGTCCGCCAGTGCCATGATCAGTGCCGTAACTTCCGTTAGATGCCACCCTTCTCCCAAATTCAGACATTGACATGGTCAATACTTTGTCTGATAAACCTCGCTGGTTGAGGTCTTCATTAAAAGCCCGCATCGCAGATGAAATGTGATAGAGTAAAGCAGCATGACCACCCATGGTCGATTCACCCTGTACCACTTGTTGCGCATGCGTGTCAAATCCACCGATCTTTAACAAAAACACCTTTGTTTTCAATCCTCCAGCCAAAAGCCTGGCAACTAGTTGAAGCTGGGAGGTTAATGGGTTTCTTGAGCTGGCAGGTAAAAACGGATAGTTTTCAGGATAGGAAACCGAGGATGCCGATGCAGCATCATAGATTTCTACCAATCTTTTGATATAAGTTTCAGACTTATCCTCCAGACCCAATATCCAGTCCATTTCTTTCCCATAAGGAGAACCATCAAGAAAACCCGGGGGTAATCCTCTTGGGTCAACACCTTCATCTACAAAACCTTCTAATTGATCGATGAGGTTCGCCAATCCACCGGGACTGCTTCCCAATGAGAGAGAAGTGGGGATATTACCATCCTGATGAAAAAGCAAAGAAACGTCGTTGCCCATTTCCAGTGCCAGGGGATCTGGCATACCTTCGTTTGGAAAATTGTCGGGATAGGTATCAGGAAGGTAAATATTCGATAAGTATCTTCCAACCCATCCACTTGAATAGTAATCATCAGCTCCACCTCCCATAAACCAGATATCCCTGCCCCGAAAGTGAGAACCATTATTTTTTTCATAAGAAACCCCTTGAAATACGGCTGCCCGACCAATATCATACATGTATTTAAAATCCTGCATGTCAGGGTGCAGGCCAATTTGATCAGCTGAGGGAACTGTGCTATCCAATGGGATTAATGTTCTGTTGCCAACTTTATATGGGATGGCCACATTGGCTCGTCTGTTATGATACTGATTGTAGTTGTCTAAAGGGATAAATGTATTTAAACCATCATTTCCACCGTGCATTTGGAGAATGATTAAAACCTTATCATTATCACTTGCAGCTGCTAATCTTTGCATGGATTGGTAGCCACCCAAAACCTTGAGCGGGACGCCGTGGAAAGCAATTGGTGCACCCGCAGCAAAACCCATGTTTTTTATAAACTTTCTTCTATCCATCACCTTACATCAATTGATATTCCGGCGATTGTAACATCGCATTAAAAAGATTCAGCAATTGCCCTCCTGCATCTGGGAGTGGGCTTCCGTTATTCCAACGGGCGATCCAGGCGGCATCCGGATCAGGATCTCCATCATCATAAAGCGCCTGAAGAAAATAATTAAGACGCTCATTAGTAATCTCGCTATTTGGATCATCAAAGGCGATGACACCAGAAACTGGCAGAAAATATTTGGCTAGTTCTACGACAAGTGACTTTGCGTCTGCAGCAACAGCAGCATAATTGTCAACTACGAATTGAAGGGCGTTTACCTGGTTAGGCTCCATTGTGATACCATTGCTTACCAGTTCTCTGATATAATTATATCTTCTGGTTAGGTAATTGGTGGTTATCCAATTTCTATTGTAGATGGGATATTGATGATAAGCAGCATATCCAGCTACTTCGAAGGGCTCATAATAGTCCATACCTTGATTGCCAATATCACCGAGCATTTCACCGGCTTTATCGTAAAACCCTTGCAGGTCAGATGCAGGGTTAGGAATGGTTTTGCCAAAACTACGATTGAAGCCGATGACAAGATCCAGAGGTGATTTGATTAAGCTGCCAAAGCTGTCGTCCAAATACCCTGGAATCCCTTCATAGAATTCTCTACTAGTAAATAGCGCTTCAAGTACCGGTTGAATCTTAAAATTATTAGCGATAAAAACATCTGTCATATCCTGAATAATCGCAGATTGGATAGATGTATTTACCTCATGATACACAAAGAACCGATAGAGCTTTCTGCAGGTGTATAGCCTGGTTTCATCTTGAGTATAGATCAGGTCTATCAGCTGGTCGATTTCATCAAGTAAACTTTCCTCGGTAGGATCATTTCCTAGCAGAAGCGCAGGATCTGGTGTAACCGTAGCATTACCCAATCTTTCACTGAAATTTTTAGTGGTGTTGTCATGTGCCGAAGCCACACCGGCATTTCCTCTGACAACGCCCCTTGGAAGATTGGTATCTGTATCAATATTACTAAATGAATTATCATTTACATATCCTGAAAAGACTTTAGCACCGGCCTGAACATCTTCCTCCGTGAAATAGGTATAATCACCAGGGTAGGCTGGTTGAGGAATAGATCCTTCCAGTCCCTTACCTATGGCATACAATTCCAGCAATTCACGGGCATAATTTTCATTAGGGCTTCCTTTTACATTATATCTACCATCCAGAAAAACCAACATGGCATTATCGACTGAAACTTTTTTTGTCAACTCACTAAAGTTGCGCGGGATGATAGTTGGCGGATCTAAGGGGTCTAAAGGAGCAATAACTGTATCTTCTTTGTCAAAGGCATAAAACCTAAATAAGGCCATCTGATAGTAGAGTGATCGATGATTTCTAACTACAGAGCGCTTAGTGGTAAAATGCGAATGCATGAAAAATACCAATCTTTCCCTAAAGGCATAAGCAAGGGATTGATTAGCTGGAATACCAGCACTCATCATTTGGGCAATGTGCCATCTGAGTACTAGTCCTTCATAGGGATAATCTTCTACATCAGTAGTGGAATCCAGACCGATCCAAGGCAATCCGGTATTTGGGTCGATTGGCTCTTCAGGGTTTGGCAATGCAGGATCAAATAGGATAGCAATAGCTTGTTGAGGCGTTAAAGCAGCAAATTGATCAATTTGCTGTTTGGTAGCTCCACAACAGGTTCTTCTAAGCAAATGAGCCGCACGTTGTACGCCTAAGGGTTCTGTAAATGAGGTTAAAGGCATTTATGGTTATTTTCAACAGCTTACCAAATATAAAATAAATAATAAAAAATCTTAGATTGATCTAATTATATTTTCACTAAATCTGGAAGTTCAATGGCGGGCGAAAAAAAACACCCCAGTGATCAGGGGTGTTAATCAGTTATAAAGATAGTAAATATTATGATTGTCAATCGTGAATTTATTTTAATCCTTTTCAGGAACTTAAACCTGATCATCTTTTTTAGATGAAGGTTTATGATCAATTATAATCTGAATTTTGAATGATTTAAATTTGCACTTATGTCTTTAACATATTCTGAAATGATGCCTTTGGGTACGGTGGCTCCATCTTTTAAGCTAACTGATGAGCTATCTGGAAGGAAAATTTCTCCTGAAAGTGAGAAAAAGGAACATGGTCTCGTCGTGATGTTTATTTGTAATCATTGTCCTTATGTACTTCATATTGAGAATGAGATTGGAAATATAGCAAATGCTTACCGGGATAAAGGGATTGGGTTTATAGCCATCACTTCAAATGATATTGACAATTATCCTGAAGATGGTCCAGAAGGAATGAAAGACCAGGCTGAAAGAGCAGGTTTTAATTTTCCTTATGTCATTGATGCTTCACAGGAGGTGGCTAAATCTTATCAGGCAGCGTGCACGCCAGATTTTTTTCTTTTTGATGGAGGATTAAAATGCGTATACCGAGGGCGGCTGGACGCTGCCTCACCCAAAAATGGTCAGCCAAACGACGGTTCAGATCTTCGAAAAGTATTGGATCAGCTGATAAATGGGGAGTCCATTTCAGAAAATCAATTACCAAGCATGGGCTGTAATATTAAGTGGAGATCATAATTTCATGATCCTCACTAGGATTTATTAATTTACAGCCACATTATAACCCATGAGTACGGCTTCAGGAAAGTTTAAGAAAATCACCACGCATCGTCTTCAGGAGATGAAAGCGGCAAATGAGCAGATTGCTATGCTTACTGCTTATGATTATTCAATGGCAAGGATTATTGATCATGCAGGTATTGACGTGCTATTGGTTGGTGATTCTGCATCTAATGTAATGGCAGGAAATGAAACGACGCTTCCTATCACATTGGACCACATGATTTGGCATGCTACATCAGTGGTAAAGGCGGTTGATCGTGCACTCGTCGTCGTAGACATACCTTTTGGTAGTTATCAGGGGAATTCAAGCGAAGCATTAAAATCCAGCATACGGATTATGAAGGAATCCGGTGCTCATGCGGTAAAGATGGAAGGCGGTATTGAGATAAAGGAAAGTATCGCCAGAGTTCTTTCAGCGGGAATACCTGTTATGGGGCATTTGGGTCTTACACCTCAATCCATTTATAAGTTTGGTACCTACTCTGTCAGAGCTAAGGCTGAGGACGAAGCAAAAAAATTAATGGAGGACGCCAAATTGCTTGAGGAAATTGGTTGTTTTGCAGTGGTTTTGGAGAAGATACCAGCTGATCTGGCAAAGAAAGTAGCAAAATCATTGAAAATTCCATTAATTGGTATTGGTGCAGGTCCTGATGTTGATGGTCAGGTACTTGTAATGCATGATCTCTTTGGAATTACTCAGGATTTCAAACCTCGCTTTCTTAGGCAATATGCAGATCTTAACAAGATCATGGGAGAAGCGACCAGGCAGTACATCAAAGACGTAAAGGCAAAAGATTTTCCAAACGAAAAAGAAAGTTATTAATTAATACAGTTTTAAACTGAATATCGAATTCAAATAAAATGGCAAAAAAAGCATCAACCATTATCTACACGATCACTGATGAGGCACCAGCCCTCGCAACACATTCGTTTTTACCTATCGTTCAAGGCTTTACTGCCTCTGCGGGTGTTTCTGTCACTACAAGAGATATTTCCCTGGCAGGTAGGATCATCGCTACTTTTCCGGAAGTTCTTACGGAGGATCAAAAAATGTCAGATGATCTGGCTTTTTTAGGAGAGTTAGCCAAGAGTCCAGAAGCCAATATTATTAAGCTTCCTAATATTAGTGCTTCCACACCACAACTGGTTGCAGCCATCAAGGAATTACAAGCAAAAGGTTATAGTCTACCAGATTATCCAACAGAACCTAAAGATGAGGGTGAAGCAGCCATCAAGGCTAAATATGATAAGGTAAAAGGTAGTGCCGTTAACCCTGTTCTTAGAGAGGGGAATTCAGATAGAAGGGCGCCAAGGGCGGTGAAAGAATATGCCAGAAAAAATCCCCATTCCATGGGTGCCTGGCAAGGCAGTTCAAAATCTCATGTTGATAGTATGGGTTCTGATGATTTTTATGGAAGTGAACAGTCTGTGACAGTTTCAGCTCCTACTGATGTAAAGATTCAACACCTTGACCCGTCGGGTAACGTGACAACATTAAAGGCCAAGACCAGTCTGCTGGCTGGTGAAGTGATAGATGCTTCTGTTATAAACAGAAAGGCACTGCGATCTTTTTTGGAAGAGGCCATCAAAGATGCAAAATCGAAAGATGTTCTTTTTTCTATTCACATGAAAGCAACCATGATGAAGGTATCTGATCCAATTATATTTGGTCATGCGGTATCTGTATTTTTTGCTTCGGTATTTAAAAAACATCAGACTACTTTTCAATCGCTTGGCGTAGATCCAAACAATGGAATGGGCGACTTAATGGCGAAATTGAATACACTGGATGCTGACAAGAAAAGTGAAATTGAAGCAGATATAAATGCATGCTACAAGCAACAGCCTGAACTTGCTATGGTAAATTCTGACAAAGGAATAACCAACTTGCATGTGCCCAGTGATGTGATCATTGATGCTTCTATGCCAGCGGCTATCCGTACATCAGGTCAGATGTGGGGACCTGACGGTAAATTGAAAGACACAAAATTTGTTATTCCTGATCGATCTTATGCTGGTGTTTATCAGACGGTAATTGAGGATTGTAAGGCGAATGGAGCTTATGATCCTACTACCATGGGAAGCGTACCCAATGTAGGTCTAATGGCGCAAAAGGCTGAGGAATATGGTTCACATGATAAAACATTTGAAATTCCTGCGAATGGAAAAGTTCAGGTGATCAATAGTTCTCATGAAGTACTTATTGAGCAAGAAGTAGAAACTGGTGATATCTGGAGGATGTGTCAGACTAAAGATGCGCCTATTCAGGACTGGGTAAAGTTGGCTGTCAATCGTTCAAGAGATTCAGCAACTCCAGCAATATTTTGGTTAGATGAAAATCGAGGCCATGATGCTGAGATCATAAAAAAGGTAAAACAATACATTAAAGACCATGATACCAATGGGTTGGAGATTCACATAATGGCTCCTGTGGAGGCTACTAAATTCTCTGTTGAGAGAATCAGAAAAGGTCAGGACACCATCTCTGTGACTGGGAATGTGTTACGTGATTATTTAACGGACTTATTTCCAATACTGGAAGTGGGAACCAGCGCTAAGATGCTTTCAATAGTGCCCTTAATGAATGGGGGTGGACTTTTTGAAACTGGTGCGGGTGGATCGGCACCTAAACATGTGCAGCAGTTTGAGCAAGAGGGTCACCTAAGGTGGGATTCTCTGGGTGAGTTTTTGGCATTAGCTGCTTCACTTGAGCACCTGAGCAAGGCGGATGATAATCCTCGGGCCCAAATTCTGGCAGATGCCTTAGATACAGCAAATGGGATGTTCTTACAGGAAAATAAATCACCTTCACGTAAAGTGAATGAGATAGATAACCGGGGTAGTCATTTTTATTTGGCTTTATACTGGGCTGATGCCCTGGCTGCTCAGGATAAGGATGCCGCCCTAAAAGCGCAATTTACTGAGGTATCAAAAGTGATGAGAGAAAAAGAGTCAGCCATTAATGAAGAGTTAATCAAAGCACAAGGTTCAGCTGTTGATATTGGCGGTTATTATCGTCCGGAAGAGGATCTTGCATTCAATGCCATGAGACCAAGTGCCACACTCAATGCAATAATTGATGGTCTGAGGAAATCATAACATTCATAAGGCTTTGGAAAAATCTGTTGCGTTGGTAGAGCCTGATTGGTTGGAGCGACACTTGGATGATCCAGGTTTGGTGGTTCTTGACACCAGTGTTAAAAATCCCATTGGAATGCAAGTCTCTGACAAGCTAATGGGAATGCAAATTCCAAAGAGTAGGTATTTCGATCTTGATGGCGAGTTTTCAGATCCTGATAGTTCTCTACCACACATGATGCCGGAAGCCAACTATTTTAATCATGCAGCTAAATCTTTGGGAATTAATAATAGCGACTTAGTTGTATTATATGATAACGTTGGTGTTTATTCAAGTCCACGTATTTGGTGGATGTTCAAGGCCATGGGGCATGAGAATGTAGTGGTATTAAATGGAGGGATTAAAGCATGGGTGGCATCTGGACAGTCAATAGAAAAGAAAATTGATCGTCCTGTTGGAAAGGGTGACTTTACCGGAGAGCTTCAGCCAGTTTTTTTTCAATCATCAGGTCAGGTATTCAATCAACATAAGCTTTCAGGGTATCAAATATTGGATGCCCGATCGGAAGGGCGATTCTTTGCCAAAGAACCTGAGCCTCGTTCAGGGTTGAGAGGAGGTCATATTCCTCATTCAAAGTGCTTACCTTTTACAAAGTTGTTGGATGGGTTTAGAATGAAAGATTCTCACGCACTTCAGAAAATATTTAAAGATCTGGTACAGGAAGATGACCACCTGATATTTAGTTGTGGATCTGGATTAACTGCATGTATTTTGGCTTTAGGCGCTTATCAGGCCGGATACCTAAACATGTCTGTCTATGATGGATCCTGGAGTGAATGGGGAGGCAACCTTGAATTGCCCGTTTCTATTTAACAATTCGTTAAATTCAGTCTGGAACTTATAAAGAAGACTTCTTTTCTATAAATGCTACTTCAAATAAAGCTGGCCAGTCCTTTCCTGTGACATAAATCTTACCAGTTTCCTGATGAAACGCTATTCCGTTTAACACATCATTTACTTCATCTAAACCTTTCTTTTGGCTTTGAGTAAGTAATCCTGACATGTCAATCATCTGTAAAACTTTTCCTGACTTTGGGTCAATAACGGCAATATCATCTTTGGTATAGATATTTGCATAGATCAACCCATTGATATGCTCAAGTTCATTTATTGCCTGAATCGGTTCTTTGTTATTATAAACTTCAATTTTACCTATTTCTGAAAAGTCACGTGGGTCTAAAAGGTGTAAGGTTTCTGTGCCGTCACTAACTACCAGTGTGTCACCTATAGCCGTAATTCCCCAGCCCTCATGTGTATAGTTGAATGTACCTGTTTGTTCTAGGTTGCTGTTAAAGACAAAACCTATATTACTCCGGTAAGTAAGCATGATAATCTTGTCCTCCCAGGTAGTGCTGCCTTCTCCAAAATACTTCGAATCAATATTAACTTGCTTGATAGGTTCACCTGTATTCAAATTCACTTTTCGGATGGTAGACCTTCCCGTCTGGCCAGTGCTTTCAAAAAGCATGTTATCCTTAAAAAAAAGCCCTTGGGTATAGGCCTCATCATCGTGTGGATATTGCTCAATTATTTTATAACTGAGTTGCTCAGGAACTATGTCTGATAGAAGTCTTATCCTGGGATAATGAGTTTCAGACTTCTCACCAAAAAACACCTGGATTTTGAATTTTTTCACGCCTGTATTTGCTTCTTTGGATGACCATGTAAAATCACTTTTTTGGTAGTGTAACTCCTCACTATTCGTGTCAAAAATGATCGAATCTATAGGCTTTTTCGAATTAATATTGAATTCAATCTCTTCTCCAATGGTAAATAATTGGTTAGACGACGGACTTAGGATACTAGTTACTCTTGGGATTCTCGGGGATTCATTAGAAGTCTTATTTGCTTTTTCCTGGCCATTATTACAAGATATCTGACCTAAAAAGGGAAGAAGTAAGAGGAATGTAAATCTCATCTGACTAAAATACGTTTGAATAAGTAAATATCGTTGCAACAATAACGAAAATCCAATAGCTGGGACATAAGAACGACTTTAAAGACTAAGTAATTTGAACAATCTGATATTAAATATTTAAAACCATGAAACGAATATTAGTACCCGTAGATTTCTCAGAAGTCTCTAAAGATGCTGTGAGATCTGCCGCAAGCCTTGCGAGGAAATCTAAAGGAGACTTAGTAATCTTCCACGTAATTGAAACGTCTAAGGATTCAAATGAACTCAGACAAAAAATAGATGATATTCTTTCTATGCGGGAGCTGCAAGGAATTGTCGTTCATTATAAGCAAACGGCGGGAGACCCAATTGATGAAATAGTTGCTCAACAACTGGATTTGATTGTTATGGGATCTGAGGGAGCTGCAGGCATTGAAAATTTGGTATTAAGCACCTTATCAGAAAAGGTATCTAGAAAAGCAAAGTGTGCTGTGATCAATGTGAAAAAGTATGTGGACCTGGCAAATATCAACAGTATTGTATTTCCTACAGACATGAAAACAGACCAGACAAGTGTGATTAAAGACATCAAATCATTGCAGTCTTTTTACGGCGCACACCTACATCTGATTAAAGTATTTGATGATACCTGGGTTTTAGAACGAGATGTTAAGCTGAGGCTGGAGGAATTTGCAAAGCTTCATAATCTTGATTCATACTCTGTATCAGCAAGACCTAATATGGATCAGGCTGAAGAGATTCTGGAATTTGCGAATGAGATCAACGCACCAATGATTGCTATGGGAATACATGATCGACATGGTTTGGGTAAAATCTTGGGAGGGTTTATCTCAAAAGATATAATCAACCATGGAGAGATAGCTGTTTGGACGAAAGTTCTGGACGAAGAAGATTGATTAACCCGTTTTCTTGGTTTGAGGATAGCTCATTTTCATGAGTGTAGGTACCGTAAGCCCCTGATAGAGCACAGAGCACACTACCACTACATAGGTCATTGTAATTATGATGTCCTTACCATGAAAATCTGTAAGAGAAAGGGATAATGCAATAGGTAAACCACCGCGCAAGGCTCCCCATGTGAGAATAGGTATTGTAAAAGGCGCAAAACTGCGTTTGGTAGATAGGAGTTTTATGGGAATAAAGACACTTATCCATCGGCCAAACAGTACAATGTTTACAGCAAAAAAACCTGCCGCGAAATAGTCAAGCCGTAAGGGGATTACAAGCATTTCGAGACCAATGAGAACAAAGAGCATGGCTGACAGCGATTCTTCAATAAGATTCCAGAACTTGAATACATAGTCTCCTGCCGCACTTGTTACATGGCCTCCTCTTCCTTCGTTACCTATCACCAGTCCCATGATAACAGCTGCTTGTTTGGATGATACGTGAATAAAATCAGCCATAAAAGACCCTACCATTACAACCGCTAGTGTGATCAAAATTTCTACTTCAACATCGTCATTGTCTACATATTTCAATAACCTATATCCTATATATCCGAGCACCAATCCAATAAAGATCCCACCGCCAATATCTGCACAAATGATATATACAGTCTCAAAAACACTAAGTGAATGATCTTCACCTGCATGGGCAATATCTAAAAGTGTTAGTGCCAGGACAACAGCAACACCATCATTGAATAAAGATTCTCCGGTTATTTTCGTTTCCAAATCCTTGGCCATGTTGAAACGTTTCATCGTTTTGGTAACAGCGATTGGATCAGTAGGTGAAATTAGGGCTCCAAAAACCAGACAATACAGATAGTGTAACTCAATATTGATCAGGTAGTTGAGCATCAACCAGATCAACGAGCCAATAACGAAAGTGGAGATAAAAACTCCAGTAGTAGCGAGTATTAGGACTGGGGTTCTTTCCTTGGAAAGTTTCTTAAAATCTATTTGAAGTGCTCCTGAAAATAGCATGAAGCTAAGAACAACCTGATACAACACTTCAGCATAATCATACTCCTCTAAATGAACAGCTTCAATACCCAGATGAGGGAATAAATAACCTACAACTAGAACAATTATGGAAAGAATAAGCGCCATAATCATTAATCCAATAGAAGACGGAAGCTTCAGAAAAATGGTATTCACAAATATGAATAGCCCGGCAAGAAATATAAACAGTGCTATTATGTCAAATACATGCATGCGATTTGCGTTCCTTATCTATAAATAAATAGTCATCAATAATTCTTGCCAGAACCAATTTTGTGAAACTAATTCTGTCTGGATTCTACCAGACTAAGGCATATGGTGGTCTATATCTTTTCGGCTGGTGAAATAATACCTGTGAATATAGGTTTTTTATTGATTTTCTCAAAAAATCATATCTTTCACTGACTGAAATAAATATGGGCCTCCACAAACGCAAATATGACCCGTTCTGCAATAATTTTGAGCTTATTTTGAGTTTACTTTTCTGATTTGACGGCTTTTTTTAACCTTTCTTTGTAGATAAAGTAAATTATCAAATTGATCACAACGGCAAATACTAATATGAGTTCCATAACACTTAATTTTTCACTTACAATATCTCTTATTTCAAAGGCCATGCCAAATAGGAAATGAGATTATATAAAATAATTATAGTATAAAATAAAATTAAAATAGTACAATAATTGAATGCTATTGAAATCAAATCGCTTATTTACGCTTATGATCCGAATCATGAATTACAATTTCCTGATTGGACCATTCAAGATAAGGAAGATGCTCTGATCCTTGGTCCTTCTGGCAGCGGCAAGACAACCTTCCTTCACTTGCTATGTGGTTTGCTCACTCCTAATTCAGGAGAATTAGTGGTTAATGGTTATAAAATACATGAGATGTCAGGACCTGAAATTGATTATTTTCGAAAGACTCAGATTGGCATTGTCTTTCAACAACCCCACTTGATCAAATCGCTATCAGTTGAAGAAAACCTGCAGCTTGCCTGCTACCTGGGGGGGCAGAAAGCCGATATTGAATGGATTCATGAAATAATGGATGATTTAGGGTTAATGGCCATCAAAGACAAAAATGCAACAAAGATCAGTCAGGGTCAGGCTCAGCGTGTGGCTATTGCCAGAGCTGTAATTAATAGGCCTGGTATGTTGTTTGGAGATGAGCCGACAGCCAGCTTAGATGATGAAAATTGCCATAAGGTGATTAACCTTTTGAAGAAGCAGGCAAGACTTTGTGAGGCATCGTTGATCATTGCAACCCATGATCAACGGGTCAAGAAGGCATTCCCAAATCAGTTGGTTTTAAAAGGGAGCCTGACATGAACATTGTCTACTTAAGTTTTAAAAACATTGTGTCAAGACCGCTGAGTAGTCTTCTTAGTTGGTTGCTGCTGAGTTTTGGAGTTTGTATCGTTGTCTTGATTCTTCAGCTTGCTGATAATTTTAGAGGAGAGGTAACCAAAAATACTGCAGGTGTGGATTTGGTTATTGGCTCCAAAGGAAGTCCACTCCAAATAATTTTATCCAGCATCTTTCATGTAGACTTTCCTACAGGAAATATTGCTTTACAGGATATCAAGCCATTTACTAAGAATAGGTATATCGAATATACCATCCCCTTATCATTGGGAGACAGCTATGGGGGTTTTCGTATTGTGGGTACCATTGAAAAGTATGGAGCCCTGTATCACACCGATCTGCAGGAAGGTTCGTGGTTTAGAAAGCCTTTGCAAGCAGTAATTGGGAGTCAGGTAGCTGAGGAGCTTCACCTTGAGTTAGGAGATAAATTTACAAGTCAGCATGGATTAAGTGATGAGGGAGAGGATCATGAAGATCAAGGATTTGAAGTTGTGGGTATTTTAAAACCATCAGTGCTTGTAATAGATCAATTAATTCTGGTGGACCTTGAAAGTGTCTGGCTTACCCATAATCATTTAGATCACCTGCAAGAGGATGATAGCTCTGTATATATTGCTGATTGGGATATCGATCTCACACAGTCCGAGATAGCCAACCAACAGGTCACCAGTTTATTGATTAAATACAGGTCTCCTATGGGCGCAGTAATGCTCCCCAATCAAATCAATCAAACTTCAAACCTTCAGGCAGCATCACCTGCATATGAAGCATCCAGACTGTTCAATATTTTAGAGAATGTGATCAATGTGATGAATATATTGGGAATTATCATCATCATAATTTCAGGGATCAGTGTATTTATATCACTGTTAAACTCATTGAAAGATAGAAAATATGAAATAGCAATTATGAGGTCAATGGGTGCATCAAGAACCAGGGTTTTTACCAGTATCATGTTTGAAGGTATCTTCATAACAGTCCTTGGTGTGGTGGCAGGATTTGTTTTAGGTCATGGAATAATGCTCTTGCTGTTTCAAAAAGTGATGGGTAGAATTCCTGCCTATTTTAGTTTGGCTGAAGGAGAAGGGTTTTTACTGATAACATGTCTTGTAATTGGTATATTTGCAGCCGTAGTCCCGGCTTTATTGGCCTATAGGACTGATATTTCAAAAACACTTGCTCAGGGATAGTATTAACTTTAATAAACATATAATGATCAGATTATTAAGTTTTTTAGTAGTTGCAGTCGTTTTAGTCGCCTGTCAATCACAATCAAAGTCACAAGAGAAGCCCAGGTCAGAAGAACTTGCACCAAAAAGTTTTAAACAAGCTTTTGAGGAAGACGAAAATGCCATAATTATCGACGTAAGAACTCCGGGTGAAGTGGCTGGAGGAATGATTCCAGGTGCTGTAAATATTGATGTAAAGGGCAGTGACTTTAATGAGCGGGTTTCCATGTTAGATAAAAACCAAACTTATTATGTGTATTGTTTATCCGGTGCAAGAAGTGCCAGAGCAGCTGCTCAATTTAGAAATAGTGGCATAAAGGAAGTCTATAACCTGGACGGAGGCCTTCTAAGTTGGCAAAAGGCAGGTCTTTTGTTGATTGGAGCGGCAGATATTAAGGACAAGATTACTCCAGATCAGTATCGTGATTTAGTAACTTCTGATAAACTGGTTTTAGTAGATTTTTATGCTCCCTGGTGTGCACCCTGCGTGCGAATGGAGCCAATGCTAGATGAAATTCAGGTAGAACAAGAAAGCAGTCTGAGTATAGTAAGGGTTAATATCGAGGAAAATAAGCAGCTAATTAAATCGATGGGTATTGACGAGATACCGGTGTTCAGGTTATATGACAAAGGTGAAGAAAAGTGGGAGCTAAAAGGAGAGCTTAAGAAAGATAGACTAATGAAAAATTTGGGTTTGTAAATAAAAATTGAAACTCATTATAGTCAGCCTCGTGTTAAATACCTGATGAAGAAAGTTTTCCTACTATATATCTTCTTGATTTTAAGTTTCACAGCCGTCTTTGGACAAAATTCTTCAAAGGATAATTGGGATACATTATCCAAATTAGAGTTTGAGACTTCGCAGGACGAATATGGTGAAATATACATTCCAAAATTTGGTCCCGAAATAAGCGCACTTTCAGGAAAGGAAATTGAACTGGAAGGTTACATAATACCATTTGATGGAATGTTTGGACCTAAAAAACTCATTATATCTGCTGTTCCTGTAGCATCTTGCTTTTTCTGTGGAGGTGCAGGGCCGGAGTCTGTAGCCGAAGTCTTCTTGGCCGAGACAGTAAAGTATACGGCTAAAAAGGTAAAGGTTGTAGGAAAGCTAAACCTGAATAAAGAAAATTCTGATCAATTGATGTATATCATCAAAGACGCTAAAATGGAAGTGCTATGAAACATGTTTTGTCAATTCTTACCTTATTACTTTTCGTGTTATCCGGTTGTGGCAATAAGCCGGATCAACTAGAATCCATCAAAAAAGAAGTAATGGATGTTCATGATGAGGTGATGCCGAAAATGGGAGAACTAAGGTCAGTCAGGAAAAGTTTGATTGAAAAATCCAAGGCTGCAGATTCTACTGCAGCTAATCGACTTGATGTGTTAGCTAAAAATTTGGAGGTTGCTAACGATCAGATGATGAGTTGGATGAATCAATATGAACCTCAATTTGAAGGAACTGAGGAAGAAAAAATTAAGTATTACAAGGATCAGAATGCCTCAATTCAAACTGTTAAGAATTCCATGCTTAATGCCCTTGAAGCAGGGCAAAAAGCATTGGCTGAATAACTATTATTGCTTACACGCTTCCAGCCATTTAGAAACATCTTTAACTGAAATCAAACCGGCTTCATTACCCCATGAATTCGAAATATAGGTAACCACTTCAGCTATCTCCAAATCTGATAATGTTGCTATGCCCGGCATAATCTGATTGTACTTCACGCCATTTACCGTAATGGGATCAAATTGGCCATACCGTACTCCACAGGCAGCTTTATCAGGATTTGCAATCAGGTAATCTGATTTAGCAAGTGGAGGATACAATTTTGCAAGGCCCTGTCCCTCAGACTGATGACATGCCAAACAGTAAGTCTTGTATATTTCTTTGCCTGCTACGATGTATTGTTTCAGCTTCATATCGTCCTCACTGTTGCTACTGGCTGCAGGCGAACTGCTCTTTTCTACATTGGTATTGGTTGGACTTTCTTTTTTGTTCGGTTCATTTGACGCCGTACTCTTTTCACTACTACCTCCACATGCATATAGAGATAGTGCAATGATTGCCGCAATTAGTTTAGTCGTTGTTTTCATTTTTATTAATTAATCTTTCAATATCATTGATCAGGATGTCTACTTCCTCAGCCACAGTGCCATCATATACACCTCGAATTCTTCTTTTTTGATCTACCAACAAAAAGGCTCCATTGTGTATATATCCACCAGCAGCATTTTCATCCTCATCGGCGACCACAAAATAGCTGGTTTCAGCAATATCATAAATAGAATCTTGTATACCAGTAACAAAATGCCATTTGTCTGAGGTTACCCCTAGTTTCTCTGCAAAATCCTTCAAAACGGCAACTGTATCATGCTTGGTGTCAATCGTATGTGAAAGAATACCAACTTCCGGCTCGTCTTTATAAACTTCATAGACCCTCAGCATTTGTTGCTTCATCACCGGGCAGATGGTGGGACAGCTTGTGAAGAAAAAATCCGCTACATATACCTGACCAGAAAATGTCTCATTGGTAATCCTAGCACTATCTTGATCTACGAATTCAAAATCCCTGATCGTGTGGTAAATAGTGTCTTTTACAATTTGACCATTTACTTCTTTATCCACAATCTTTTTATTTCCGAGCACAGGTAATTCAGTGACTGTATTGACTTTACTGCAACCAGCCGCAAGAAAGATTAATATGTAGAAATAGGAAAGTTTCAACTGCTTTTTGCTCTGATGTTTTTGTAAATCTTTATAGCTAATAATAATAGTACGGCGAATATAATCAACCCAATCGTTCCCCATAACCAACTCATTTGATTTTTAACAACTATCAGGAATACAATCGCAACAAGGAGAAAGCTTGCGATCTCATTCCAGACTCTTAACTGTTGGGAGGTATATTTGTTAGTGTCCGATTGTAATTTTTTAAATATCCAGTGACAGATGAAATGATAGACATAAAGCAACACCACAAAGGATAACTTAATATGCATATAAGGCATATTTAGAAAGGTTGGCTGCAGGACAATCAGTGAAGTCCCAAATATCAATGTCATCACGGCAGAGGGCCAGGTTATGCCAAGCCACAGACGGTTAGACATGAGCTTATACTGTTGAGTTAAAATTGTTTTTTCCGGATCTTGTTTTTCTAATGCCTCTGTATGATAGATAAACAAGCGTACGATGTAAAATAGCCCGGCAAACCAGGTAACAATGAAAATAATATGGAGTGCCTTGAGATATAAATAATCCACCTTGGGAGCTTTTTGAGACTATTGGTGTTTATAAAAATGAAGATACAAAAGTGCTTAGTATTTTCTGACTTGTCAAGGTTTTGATATCTTAGATTAATTATTATACAAAATGGCCGAAAAAACTAACATATGGTTCTTAGAGGAAGTTGATCTATTTGAGATATTATGTCCCAGCAAGACACCTAATATGGAAGAGAAACATCCACCGAATCAATTCAAAAAGGATGATTATATATACTTTCCGGATCAACCTTCTTCAAGTATTTATATGATTGCAGAAGGAAGGGTAAAAATTGGATCCTACATTGAAGATGGGAAAGAAAATATTAAGGCTATTTTGGGGAAGGGTGAGATTTTTGGAGAAATGGCTTTGGCTGGAGAGGATATAAGGACAGATTTTGCACAGGCCATGGACAATGGGACACATATCTGCTCTATGGGAATTGATGATCTGCAAGAATTGATGAAGGATAATCAGACGTTATCACTTAAGATTTTTAAGATTATGGGTTTTCGACTACGTAAGATGGAGCGGAAGATTACTTCTCTGGTATTTAGAGATGCGAGAACCAGGATCATTGAGTTTCTTAAAGACATGGCAGAGGAAAAGGGTCAGAAAGTTGGCTTTGAAACGATGATTAAGAATCATTTAACTCATAAGGATATCGCGAGTCTTACCGGTACTTCCAGACAAACAGTGACGACAGTATTAAATGAACTGAGAGAGTCTAATATTATCAATTTTGATCGCCGAAGGATTCTGATTCGAGACGTAGCCAAGTTAGGCTGATCATTCATGAGCCCAATAGGCATCTCGTTTGATTTCTTGAAGACTCAGGCTACTCCCATCACTGGATTCCATTTTCAATAAATAATTGGGATAGGTATTGTTAATCCAATAGGACATGGTCTTGCCTGAAGTTACAGTTACCCGAACTTCCCAGGGATCTTCTATCAAATGTTCCTTGATTTCCTCCAATTGGTCAGTAGTTGCTTTTACAACCTCAATGTGTGCGTTTTCAGGATCAGGAATTTCTGCTTTATTTGTTATTTGTGAAGGATATAGTTCTACATCAAAACTTAATCCATCTTCCATCGTGAGGCTTCTCAGTGTATAACTAAGCTGATCTTCGAACCATGGTCCCTTCATTACTTTTGTGTTGCCAGTTCCTTCTCCATCGAAGTAGCTCGTATAATCCATCCGATATTTTCCGTTTGCTTCAAGAAAGTGCTTGGATGTATTCCCACACCATTCCTGTGATGTAACGGTAAGTTTGTGAAGATCTTCCGGGTTCCCTCTGTGTATAAATAGGCTAGTTAAATAATGATACGGATATTGTGAGGTTTCAATTCTGCAGAACTTATTGATTTTCATGACTGGGTAGGTTTCATCCTCCTGATAGTTATCAGACTTCACATGAAAAGACTTATTGAAAAGTTCTTTGACCAGGATATAAGTATATTCAAACGAGCGTGTTTTATTGTAAACCTTTCGCGTAGCCTCGTATTTGGCTACCTCTGCCATCCCATCATCCCATAATTTATTATTTGCCCATTCATAGTTGATGAATGCCTTACGAGCGGTATCTACGTTTGAATCGCAACCAACTATGCCGATTACAATTAAGCATAATATATACGATATATGAGGTATGCTAACTATTATTTTCTTCATCTGGATCTACAAATTGAAAATCAATTTCAGAGTCTTTTAAATCCTGAAAGGTGTCAATATCATTTAACTCATCTAACAAGTGAAAGTCTGTTTCCGTTTTTGATACCTCTAACAATAACTCTTTCAGGACATTTTCATGGCTGTAGGATTTATTTTTAAATAATTCAGGTGTTGGTCTTTTCATTCCCAACAAATAGAATCCTCCGTCTTTAGCAGGGCCGATGACATATTCGTTTTCGTCAAGTTGCGTATAGGCTTCTTCAATATGTTTTGCAGTTATTTCGATAGTGTCACTCCCAATGATCACCACTTTTTCATATCCAAGTTCAAAACCTTTCTCAAACGCATTTTGCATCCGTTCTCCAAGATCATTTCCCTTCTGAATCAATAATTTATATTGTTCAACATCCCAGATGTCTTCTATTTCAACATATTCTGAATAGAAGATGGATTTATCTACCTCAATTTCTTCCGTGATTTCAGCTGTATACTCTACTAAATATTGATAAACATCTAAGGCTCCATCTATTCCAATATCTTCTGCCAGTCGCGTCTTGACATTTCCTGGTACAAGATTTTTGACAAAGATGATCAGTAGGCTCTTACTCATTTTTAACTTCTTTCTTTTTTATAATTATTTCAATGATGGCGGCGCCAGCAACCATTACATATTCCACAACAATCCAATATGATGATAGTTCGAATCCATTTTCATTATACCCTAAATAGGTAATAAATACCATGAATGACCAAACAACAGGAAAGTAGTAGCCACTTAAAAGACCCAAAGGTAATAATGTTAATACATACCAGGGATGAACGGTAGTGGCCATTAGGAGATAAATCAATAGGATACCCAACATGGATTTAGATATATCTGAATTGTTAATGGCAGCATAAATGGAAAAAATTGCCAGGAGAATTAATGTGGTAAAACTGAGCCATGGCCCCCAGATCTCTATCGGATTATACCCTTTTAGGAACCAGCCAATTTCTCTTAGTATAAAGTAAAAACTCGCATTAAACTCAAATTTTCTTGAATAGAGCCCGAGGCTTTCTTTCATGTTAAGCAATGATTCTTCATTGATTATGGAAACCATCGTAAGGCCGAATACCAATATGGCCGTCATGGCAATAAGAAGTCCACTGCGCCAGCGATACCTGAGTGCCAGGAAAGGAAGGAGAAGCAAGGGGATAAGTTTAGCAGATATTGCTAAGCCAAGGGCTGCTCCTGCTGCGATAAAACGGGTCTTTGTAAGTGCATAAAGCATGAGGAGTAAAAAAAAGATCACAAAGCCCTCAAAATGCACATTTCCCACAATCTCCAGGATAACCAGTGGGTTGAGGAAATACCACCAGGCCAACTTCGAAGACTTGTTAAAGGTTTTTGAAAGTTCTGCTAATAAAAAAACAGAACCTACTTCCGCCAGGAGTAAAAATGACCTCAGGATATTTGTACCAAATAGCAGGTTATGGCCTCCTATTTTAGTTGCAATCCAAAATAGGGCCTGATTAAAAGGAGGATAAACAGAATAGTAAGAGGGTGAATTCAGCAGTTTGTAGAGTTCGGGGTCCATTACCCCAATTAATTCCTCTGGACGAAATTGAAATGGATTAATTCCAAGGTTCAACAGCTGGCCATCCCATAGAAACCTATAAACATCGTCGGATAGACCAGGCATGCTGAAGAAAAGTAACAACCGCGCAAGAATGCCAAGGCCTAGTAATAACCTGAAGTGGCTGTCCATGCGAACGATCCAGAAATAGCAGAAGAAAAAGGTTAACCATGCCATCATCAGAATTATTGATTCATGTCTTTGAATCGTGAGTCCTAATGAAGAAGAGGCAATTAGGTATACAATGAAAGAGGTATATCTGGAAGATTTTTGATGATCAATCATTTACCATATGGGATCAGCGATCTGTAAAATACAAATCCAAACCCAATAGCCAAAATCAAGTGCCAGATAACCAGTCCGAACTCCAGAAGATATATGCCTAAAACGATTCCAGATAAGAAATAGAGTGATAGAAGACCTTCAAGCAGGATGGTAGCTGAAAAAGAAAAATGTAGGTAGGTATGATCATTTACCTCATCTTTTTTTCCTTTGATATTAAATTTTGGAGTCCTGATAAAGGGAGTTTTGATTCCTATATAGCCTTGTGAAACTGCGATGGCATTGTGCAGCGAAAGGCCGGAAGTCAAGGCTATGAATGTAGGAAAGTTTTTAAGGAATGAAAGCACTGATTCCTTGGGGTTTATGCCTTTTGAAGCTGTCCAATAGAACAAAGTAATAACTGCAAAACCAAATAAAAAAAGTACGCTCCACTTCCATAACCAGAATTCTGGCATAGAATGCTTGACGAAAATCAGGGGAACTGAAGTAAGTGCAGCTATTAACAGCCATAAGAACACTGAACTATTGAGCAAATGAGCAACTCCATGAATTTTTGTTCCCAGAGAAAGATTGGATTTTAATAAATTGGGAATACATTTTCTTGCTGTTTCTGCTGCACCTTTATTCCAACGATATTGCTGAGATTTAATGGAGGGCACAAATGTCGGTAGTTCTCCTGGCGAAGTGGTTCCTTCCAGGTATCTAAACTTCCATCCTTTGAGCTGTGCTCGATAACTAAGGTCCAGATCCTCTGTTAGTGTATCGTACTCCCATCCTCCGGCATCAATGATACATGACTTCCTCCAGACTCCAGCTGTGCCATTAAAGTTGATAAGTCTACCCGAATGTTGCCGACCAGTTTGCTCTACGGTAAAGTGGGCATCAAGTCCAAAAGCCTGAGCCCTTGTCAGGATGTTATAGTCTTTGTTAATATGCCCCCACCTGGTTTGAACCATACCGGTTTTTTCATCAAAATAAGGAAGTGTCTTCTCCAGGAAATCAGTTTCTGGAATAAAATCCGCGTCAAAGATTGTGATGAATTCACCTTTTGCAGATTGTAAGCCATCCTGTAGTGCACCAGCCTTAAACCCTGTCCTATGGGGTCGTCTCAATTGCTTGATGTCAAAGCCCTTTTTATTCCACTTCTGAACTGCATCGCGAATGATTGATTCAGTCTCATCATTAGAATCATCTAATACCTGAATTTCAAGTTTATCTTTAGGATAATGGATGTTACAAATAGCTTCAATTAACCTTTTCACAACATATTTCTCATTGTAAACTGGCAATTGAATGGTGACCACAGGAAAAGCCTCCAAAGTCCTTATGTCAGGTTTATTGGATTTACTTCTGTTGTACTGAATAATGAGATATAGCTGGATCACCGCAAACAAACAGATCACAGAAATAGAAAATACGTATCCGATGACGATGACCATTTCCATATCACAAATATCTAAAAATGGTATATAGAATTTTGTATCCAGCTCCGAAAGTACCCTTTATCGTTCCGGATACTTTTGAGGTACCAATCCGTCTGCGATAGTTTATGGGGATGTCCATGTGCTTCAGACCCTTTTTAGCTGCTTTTATCTGCATTTCCACTGTCCATCCATAATTGGTATCCTTCATGTCTAATGCCAGTAAGCTGGAATAACGAATAGCCCGGAAAGGTCCGAGATCTGTATAATTTGTTTTGTAAAATAATTTCATCAGGAAAGTGGCCAATCCATTACCGAATACCTGTGGGAAGGTCATCGCTCCTTTTTCTTTTAACCCTAAAGCCCTTGAGCCAATCACCAGATCCGCCTTATCATCAATGATAGGTTGAATAAGGTCCGGTAGTTTTTCAGGGTAATCGGAATGATCGCCATCCAAAAAGACAATAATGTCCGGTGAGATATTTTCTTCGACCAAATAATTCATTGCTTTAAGACACGCAAATCCATAACCTCTATTAGCTTCTAATAATGCAGTTGCTCCTTTGCTTTTAGCTACCTCATAAGTTTGGTCATTAGAGCCATTATCAACTACGATTACCTCTTGAACATATTCCATTGGAATTTCGTCCAATACCATACCCACAGCATTTTGTTCATTCAGGGCTGGGATTATTACCCGGACATCAAGAGATTTCTGATTCATTTAATCACAAAGCTACTTCCATACTCTCAGTCTGGTTGTCAATTGATTGACAAACACCAAATGTTGTTGGAGATATCAGTTTTCATCGCAGTTAATCTTAATTTAGCAATCCAAAATAAGAACCCTTGCGAGAAGATGTATAAAACAATTAATGGAATTCAACATATTGGAGTGGGCGTACCTGATACGGAAGTTGCTTGGAAATGGTATAGAAAATTTTTCGGAATGGATATTCCAATGTTTGATGGTGTGGCTCCTGCTCCTTTGATGGATATTTATACCAACAATGAAACCATTACAAAACGGGCAACCATGATCTTTAATTTGCAGGGTGGTACGGCTTTGGAGGTGGTTTGTCCAACTACTTTTAAGGCTACTCATGCCAAGAGTAAATTTGGTTTAGGTGACCTCGGAATATTTACCGGACATGTGAAATGCAAGGACATTAAAGAGGCATTTGATTTTTTTAAAGATGGTGGAGCTGAAATACTAACTGACATTGTCCTGGACCCTTCAGGTCAAGAATCATTTTTCGTTACGGACCCTAATGGACTCATTTTTCAGATCCAGGAAGGAAAGGGTTTTTATACAAGGAGGAAGCATCCGACAGGTGGGACCAATGGCTGTACCATTGGTGTGACAGATATTGATCAGGCCATGAAGCTATATGCTGATATATTGGGTTATAGCAAAGTGATCTATGATGAGACCGGGAAGTTTGATGACCTGAAGAATTTGCCAGGAGGCAAGAAAAAGTTCAGAAGGGTTAAACTGGCTCAGCCTGAACCTATTGGAGGTGGGTTTGCCAAGGTCATAGCTGATACTTACATCGAGCTCATTCAGGCGATTGATTATAAACCAAAGAAAATCTACGAAGGCCGGCTTTGGGGGGATATTGGGTTTGTGCATTTAGGATTTGATGTAAGGGGAATGGTTGAATTAGGTAAAGAATTAGATAAGAAAGGATTTGGCTTTACCTGTGATACTAAAGATACCCTCGATATGGGAGGTACCACACGTGTACATTGCACCTATATCGAAGATCCCGATGGTACGTTGATTGAGTTAATAGAAGTTTATAAAATTCCTATCATGGAAAAGTTAGGGATCTTTCTGGATGTAGAAAAAAGAGATCCCTTAAAACCATTGCCTGACTTTATGCTAAAAGCCTTGAGGTTTAGTCGGGTTAAAGATTAAATAGATGAATCCCAAAACGCTACGTTTTTTTAGTTTGATTGGTATTGTTGTCGTGATGGTGATGAGCGCCTTATACGGTTACAGGACTTACCAACAGGGAGAGACGAGGTGGTATTTTTTTATTTTAGCTTTCGCCATTGCGATTTTACTGGTTTTTAATACGATTGGCGGGAAGAAAAGGAACTGATAAATCTACCTATCAGAAATCCGTATCCGCTTCTTTTAAATCCAATTCTTTAATCCAGATATTCCGATACAAAACATCATGTCCCTCTGCTTGTAGTTTCAGTCCACCTGGCTGGTCGGTTATGCCTTTTCCATCGTCATTGCCTCCATCAAGACCTGAATTTGGACCACCCCAAACCTGATTAATCGTCTGATTTATATGTGCTTTTTGACCATTGAAATAGACGGTGACCTTTGCTTTTTCGGTTAGTTGACCATCCTGAAACCTCGCTGCTCTGAATTGAATGTCATAAGCGTTCCATTTTCCTACGCCATTATAGGCATAGTAAGAAGATTCAGTTTCATTGATGATTGCTCCGAGGCCATGTTTGGTGGTATCTCCGTCAAGGATCTGTATTTCATATCGATTTTGAAGGTACACCCCGCTATTTCCTCCGGGCTTTTTAATCAGGAACTCTACATGTGCCCTGAAATCTTTGAACTTTTGCTTCGTGACAATATCAGCTGCTCCATATTTTCCACCTGCTGAAGCTGGATCATTTGAATTGACCACTGTTCCGTCACCGTTAGGATCTTCCTGTATGGCCCACTTAATGGGAAGTGTTGCACTAAGCCTTGGCCCTGCCCAATAGGTCCAATTTTTATCCAACATTTCTTTGGATCCATCAAATAAAAGGGTAGCATCTTTGGGAGCTTTTGTACCAACACCTATACTGCTTTCGTTTGTAGACTCATCTGCTTTTTTCTGATCTGGAGCGCACGAAACAATCATGATAGATAGAAAAATGGGGAATAATAATTTTTTCATAGGAAGTTAAATTGGATATGACTGATTTTGATTTTTCACATAAGTAAAGATAGTTGAACTTCCCTGTTAAATTACAAATGCGTTATATTAGAAAAAATAAGTCGACTTGACTAAAAAAGTTTTAGAAACTTTTGTAGTCAAGTCCAGAAAGATTTTCAATGAGACTTGAATCCGGAAAGACTTACCATATTTTCAATCGTGGTAACAACAGGGAAAACATTTTTAAATCTGAGAAGAATTACCAGTTTTTCCTTGAGAGATTTAATAAATACCTAAAAGATCATGTAGACGTTTTGGCATACTGTCTAATGCCAAATCACTTTCATTTTTTAGTGCGGATTAAGGAGTATCAGGATACTACAGTGAATCCATATTCTTTGACGAAAGTTGAAAAGGC
The DNA here is from genome assembly GCA_043554545.1 of Marinoscillum sp. Lineage (GTDB taxonomy): Bacteria > Bacteroidota > Bacteroidia > Cytophagales > Cyclobacteriaceae > UBA7330. The sequence goes on along the minus strand of CP121337.1, from coordinate 3,892,461 downwards.
ATTCAGGGATTTTTTTATTTCTTATGCCAAGGCAATCAATAAAATGTATGATCGAACTGGATCGTTGTTTCAATATAAATTCAAGAGAAAGGAAGTTTTGGATGAAGATTACTTTTCATGGCTGGTTTACTATATACATGCTAACCCAATAAAATCAGGATTAGCAAAAGAATTTAGTCAGTGGAATTATAGTTCCTATAATGCGATTCTGAGAAGTGAAGACGAATTGGTTAATACTGAGGAATTAATAAGGTGGTTTGGAGCAAAAGATCAATTCGTAAAATTTCATCGGAACAATTTAAATTCTTTAAGATTTGATGAACCAAGGTTTTAATCGGATCAAATTCACCAGAGACGGAGACTACAAAAGTCTGGTTTAAACTACTGCTGAAATAGGGTCCTGGTCATGATGCTTCTACCCAGTGTGATCTCATCGGCATATTCTAACTCTCCACCGACAGGGATGCCCCGGGCGATGCTGGTCACTTTGATATTTTGCTCTTTCAATAGTTTGGTGATATAGAAAGCAGTAGTATCCCCCTCCATGGTGCCACTAAGGGCAAGGATCACTTCTTTAATTTCGTCTTCGCTATTCCTGATCCTTTCGATAAGTGAATCAATCCGTATGTTATCGGGGCCAATGCCATCCATCGGTGAGATTCTTCCACCCAGCACGTGGTAAAGCCCGGTGTACTGACCTGTATTACGTATGGCCATTGCATCCGTCGTACCTTCCACCACGCAAATGATTGAAATATCCCTGTTCATGGTCTTACAAGTACATTCATCAGTATCACCAATGATGTGACAGGTATTGCAGTATTTGATGTTTTGGCGCAGATTAACCAACGCATCCGATAAGGATAAAGTATCATCCTCCGGCTTGCTTAAAATATGAAGAACTAACCTCAATGCAGTTTTTTTACCTATTCCGGGCAGCCTGGCAATCTCTTCCACTGCTTTTTCTACCAGTTTGGATGGATACTCCATTATTCGATGGTAGCCTTAATTCCTGCTTCACAAATTCCTTCTCTCATTGGCTTTAACTCCTTGTAAGTTCCCTTTTTTACTGCACATTTGCCCTTGAAGTGAATGATATAGGTGCATTGCTCTGCCTGTGTGGCGTCGTGTTTGCAAACCTTTATCAAGGTGTTGGTAACATGCTCAAAAGTATTGAAATCATCATTGTAGACAACAAGGTCATTGATTTTACCAGTGTCAACTTCTTCTGTAACTTCTGTTAATTCTTCTAGTTCGGCGTCAAACGCTATATCAAATCCCATAGTGCAAAATTAATAGATGTCTTTAATTTTCCGGAACTTTAAGGCTAATACATCATGAAACCAGTTATTGTTGGGGTTGTTATCCTCGGATATTTTTTAGTTCTGATCCTGATATCTTATTTGACGTCAAGGAATTCCTCTCATGAGGATTTTTATACAGCAGGCAGGCAATCTCCCTGGTTTTTAGTTGCTTTTGGAATGATTGGAGCCTCCCTTTCCGGGGTTACCTTTATCTCTATACCCGGAGAAGTGGGTACAAGTAGCTTCAATTATTTTCAGGTTGTACTTGGTTACCTGCCAGGTTATTTGGTCATAGCAACTGTACTTATGCCCTTGTACTATCGGTTGAAATTAACTTCTATCTACACTTTTCTAGAAGGAAGGTTTGGTTTCTGGTCTTACAAATCCGGAGCTTTCTTTTTTTTGCTAAGTAGGGTAGTGGGATCTTCATTTAGACTTTTCCTAGTGGCAGGGGTTCTTCAAATATCTTTTTTTGATGCTTTTAACTTACCATTTTGGGTATCTGTGCTGGTGTCTATTTTACTGATTTGGGTATATACCTTTCGTTCTGGAATCAAGACAGTTGTGTGGACGGACGCATTGCAGACTTTATTTATGATTGCCTCTGTGATTATCAGTATTTTATTTATTAAGAATCAATTAGACTGGGATTTTACGACATTGGTTTCCAATATATCTTCTGATGATCGAAGCACGATTTTTCAATGGGACTGGCAAAGTGGAAAGAACTTCTTTAAACAGTTTTTTGCTGGTGCTTTTATTGCGATTGTGATGACAGGTTTAGATCAGGACATGATGCAGAAGAATCTGACGATTAAGACGCTCAGAGATGCACAAAAAAACATATTCTGGTTTTGTGTGATATTGGTTATTGTGAATCTCCTCTTCCTTAGTCTGGGGCTTTTGCTTTATCAATATTCGGAGGCTCAAGGTATTGCTATTCCAGCGCGTACAGACTTTTTATTTCCTGGACTGGCTATCGAACATTTTTCTATGTTAGGCGCTGTTGTTTTTCTCTTAGGCATTACTGCGGCTGCTTATTCGAGCGCGGATTCTGCCCTCACAGCCATGACAACCTCATTTTGTGTCGACTTTTTGGGATTTAAACCTGATAACTATCAGCAAAGACATCGATTAAGGAAAATCGTTCATTTCTCCTTTTCTATCTTGATATTCTTTGTGGTTTTGATCTTTCATGCAGTAAATGACCAAAGCGTCATAACGGCAGTTTTTGTAGCTGCTGGATATACTTACGGGCCACTTTTGGGTCTATTTAGTTTTGGTATGTTTACAAAAATTCAGGTGAAGGATCGATGGGTTCCTCTTGTTTGCATGCTGTCTCCATTTTTGTCATACGTGATTAACCTGAATTCAGAAACGCTTTTTGGGGGGTACCGTTTTGGATTTGAAATTATCATTATGAATGGGCTGATTACCTTTTTAGGACTTTTAATAATTCGCAAAAAGAATTAGAGCCCCAATTCTTTCGCGGGATCCCAGAAATGCTGATCAAAATTAGTTATCTGATCATTTACTACCTGAATATTTTCCATTTCCAAAAGCTCCTGCATGAGTGTAGGAGTTGCAAATGCATTTTTGCCAGTCAATAAGCCATTCCGATTTAAAACCCGGTGCGCAGGAATATCTTTCGGGGCCCCGTTCATGGCCCATCCAACCATTCTCGCACTTCGTTTCAATCCTAGATAATTGGCAATTGCTCCATAAGAGGTTACCTTTCCTCTAGGAACTAACTTGACAACCTCATATACATCACTAAAAAAATTTGAATGATCTTTCATGCTAACTAACGTCACTAAATTTTTACAATTGTATATATTTGGATGCACTAAATTTAATATTCGCGTAAAAAGCACCTTGAATAGCACCCGTTGCTGTAAAAGTTTATTTTTAAAAAAATCATTGCAATGAAGATAGAAGTACAAGATTTTGTCCCGGAGAAAGCCAAGGGAGGCTTATTTAAGACAGGAAAAATACAGCCTTTTGAAGAAGTTGTTGATGAAATGAACGAATGGTTGGCTAACAACAGCCAGGTTAAAGTTGTTAGTGTTGAAACCGTAGTACTTCCAAATATACATGAAGAAGAGGGTAGCCGTGATACGGAACTCTATACCGCAGGGGAATCACATTCTCAATGGTATCAGTTAATCAGGGTGTGGTATACTGCGTAACCAAAATTTGTTAGTCAAATAGTCCCTTCATCTTATTTGGAGGGACGATTCCCAAATGTTCATAGGCTAGTTCCGTTGCTTGTCTACCACGAGCTGTTCTTTTCATATATCCTTCCTGAATGAGAAAGGGTTCATAGACCTCTTCTATGGTTTCGGATTCTTCTCCACATGAAGTTGCAATCGTTGAAAGGCCTACTGGTCCTCCTTTGAACTTGTTGATAATGGTGGTTAGGATACGGTTGTCCATATCGTCCAGACCATGTTCGTCTACATCTAATGCTTTCAGGGCAATTTTTGAAATTTCCATAGTGATTGCGCCGTCACCTTTAATCTGAGCGAAATCACGTGTTCTTCTCAAGAGGTTGTTACATATTCTGGGCGTTCCCCTGCTTCTTCTGGAAATCTCATATGCAGCCTCTTCATCGATGGGTGTCTGTAAGATATCGGCTGAGCGGAGCACGATCCTCATGAGTAGCTTCGCGTCGTAATACTCCAACCTGGAGTTGATACCAAATCGGGCACGCAAAGGTGCTGTTAACAAGCCCGATCTGGTAGTAGCGCCAATTAGTGTAAATGGGTTCAGGTTGATCTGTACAGAACGTGCGTTTGGGCCTGAATCCAACATGATATCAATCCGGTAATCCTCCATGGCTGAATAAAGATATTCTTCTACGACCGGATTTAATCGATGAATCTCATCTATGAAAAGCACATCGTGATCTTCCAGATTGGTAAGCAAACCCGCCAATTCACCTGGTTTGTCTAAAACCGGACCAGAAGTAACCTTCAGGTTCGATCCGAGTTCATTGGCAATGATGTGCGAAAGTGTCGTCTTACCCAATCCCGGAGGACCGTGCAATAAGACATGATCAAGTGGTTCTGTACGCTGTTTGGCTGCCTGAACAAAAATTTTAAGGTTTTCGATAATCTTTTCCTGGCCAGTAAAATCTTCAAATGAAAGTGGCCGTAATGCCTTTTCAATTTCCTTTTCAGCACCGGAAAAGCTTTCGTCATCCGCTCTTAAGTAGTCTTCTCTCATAGATTTGTTTAACAAAGATAACTTTAGCTTATGACAATCATTTAATATTGTAAAAAACCTAAGCCATGACCAGAAAACTGGTGATTCGCATTATACTTTCTATTGTGCTACTCCTATTGATTGTTCAGTTTTTTTCCAATCAACCAGCTTTGAGGATCAATCACCTACAGGGTAAAACCATGGGTTCTATTGCTTATAATGTTAAATACCTCAGTGAAGATCAAATTAGCTATCAGGGAGAAGTTGATTCTATCTTACGGTCTTTCAATAATTCACTATCCACCTACATTCCCGATTCTGAACTTTCACAATTGAATGCCAATGGAAAGATCAATAACCCGTCCGACTTGCTGTTGAAGGTCATGGGTAAGAGTGAAGAAGTATGGATCTCTACTTATGGCGCATTTGATCCCACGATAGGTCCATTGGTTAATGCCTGGGGTTTTGGACCTAATAAGAGCCCTGAATTGCTGGACAGTGCTATGGTTGATAGCCTGTTAAGTCATGTGAGTTTTGGGAAGATATTATTCAACAAAGAAAGCATTGAGCTTGAACCAGGGATGTACCTGGATTTTAGTGCTATTGCAAAAGGTTATGCGGTTGATTTATTAGCTGATTTTCTGGAAAATAAGCATTTAGATAATTACATGGTTGAAATAGGTGGAGAGGTAAAAGTAAAGGGGAGGAATAATGAAGGGGTGATTTGGAAGATAGGGATTGAAAACCCTTTGGTAGAGCCACAGGAGAGAATTCTTTTGGCTATAGCTCAACTGGAAAACATGGCCATGGCTACATCAGGAAATTATCGCAATTTTTATGAACTTGATGGAAAAGTTATTGCTCATACCATTGATCCGAGGACAGGATTTAATCCTGGAAATAATGTCTTAAGCGCTTCCGTTTTTGCGAAGGATTGCATTCTGGCAGATGCTTATGCCACCGCCTTTATGGTAATGGGTTTGGAATCGGTAAAAGCGTTGATTAACCAAAATGATTTAGAGGCCCTGATTATTTATGATAATGGTGATGGGTTAGCCACCCATGTATCATCAGGCATCGCCTCATCCATTGAATTCCTCGGTGAATTAGAAAAACCACAAGCTGTCCAATGACTCTAATTATATTCATCTTATTCTTCACAACTATTATTGGAGGTCTATCTGCCTTGTTGATTGGAGTAAAGCCCAACCAGATCAGGCTGCCTCTGATCTTTGCAGGATCTTTTCTGTTTGGTGTGACGATCATCCATATTTTGCCCGAAATTTTAACACTTAGTGACCAACCCATGAATATTGGTGTGGCCATTTTAGTTGGGTTTTTCTTTCAGCAGTTATTGGAGCACTTCACTTCTGGTATCGAACATGGTCATTTTCATGCTCACAGTCATGTTTCTTCAGTAAGAAATTATTCTCTTATCATCGCTTTGGTTCTTCATTCATTAATGGAAGGCTCTTTGCTTACCCATGATTCTCCATTCCATGCCAGGCATGAGTCCTATACATTACTTATGGGAATAATACTTCACAAGATGCCAGCTGCCTTTGCTTTGATGACTTCTCTGAAAACGGGTAGGCGTTTTACATTGGGACAATGGGTAGTGCTTGGCATCTTTGCGATATCCTCACCACTTGGCTTACTTCTGAGTGAGACGATCCTGTCACTTTCTCAGGAACACCTTCTTTATTTATTTGCTCTTGTATGTGGAAGTTTCCTTCATATTTCAACCACCATTTTTGTAGAGTCTAGCCCGGAGCATCAGATTGACTTCAGGAAAATTGTTGCAGCCGTAGGTGGAGCAGCAGTGGCTATTGCTGCGGAATTCTTCTTTTAATCTATTCTGGTCTATTTTGACTAAAGCATTTTGAGGGTTGACACCATCTTGTATAAATTGTGGGTTGATTAAATCAACACTAACAACCTTACCCAACATGGATAAAGAAAAAATGAAGAAATATTGGAAGCGGAATATCAGGTACCTACTGATTCTTTTATCCATTTGGTTTTTGTTTTCATATGCTGCCGGCATCCTTTTCGTTGAGCCGTTAAATCAAATTAAAATGGGAGGGTTTAAGCTCGGATTTTGGTTTGCTCAGCAAGGCTCAATATACGCTTTTGTGATTATCATCTTTGTATATGTTTATTTAATGAATAAGCTGGATAAAGAGTTTGATGTAGACGAACAAGACTAAATTATGGATGTACAAACTTGGACCTTTATACTTGTTGGGATCACCTTCACGATCTACATAGGAATCGCTTTTTGGTCAAGAGCAGGAAATACCAGTGAATTTTATATTGCAGGATCAGGAGTATCTCCATTAGCCAATGGGATGGCTACCGCCGCTGATTGGATGTCTGCAGCCTCGTTCATATCCATGGCGGGTTTAATCTCATTTATGGGATATGATGGAGCAGTATACCTCATGGGATGGACAGGAGGTTATGTCTTACTGGCACTTCTTCTGGCACCATATCTGAGAAAATTCGGGAAATTCACCGTACCCGATTTCATTGGAGATAGATATTATTCAAACGTTGCCAGAACTGTGGCTGTCATCTGTGCGATTATTGTTTCTTTTACCTACGTGGCAGGTCAGATGCGAGGCGTAGGGGTTGTTTTTGCTAGGTTTTTGGAGGTATCTGTAGATACGGGCGTCTACGTGGGAATGGCTATTGTGTTGTTCTATGCAGTTCTTGGTGGTATGAAGGGAATTACCTATACACAGGTAGCCCAATATTGTATCCTCATTTTTGCCTTTATGGTTCCCGCTATTTTTATTTCTATTCAGTTGACTGGGAACCCCATTCCGCAATTTGGTTTTGGGGGTAGTTTAAGCGATGGCACCTATTTGTTGGATAAGCTGGATAATCTGCATGCCGAACTGGGCTTTGCTGAATATACCTCGGGCTCAAAATCGATGATTGATGTCTTTGCTATCACGTTGGCATTGATGGTGGGAACGGCCGGACTGCCTCACGTAATTGTTCGGTTTTTCACCGTTCCTCATGTAAGGGATGCCAGGCTTTCAGCTGGTTGGGCTTTAATTTTTATTGCCATCTTATACACAACAGCGCCAGCCATTTCAGCCTTTGCAAGAACCAATCTGATTACCACTGTTTCTGAAAGGCCCTATGATGAGGTGCCTGAGTGGTTCAGCAACTGGGAAAGAACAGGCTTAATCGTTTTCGATGATAAAAATGGAGACGGTAAGATTCAATACGTCGGTGACCAGGAAAAAAATGAGTTAACCATCGATCGAGACATCATGGTGCTGGCTAACCCCGAAATTGCTCAACTACCCAATTGGGTGATTGGGCTCGTTGCAGCGGGTGGACTTGCTGCTGCATTGTCCACTGCAGCAGGGTTATTGTTGGTTATTTCTACAGCTATTTCCCATGACCTGATCAAGAAACAGATTAAACCGGATATCTCCGAAAAAGGAGAGTTAAGGTGGGCCAGGATAGGCGCAGTGATTGCCGTGGTCATCGCAGGATACTTCGGTATTAATCCACCTGGATTTGTTGCTGCCACCGTGGCACTCGCTTTTGGGTTGGCTGCAGCATCATTTTTTCCGGCCATTATTCTTGGGATCTTTGATAAAAGAATGAACAAAGAGGGGGCAGTTGCAGGCATGGTTATGGGAATATCAATTATGCTACTGTATATGGTTCACTTTAAGTTAGGGTGGATAACCGGAGTAACACCCCCAAGCAGTGAATGGTGGTTCGGCATTTCTCCTGAAGGCTTTGGAACGGTTGCCATGCTGATCAATTTTATTATTTCTTTTGCTATATCCAGATTTTATCCGGCGCCTCCGGAAGATGTTCAGGAGATGACCGAAATGATAAGATATCCTCGAGGCGCTGGAAAAGCCATTAATCATTGATTAAATTGCCTTTTTTTACACTTTTCAACCCAAAATGAGTTAATCCTATATGAGCATTCATAAGATACAAACCCTAAGCGGATACATTCACGAATACCAAAAGAGCATACTACAACCAGAAGAATTCTGGGCTAGAATTGCTGAGTCCTTTCATTGGCAAAAACCTTGGGACAAAGTGCTGGAGTGGGATTTTGAAGGGCCGGATATCAAGTGGTTTGTTAACGGTAAGCTTAATATCACAGAAAATATTTTTGAACGGCACCTATATACCATGGGTGATAAGCCTGCAATTATTTGGGAACCTAATGACCCAAAGGAGGACAATGTCGTCTTAACCTACAGGGAATTATTCGAAAAAGTTTGTCAGTTTTCGAATGCCATGCAGGCCAAGGGGGTAAAAAAGGGTGATCGTGTTATCATTTATATGCCTATGGTGCCTGAAGCAGCTATTGCGATGCTGGCGTGTGCCAGAATCGGTGCGATACATTCGGTTGTTTTTGCTGGTTTTTCTGCTTCTGCGCTTGCAGACCGGATCAATGATTGTGAAGCAAAAATGGTCTTGACCAGTGACGGTAATTTTCGTGGAGCGAAAACCATAGATGTAAAAGGAGTGGTTGATGAAGCCTTAGAAAAAACTTCATGTGTTGAGACAGTAATCGTACTGGAAAGGACCAAGTCTAAGGTTGAGATGAAGGCGGAAAGAGATATCTGGTGGCATGACGCCATAGCAGGCCAGTCTTCTGAAAATAAGGCGGAAACTATGGATGCTGAGGATATGCTATTCATTTTATACACCTCCGGTTCCACAGGAAAGCCTAAAGGTGTCGTGCATACCACAGGTGGATATATGGTTTATAGTTACTATACTTTTATTAACGTTTTTCAATATTCCAAAGGGGATGTTTATTGGTGTACGGCAGACGTAGGTTGGATTACCGGGCATTCATACATTGTCTATGGGCCATTGTTAGCCGGAGCTACCACCTTAATGTTTGAAGGGGTACCTACCTATCCTCACCCTGGTAGATTCTGGGAGGTTGTTGACAAATACAAGGTCAATCAGTTTTATACCGCACCGACAGCTATCAGGGCTTTACAAGCTCATGGACAAGATCCAATCGAACCGTATTCTCTTGAATCATTGAAAGTTATTGGATCTGTGGGTGAACCGATCAACGAGGAGGCCTGGCATTGGTATCATGACCATATTGGAAAAGGAAAATGTCCTTTGGTAGATACCTGGTGGCAGACCGAGACTGGGGGAATCATGATATCAGCACTGGCAGGTATCACACCTAATAAGCCTGCGCATGCATCATTTCCATTGCCAGGCATTGAACCAGTAATTGTAGATGCGGAAGGGAATGAACTTATAGGAAATAATGTAGAAGGGAATTTATGCATCAAGTCTCCGTGGCCAGGCATTCTCAGAACTACATATGGTGATCACGAACGATGTAAGCAGACCTATTTTTCTACTTATAGAGGCATGTATTTTACCGGTGATGGTGCAAAGAGAGACCATGATGGATATCTAAGGATCCTCGGACGTGTTGATGATGTAATCAATGTCTCTGGTCATAGAATGGGTACAGCTGAAGTAGAGAATGCAATTAACGAGCACCCAAAAGTGGTAGAGTCTGCAGTTGTTGGTTATCCACACGATGTTAAAGGTCAGGGAATCTACGCCTATGTCATTTGTGACATGGAAGGTCGAACAGAGCAAAACCTGATTAATGAAATTAGAGAAACAGTTACCAAGATTATCGGTCCAATTGCCAAACCGGATAAAATTCAGATTGTACCGGGCTTGCCAAAAACCAGGTCAGGAAAGATTATGCGTAGGATCTTGCGTAAAATCGCCAGTGGTGATTCTGGGAATCTGGGAGATACCTCTACCTTACTGAATCCAGAGGTTGTAGAAGAAATCATCAAAGGATCAGGTAAATAGTATTATAACACTAAAGTTTTTACTAATTAAAGTTGATATGCAGAAGAAAATAAGTGGTGATGTGGTACAATGGGGGATTATTGGAGCCGGTGATGTCTGTGAGGTGAAGAGTGCTCCTGCCATGTATAAGGTAGACCGATCTAAGGTGGTGGCAGTCATGCGAAGAAACGCGGCAAAAGCGGCAGATTTTGCTAAGCGGCACAACATTGGGAAGTGGTATGACGATGCTGACCAATTGATCAATGATCCGGAGGTTAACGCAGTGTATATCGCTACACCTCCAAGTTCACATCAGGAATTGGCAGAGAAAGTAGCAAAAGCAGGGAAACCTGTCTATGTTGAAAAGCCCATGGCAAAGACACATGCCGAATGCCAAAGTATGGTCGATACTTTTAAGAAGTATGACCTACCACTTTATGTGGCCTACTATCGCAGAACTTTACCCAATTTTCTTAAAGTAAAAGAGCTTGTCGATAGCGGAGCAATTGGGGATGTGAGAATGGTGAATATAGAAATGATAAAGCCCGTCAAGCCAGACGTGATTACACATCTGGAAGACAATTGGAGGGTAGATCCTGACGTAGCTGGAGGTGGCTATTTTTATGATCTTGCCAGTCATCAACTAGACTATCTGGATTATTTGTTAGGACCCATTGAAGATGCAAAAGGCTATTCCCTCAACCAGACAAATAATTATTCTGCAGATGACATCACCGTAGCGAATTTTTTATTTCCCAATAAGGTAGTTGGTAATGGAATATGGTGCTATACAGCAGCCCAGACCGTCAGCAAGGAACAAACCACAATTATTGGCAGTAAAGGGCATATTATCTATGGATCATTTGAAAACACAATCGTTTCCTGGGAAACTGAATCTGGTGAGAAAGAATCCATCAACTTTGAAATGCCACAACACATTCAAACACCATTGATCCAACAGGTAGTGGATGATTTGCTTGGAACGGGAGCATGTGTAAGTAGTGGTGTTAGTGCAGCCAGGACAAACAAGATTTTAGAGCAGATCGTTTCGTGATACCGTTTTCTCCAGGTATTCATGAATAGTCAGCAAGATTTCCTTCCGAGTAAAAAAAAAGGGATCAGGTGGGTCATTCTCAGTCTTTTCTTCCTGACGATGACCATCAATTATCTGGATAGACAAATCATTGGTTTACTCAAGGAGGATTACCTGGAGCCTTTATTTGGTTGGAGCGAGCTTGATTATGCCAACATTGTCATTGCCTTTCAGGTAGCTTATGCTTTTGGGATGGTTGGTGTTGGTTTTCTGATTGACAGGATAGGCACAAAACTGGGATATGCGATTACCCTTGGGATATGGAGTCTGGGTAGTTTTGGTAACGCATTTGCCAACTCATTACTTGGTTTTATTACAGCAAGAAGCGTATTAGGTTTTAGTCAGGCCGGAAATTTACCAGCTGCTGTAAAATCAATTGCAGAATGGTTTCCGAACAGAGAGCGTGCTTTTGCGGCTGGAATTTTAAGTTCAGGGGCGAATGTAGGTGCCATGATTGCTCCCATCTTAGTCCCGATTATTGCTATTTCATTTGGTTGGCGGTGGGTATTTGTTTTGCCAGGAGCTGCGGTACTGGCTTGTCTTAGTTTATGGTATCTCTTTTATGAGAAGCCATCAAAGCATAAGCGGATTACTGATGAAGAGTATCAGTACATCCACAGTGATGACAAGACGGTGCCAGCAAAGAGTTTTGTTGAAAACAAGGTTAAGTGGGTGACTTTGCTTGGTTATCGACAGACCTGGGCGTTTGCAGTCCTTAAATTCTTCACCGATCCTGTGTGGTGGTTTTTATTGTTTTGGCTACCCTCGTTTCTTAGCAATGAATATGGGATGTCCCAGACGCAAGTATCTATTCCCTTGACCATGGTTTATTTGATGTCGCTAATAGGAAGTATTGGCGGAGGCTGGCTATCCGGTTACTTTTTACGAAGAGGGTGGCCGCTCTATAAATCCAGACGCACTGCGTTACTCATCTTTGCTTTGATGATGTTGCCCATGGTTTTTGCTCAGGCGGTTGGACAGTATAATTACTGGTATGCCATACTAATTATTGGGTTGGCGACCTCAGGCCATCAGGCATGGTCAGCAAATAATCTGACAACAGTTTCAGATATGTTTCCCAAAAAAGCTGTGGGATCCGTGGTAGGCATTGGTGGAACAGTAGGTGCGATAGGAGGCGTCCTGTTGTCAGGTACCGCGGGCTTGATTTTGGATCATTTTAAAATGCTCAATGATATTCAGTCGGGTTACTACATATTATTCATCATATGTGCGTTGGCCTACCTCGTCTCCTGGGTGATTTTTAGTCTACTGGTACCTAAAATGCCGAAGGTGGAGTTGAGGTAGTGTTAAACTTCAAATAAGGAGAGAAATTTCTCCTTTTGACTCTTCAAAGAATAATTATCTGAGATGAATTTTTGACCACTTCTGCCCATATCAATTCTCATTGCATGATTCTGTAGTAATATTTTTAAATGTTTGATCCATTCGTCTTTTGATTGAGCAAAATAACCAGTCACTTCTGATTGGATAATCTCCTTGTTTACACCAACTGGTGAAGCTATAGCCGGAATACCCATGGACAAGTATTGGGTAAGCTTAAAACCACATTTTCCTTTGGCCCATTCATTGTCTTGAAGTGGCATAATACCAATGTCAAATTGCGATAAGTCTTCAATTTCTGTTGTTTTATTCCATTTGATGAATGTAAAGTTTTTCAAATTTAGTTTCGGGTCCCTGTTAGCAATCACCCTAAACTCAAAATCAATCTCTTCTTCAAGCGCCTTCAAAGCAGGAATAAGCATATTTAGGTAAAACAGGGTGCTATGAGAGCCTGTCCAACCGATAATGGGCCTTCGGTTATTGGCCTTTGGCCTTTGGCCCTTTGGCTTATGCATTTCTGTATTTACTACCGTAGGAAATACAACCACTTTTGCATTAAGCTTTCTTGCGTAGTCAGCCAGATAATCATTCCCCACTGATACTTTCCAGCTCCATTTACAGATCAAACTTACTTTAGACCTCCATTTGAGCCATTTCCATACGAGATTTTCCTTGTTCTGGTCTGGAAGCCAGATCGCATCATCAAAATCATAGATGATTTTCTTTTTCAAAATCTTGGCGATAATCCATTCGAATACGGGTGGGCCCAGAGGGGTAAGTTCACGGTGGATGAAGATGAAATCATATTTTTTAATGTGCCAAAGGAGTACGAATCGATTCAACAGACCACTGATCAAGATTTTGAGTTTGCTCCAATTATGTTGCTCCGAATAGATTTTTTCCCATGATTTAGTTGAAACAAAGGGCTGAAAATCGCATTTTAGATCAGATTGTTCCATAAATTTGAGATAGTGCTCAAAACGGAAGCGCTGGGAGGGGGCTTCTCCCTGGGGGTATGGAACCATGAATAGAATTTTCTTCATCAGCATCAAAACTAGCTAATTGTGGGACTCCAGGACCTGATAGTTACTCCCATTTATATTTTTTCACTGTCATTGCTGGCTTTCTTTATCAGGCCATATGTAACTACTCCTGAGACAGCGAAATATTTTCTTCCGGCACTTTGGGTCAGGTTCTTTGGGGCGATTGCTTTAGGCCTGGTTTATCAATTTTACTATGATGGAGGTGATACTTTTTCTTATTTTACAAATGGAAGTAAGTGGATTTGGGAAGCTTTTTGGGATAATCCAGGATTAGGATTGAAGCTACTTCTAGCCTCGGGGGGGGAACATTTTCCAGAGACTTTTGAGTATAGTCAGCACATTTGGTACTACAGGGATCCAAATTCTTATTTCATAGTAAGACTGGCTGCAATTATTGACTTGATAACATATCATACTTACACTGCAACCAGCCTTTTTTTTGCTGTTTTTAGTTTTAGTGGGTTATGGGCATTTTATTTGGCTGTCGTCATAAAATATCCTGAAAGAAGTCAATGGTTGGCCTTTGGTATTTTATTTTTTCCATCAATGGTTTTTTGGGGATCTGGTATTTTGAAAGATACGATAACTCTGGGAGCTTTGGGGTGGTTGACCTGGGGAATGATTTATCTGGTAGAGCAAGGTAAAAGAAGTTTTATTTACTGGATTGCTATTTTTATCAGTGTTTTTTTGATCTATTCCATCAAGACTTATATTTTGGTATGCTATTTACCGATCGTTTTATTATGGATCTATTGGAATAAAATTCTGTCAATAAAAAATCTTGTGGTCAGAGTTCTTGTTGCACCTATTCTTGTTAGTCTTTTCGGAGTAATTGGTTATATGTCGGTCGTCCAATTTGGTGAAATTAATTCGGAGTTTGCTATTGAAAATATATCTGAAAGAGCAGCCATAACAGCTTATGACATTCGTTATGGTTGGGGAGCCAGAACCAGTGGAGATGGGGGCTATGATTTAGGTGAACTGGATGGAAGTTGGCAAAGTATGATCCGATTATTTCCTCAGGCTGTTAATGTAAGCTTGTTTAGGCCCTATTTGTGGGAAGTGAAAAATCCGTTGATGCTTTTAGCTTCAATTGAGAGTACTTTACTCCTGTTATTTACGTTATGGTTCCTTTTTTATAGAAAAGGGCTTTTGAATTTTTATCATGATCCTTTTTTAATGTTTTGTTTTTTGTTTGCCTTACTTTTCGCTTTTGCTGTTGGAGTTAGTACATATAATTTTGGCACATTGATGAGGTATAAAATACCCTTGATGAGTTTTTATATTATTGCAATGGTTACGAGTCATCGGTTTTCTCAAATAAAGCTTTGATTGACATTCCTAAACCAGTAACTGAAAGAATATTATTTGCTATTTTTTTTCCAAATTTGAGTATTTCACTTTTCTCAATTTTCTCTCTTAGTCTTTCATCCGCAGATTCTTTGGAAACCATCTTTTCTTTACTTTTACCTTGACTTGTTCTTAGTCTGGTAATGCTTATACCACTGGTTTTTATCCACTTTTTTTTTAACCCCATTTTTGTTACGGCATTATTCAATGTTTTAGGAGTATAATAACTAAGATGTTCTGGATAGGAGATAACATTAAATGAATCTTTTAAATAGTATCTCATTATTGAGTTAAAATTTGGAGTTGTGCAGTAGAACCCTCCCCCTTTCCTTAGGAGTTGATTTATATTCTTTAAGTCTTTTAAAGGAGAATTAATATGCTCTATGACTTCAAAAGAAGTGATAACATCAAACTTGATAGTGGATGAAAAGGCCTGTATAGATCCTTCATGCATTTTAATGTCTTTTTTTGTGCAAATTCCTACTAGTTTTTTTCCATATTCGCTGCCATATACATTCCAACCCCTTAATCTGGCTATTTCAAGAAAATAGCCCATTCCACACCCGATATCTAAAATATTCTTAGTGGTTTTGTATCTTTCAAAATAGTCTAGTAATCTATTATACCTGTCTGTAGTTATTTCACTTTTATAATGAGTAGATCCATAATTTTCATAATAATTAGTGAGTTCAAAAAGAGAAGGGATTTTTTTTGTGAAAATCATTCCACAGTTACGGCACTTACATAAGTGAGCTCTTTGATACTGATGGAGTATTTTCAATTCTTGCGATTCACAAATTATACATGATTTGAAGGCTGAATTTTTCAAATTGATTCTTTACTTGGTCTTATTAAAATTGATTGTTTTTAGGATCTGTAGATTCACGTAAATTTGTGCAAACCTATATTTCAATTTAATTAGGCTTTCTATATTAATTGAAGAGAACGATAGTTATTTTGTAATTGCTTAAGTATTCATTTCTAGATTTTACTTTATTTTAAGTTTTAGTCTTTACTTAACAATTTCATGATTATAGACTAAATTAATCATGTGTTCACGCAAAAACTTTGAATTTAATGTTGATGTTCTACAGTTTTCTCATTTTAAAATAATATTTCAGGCACAATGTTTAAATACTCAGGCCAAATAAGGAAATAGTTAAATTGAAAAATATTCTTTGGAATGAATTCAAGTTTAAGGAAGCCCTTGGTGTCGGAGGGTTTAAGAGAAATTTTCTCTTAATGTTCACTTCTAAAGGTTCCGTATTTCTTCTAACCTTCATTTTCACGCCCATTTTTTCGAGATTATATAGCCCTGACGCTTATGGGTATTTTTCGATTCTGAATATATTGATCACTCATTTTACCGTTTTATCTACTTTAACTTATTCCGAGGGAATCTCAATTTCTAGAAGTGAAATAGACGTGAAATCACTATCTGTATTTTCTTTTGTCTTGCTGGTATGCTTTTCTGGGATTTTCGCTTTTTTACTCCCATTTATATTAGAAAAATTACTCAATTCCAATATTTATTTACAGCATAGCTATAGCTTATATGTACTGACGGGAATTCCTATAGTTTTTGCCCTTTTGCATATAATGAATATGTGGACTCAATTTCAAAACAATTTCACTTTTTCAGCAGTCCAAAACAGCGTAACAAATTTGCTTACCAGGCTTATCGGGGCTTCTTTTGGTTTTTTTGGTGCTGGATATTCATTTGGATTAATTCTAGCGGAAGGAATTGGAAAGTTGATATCATTGATTTCACATTCGATCAAATACAGTGGGTTTATTAAAGATGTTTTGGTTGGGTTTAATACGACTCAGCTTATTGCTATTGCAAAAAAATACAAGAGTTATCCTTTATATCAATTACCCTCCCGTTATATAAGTATTTTAACTGGTCAGTTACCATTATTTTTTGTTGCCAATCAGTTTTCAATCGCGAGTTTGGGGCAGTTAACGATGGCATTTAGTCTCTTGAATTTACCCCTTGTACTGTTCGGTAACTCACTGGGGCCCGTATTTATTCGAAGGGTAAGAGATTCAGGCGAAAATGAATTAAAAAAATTGACTTCAAAAGTTCATAAGTTAATCGTATTTGGTGGCCTAATTCCTGTGTTACTTTTATTGTTTTATGCTGGTCCAATACTTGTTTTTTTTCTTGGCGACCAATGGGAAGTATCCGGTATTCTAGCCTCAATTGTGGCTATAATAATAATACATGATCTTTTAGCAATGATTTTAGGTGGTATCTATCAATTGATGAATATCCAGCGTATGCTGCTTTTTATTAACTTGATATTTCTCGTAATTTATTTTGTTACCTACTTGAATATTTTAAATGCCGGATTGGAAATTAGTATGGTCATTCTGATTTTTTCTAGTATAAAATTATTGTCAGGAATACTAAAATGTACTTTTATATTAGGCAAATTAAATTTGAAAAAAGACATGTTATTAAATTTATTGACTGGAATAGCCATAGCATCAATATACTTAATCTACAACTTGTGAAGGAAAAACTGAACCGTTTAATTAATCTTATTAGGTTATGGTTAAGTGGCAAAAAATTAGAAGTTACTGATTCGAATACATACTTTTTTATTATTGGCTCTGGAAGATGTGGGAGTACATTACTTCGAGTCATGTTAGAAAGAAATCACGATATCGCAGTTCTTCCAGAAATAAATACTGCTTTGCCTAAAGCTTGTGATTGGTATTTGTCAAATCCAAAGCTTTCCAGGGAAGAATATTTTTCGCATTTCTATCAAATGTATGCTTCTCAGAAAGCCTGGGATCAAGATTTATTCAATAGGAAAGCCCTGTTAGATAGATTTTCAATTATTTCCAATCCTTCTATTTCATCATTTTTTGAGGTTGTCTCGAGTCATTATTGTAATGCACTTAAACCGAGAGCTAAATTGATAGGGGATAAGAATCCGTATCTAACTTTTTTCATTCCTCACCTTAAACAGATGTTTCCCAAAGCAAAGTATATTCACTTGATACGAGATGGCAGAGATGTAGCGTCTTCCTGGCACAAAACTCTGGAGTTAAACATGGAGCTTGAAACTGCAGCTAAGAGATGGAACTGGGCACTTAAGGAAGTAGAAAGATTCACATTTTTAATCAAAAACCAACTGTTAGAAATAAAGTATGAGGACCTTGTGAGTTACCCTGAAATGACATTAAAAAGGGTATGTAAGTTTTTGGATGTACCCTTTGATAAGGTAATGATTGATACTGAAGTTGTTGGCTCATCCGAAGAAGTTACAACAGGCCACCATAAGCGATCAATCGAAAAGGTCAACACAAAATCAATCGCCAAATGGAAGACCAGTTTGACTAATGGCCAAATTGAAACCATCAAACCTATATTAAGTGCAAGACTTAAGAAATATGGTTATTATTAATGAAGCTCTTTGGTAAAATATTAACTTTTTTCATTCTGCTCAGGTACCCTAAAATATCAAGTAGATACAGATGGTTTATCAGATTTCGGTATTTAGGCGAAATAAGGCAGATACGCTATTTTTTTGTTGATTTTCTCATCCGAAGACCCTATAAAGAAATAAAGTTTATCGGAGAGTTTCAACAGGAGCTTTTACATGTTATTCCCTTTGCATACTGGCATTACCTAAATGGGACACTGGAACGAACTATTTCTTCTCTTTATACGAAGGAATTTTACTTTTTCTCTCCAAACCATACAGAGTTAGATAGTGAAAGGAACTTTGAGGATAATTTCAATTTGGACATTCCAAATGCGCCACATGATGTGAAATTGATTAGAAAAAAATGGAAACAAGTT
Source organism: Marinoscillum sp. (assembly GCA_043554545.1). Classification (GTDB taxonomy): domain Bacteria; phylum Bacteroidota; class Bacteroidia; order Cytophagales; family Cyclobacteriaceae; genus UBA7330. The sequence continues at coordinate 3,873,468 of CP121337.1, read as the reverse complement.
CCATTTAAGAAATTCTATCGCAACAATCTATTTATCTACGAAAAGCCTATTCTCATTGTTGCTAATCGATACAATACAGAATGGAATAGATCTCCAATTAGTTTCTTCGACTTAACTACCTTGGATAATATTTTTATATTATTGAAAGGGAAGTATCAGATAATTTATAATAGACCTCCGGCAAGCCATATAGCCAATGACAATAGTGAAATAATGGAATTGGGAGATTACAAATGGATTTATGAAAATCATCCTGAAGTAATTCAGGTAGTAGATTTATATCAAGAAAATCAAAAACATGTGAATAATTATAACCACTTACAATTACTGTTGTATGCCAATTGTGAAAGGTTTATATCAATTCATGGTGGAACTGCCACATTGGCGAGCAATTTTGGTGGAGTTAATATTATCTATTCCAGAGAAGGGCATGAACATTATATGAAGGAATTTGAAAATATTTTTCCGTTATTGTCCGATGCTAAAATATTACATCTCAGGGATTATAATACACTATTAAAAACAGTTAGAGATGAATTTCTTTGATAGTAAAGTAATCCTGATTGTTTCACCCGAGCCTTGGGACCATATTTTTGTCTCTAAACACCATTATGCATCCATTTTGTCGAAAATGGGTAATTCTGTTTTTTTCCTCGAACCCTCGGGTGATATTGACCATATTCAAAAAGCAAACGATTATTTATGGATTATACGTCAAGCAAGACGCTTCAAAGGGATTAGATATCTTCCTATTGTGTTTCAAGGATTACTCTTTAAGATGCAGTTTCGTTCAATCGAGAGAAAAATTAGTAGAAAAATTGACATCATTTGGAATTTCGATCCTTCCAGATTTTTTCAGCTTTCAAATTTGAGAGGTATTTTGAAAATAGCTCATATAGTAGATTTGAATCAAGTTTTTCAACGCCATATTTTATGCAGGACTTCAGATGTTGTATTGTGCTCATCGCATTTATTAAAGAGGGAATTAAGCAAGTTTAATTCAAATACATTCTTTATTCACCATGGCTATAATCTTGTTAACTTAAGAAGGAAAAAGTATCATAATAAAAGAGTGCAAGCCTATTACATAGGAAATCTTTCCTATAGGTATTTGGATTGGGACACTATTTTGGAAACTGTAATTCAGAATCCTGAAGTTGATTTTCATTTCATTGGACCACAAAAAGTAGGGGCCAATCAAAATTCACCACCAAGTAAGATTTTAGGTTTGGGTAATGCTAAATTTTATTTACCAATTCCAGCTAATGAAATACCCATAAAACTACAGTGTGCCGACCTGTTATTCTTAGTGTATCGTGAGGATAGTAGATCGCAGATGGGAAATCCGCATAAAATGATGGAGTACCTTGGATCAGGAAAACCGATTATCTCAACTTATACCCAGGAGTTTTCAAATCTAGATTATATTGAAATGGTTGAGAACAATGATGAATTCCCTTCAAAATTTCACAATTTGGCCCAAAATATTAAGCAGCAGACTAAAAAAGAACTGGAGAATAAGCGAATTCAATTTGCTATGGATAACAGCTATGAGAAGCAAATATTGAGGATTGAAGCCTTGATTCAAACACTATGAGTCAGGTTGTCTCTATTATTATGCCTGCATACAATGCAGAAAGATTTATCGCTGAAGCAATTGAATCTGTTTTAAATCAAGTACATAAGGAATGGGAGTTGATTATTGTCAATGATGGCAGTACAGACGGAACCACAGATGTTGTCCAAAAGTATCTTCTTGAAGACAGAATTATACTAATTAATCAGGCTAATAAGGGAGTAAGTGCAGCCAGAAATGAAGGTCTTCTAGTTATGAAAGGAGACTACTTTTGTTTCCTGGACGCTGATGATCAGTTAACAGAGGTGTCACTTTCTTCACGTTTATTAGCCTTTGGGCCCAATTCAATCTCTTTTGTAGATGGATTTGTCGCCTCTTTTGATGAAATGATGAGTAATCAAACCGGGATTTTTAAACCGAATTTTAAGGGTAATCCGTTACCTGAGCTATTGAAATTGAGTTCTTCCTGCTTTTTTGGAATAACCTGGATGATTAAACGAGATAGGAGTATTAATTATAAGTTTCCGCTTGATATGGATTTTGCTGAGGACCTCTGGTTTTTTATCAATTTATCAATAACTGGGGGTGTATATACTTATGTGGAAGAAGTGATTTACAAAAGAAGGGAAGTGCCTGGAAGCACCATGTCAAATTTAAAAGGCTTAGCTAAGGGATATTGGAATCTTTATCATAAAATTGTTCAAAATGGAATATCTGGAAAGACGGAGCTCAAATCGATAAGATATAAGATCCGAAAACTAATATTTAAAATGAGTATCAAGAGATCCAGATTTGAGTTGTTATGGCACCTTATTGAACCTTCCAAATGAATCAACACCTTGTTGTTATTTATCATAGTTTCAATGATCCTATTTTCAAGGGACTGATGCTTAAATACCTCCAACATTTTCAAAAAACAGGGGGTCGGGATAGAAATACTTTTCATATTATCACTTTTGAACAACATGACTATGCCATCGGGAATGAGGAAAGATTACTGATTAAGAATGGTTTGCAGGAATTGAATCTTTATTGGTACCCTCGAAGTTATCATTCGGGGGGTGTATTCATGTTGCTCAAAAAAGCTTTTGATTTTTTATCTGCAATTTATTTGGTGTTACTGCTAGATCGTAAATATCGATTCAAAAACACCATCGGGTTTACGACAATCAGTGGTGTATTGGCTTTATACATCTCTAAAATTATTTCAAGCAAACTAGTATTGCTAAATATTGAGCCACATAGTGATTATATGGTTGACTTTAACATTTGGAAAAAATCAGGATTGAAATACAGGTTCTTGAATTATTGTGAAAATAAGATGATTGAAACCGCAGATCATGTAGCGTTACCCACAAGAAATGCATATCAAGAATGGTTTGAGCGAGGGGTCCATGGGAAGTTGTATTTTGTTCCTACTTGCATTGATACGGATGATTTTTATTTCGATCAAGTATCTAGAAATAGATTAAGGAAGGAATGGGGTTTGCCTTCAACAAGTAAGGTGATTGTTTATGCTGGAAAGTTTGGAGGTATCTACTACTCATTGAGTAAAACTTGCGAAGTATTTAAAGAATTATTAGACATTGAAAAGGGACTATTCTATTATATCATCACACCTGATGAACCCCAAGTAGTAAAAAATGAATTAATGAAGAAAGGTATTGATGAAACGCATTTCCATGTTATTGGTAAAATACCATACAAAGAACTACCAAAGCATCTTTCTGTAGCTGATTTTGGGATCCTATTAATTCCGTCATTTCCCTCTCAAAAATATAGATGTCCTATAAAGACTGCAAACTACCTTGCTTGTGGCATTCCCTATATAATTACTCCTGGGATAGGAGATGATAGTGAATTGGCGGAATATGAAAAGATTGGTTTGGTTTTCGAAAAGGGAATTGGATTGGAATACAATAGTTTATCAGATGATCATGAGTTTTATATTTCAGTTGCAAAAGAAAACAGAGGATTGACTTTTATTAATAAGTTCTTAAATGAGATTTTTGTATGATAGGTCTTGTAAAGTTGATATTATCTTTCATTGTTAAGAAGAACTTCCTTTGGCGGCCGTTAAATATAATTTTTTCACCAATCAAAAAATTGTACCAATACAGGAGATCTTTTGAGCAAGAATCTAAGAATTGCAAAGATCAAAAATATGATGAAATTTTCTCAGGAGGCGTAGTATTAAATGGGAAATTTAAAGGCATGAAATATCCCAAAAAATTTAATGCAAGAACATATTATCCAAAGTTGCTTGGATCGTATGAATCAGAATTAAATGTAGTTATCGAAAAACTATTCAAGAGAAGTTATGATTTAATCATTGATATTGGATGTGCAGATGGGTACTATGCTGTAGGATTTGCTCTTAAATTTCCTAATTCACTAATTTTGGCATATGATACTGATTCTGAGATATTGGAATTATGTAGAGAAATGAGTGTATTAAATAAAACACAAGAGAGAATTGTTTTAGGAGGTTTATTTACAAAAGAAAATCTAATGAGTTTGGATAAGGATAAATCAGGATTAATATTTTGTGATTGTGAAGGTTATGAGAGATACCTATTTGATATTGACGTAGCTAACCACCTAAGAAATTATGATTTTATTATTGAGACTCATGACTTTATTCAAATTGATATTTCCACTTTTCTTACTAAGAGTTTCATAGATACTCATAAGGTTGAATTGATTAAAAGTAATGATGATATTTTGAAGGCTAAATATTATTTGTTCAATGAGATAAATAATTTACCGCTAAGAGAAAGGTATTCTATTTTAAAAGAAAATAGACCAAATATTATGGAATGGATAGTAGCACTAAAAGATGAGTAGGGGCTACGTTTATGTTGCAACAGGTAGAAATTTTGTTAAAGAGGCTATAATTTCATACCAGTCTTTAAAGAGATTAAAAAATACATTCCCTGTAATATTATATACAGATAAACAGAATATAAATTTCGCAAAAAGTGTTTTTGATCAGGTTTTACTGATCGAGAAACCTCAATATAATTTCATAGATAAGATTGAGCCTCTTATTACTACTCCTTTTGATCGGTCAATTTTTATTGATACTGATACTTATTTTGCATCGGATATTTCAGGTTTATTTAATTTGCTAGATGCTTACGAATTTATGGCATGCTTTGCTCCTGGGCGTGAGCAAATGGACTATGGGGGAAAGATCCCATCTTATTTCCCTGAATTCAATACTGGGTTAATTGGATTCAAAAAGTGTGAGCTTACGCTGAGTGTGCTCACAAATTGGAAATCAATTTATAGCCGGCAACTTAAGCAAAAGAAACCGCCTCATGATCAGCCAGCTTTTAGGGAAGCATTGTTTAATTCAAAGGCTACAATCTTTTGTTTGCCTTCAGAATATAATTTTCGCATAGAACACCCAAATATTAAATGGGGTAATAGCACTGTTAAAGTAATTCATGGCAGACACGATGATTTTCAATCACTGGAAGCGTTGTTAAATAAGAGAAAAAAGTCTCTTCAGGTATATTTCCATGAGGCTCGGTTTTTAAGCAGCAATTCATTGCTTTTTTTTAGGTTAAAACAAAATGGTTCGCTTTTTTTCAGGTGCTTTTTAAGGTTTTATGGTTTGTTAAGCAAAATTAAACATAGGTTTGGAAGGAATACAAAGCCTAAAAAGATAAAGGGAAACTAGGTCCTATTGTGAGCTACAAAATAAACTATTGGAATGCCATACTCTTATCCCAACTAAAAACCTTTAGGCTGGAACAAAATTTTTATATTTTTAGTGATCCCAGAGGAGGAAGTACATGGTTGACTGAATTGATTCATTCGATTCCTTCAACGGCTATTCTATGGGAGCCCTTGCATTTACAATACGCCAAAAATTTCAAACGGCTGGAATTTGGTTGGAGACAATACATTCCCGAAGGTAAAGAGTGGAGTGAAGCCAGGGATGAATTCGAAAAAGTTATTAAAGGAAAAGATTGGAGTATTTTCAGTGCTCAAATGGCAACACCGTTAAAACTGTGGATGGCTAAATGTCTTATTGTGAAGATTTGTCGTGGAAATAGGTTACTACCCTGGTTTACAAATCAGTTTGATTTAAAATTCAAACCTATTTTCATGACCAGGCATCCATTTGCAGTGGTTCTTTCGCAGTTGAAACAAGGTGGCTGGGAGGCTGAATTAAATTCTTTTCAATTGCCTGACTCACCTCATATTGACTTTGAAATTCTTCATTTGCCATTCTTACAAACATTGGGTTCAAAAGAAGAACTACTGACCGCTAACTGGTGTATATCTAATATTCAGACGCTTGAAAATCCAAGAAATGATAAGGATTGGATCTTCATTACTTATGAAGAGCTTTTTCTAATGCCAAAAGAAACAATTGCAAAAATATTTAATGAGTGGAATCTAGATGCGCCGGAGAATCTGAGTTTTAGTAAGCCAAGCGCGACTTCAATTGATATTGATACGAAGAATAAAATGTATCAATTATCTAAGTGGAAGGCCCATTTTAAACCAGAACAGATAGAACGAATGCTTAGGGTGATTGAATATTTTAAAATTAAAAAATATTCTGATGCTATTTTGCCCGAAATTTGCTTATAAAACCACAGGTATATACCTATACAGTTACTTTCTCTTGTGAAAAGACTTTTATTTTATATAGTCAATTTTATTTTGATTTTTGGGTTTGCTAAAAGTTATTCTCAGATAGCGGATTTCACCTTAAGTAAACAGGTATGTCTAGATGAAAATGTATTGATCTCTAATAATTCTTCAGGAGCAAGTAATTATCAATGGGATTTGTGTCTTGAAGAATTTGTTAACCAACCCTCAGAATTCGCTTTAGGAAATTTGTCAAATGTAACCAGGGTTAGGAGCGCTACCATGGCTTATGACACAAGTAGTAATAGTTATGTGCTTTTTGGTTCGGATGATTCTAGGAATGACTTAAATAGAATTATTTTGGGGGACAGCCTGGGGACATCATATCTACATCAAAAAGTTAGTTTTAGTGCTGGTAATTTGAGTTCACCGTACGATATAGCAATAACAAAAAACTCGGATGGGAATTGGTTTGGGTTTATTGGGAGTGGTACAAATGGTTTTGGCATTAGTAGAATTGAGTTTGGTAGTTCACTGCTAAATGATAACATTAACATTACTAATCTCGGGACTTTTGGTGAAGGAAATGTCCAGATGAGAGACGTTAAAATCAGAAAAGAAGGTCCTGATTATTATTTGGTAGGACTTAATTTAAATAACAACCGGTTTATAATTGTTAATTATGGGAATTCTCTGTTAAATACTCCGCTAGACACGATAGTCACTTCATCCATTTCTGGGATGACACTTGCCAATGGCTTTGATTTAATTGAATTTCAGGGTGATGTGCTGGCTTTTGTTGTTGGTTTGACAAGTAAAAACATCGTAAGAGTAAACTTTGGTACAACAATCTCTAGCGATATCACATTTGAAAACTCTTATGGTGATAGTGATTTTCCTTCCACTGTAAATAGACTTTCCAGAATTAACTTAATTGATAATTATGGACGTTATTATGCCATAGTAAATCAATTTGATTCAGGTGATCCAACACTTACAATTGACTTAAAGAATCTTAGCAATGACTCTATTCCAGAAGATTTGGGCCACGCCAACACACAACTCAATGATGTTGCTGGAACGTACTATAATGGAAATTACTACTACTATGGAATAAATGGGTCGAACTTAATTCGACTAAGTTATAATTCCGATTGTGGTTCGAATCTTTCATATTCGAAGGATTTTGAGCCAGTATTAAAATATAACCTAACAGGTAATCATGTGATTGGATTGAAAGCAATTGATGAAAATCAGACTTTTTCATATGCTCTGGATACAGTTACGGTTAGTGCATCTCAGTCACCAGATATCGATTTCACTATTGATGATAGCAGGTGTTCATCAAATGAAAATGTTTTTATTTCAAGTAATGTGTCTGGCGACATTAACAGTTATCAATGGATTTTTGGTGAGGATACATTGGAGGCATCAGCTGAACCTGACACAGTTTACCAGTTTTCGCCGGGTACTTACATGGTTACGTTACTTGTGGAAAATGGAGATGGTTGTACCAATTGGTTAAGCAAGGAAATAACGATTTATTCACCTCCACCCGTACCTTCATTTAATATAATAGGTACTCAATGTAGTGGTACAGCTTTAAGTTTCGAAAATACTACAGATGAAACTGGTTATGGAACAGCCCTAAGTTATTACTGGGATTTCAACGGGGAAGGCAGTTCATCACAAGTAGATACTGTATTTACATTTTCTGAGAGTGGTTCAAAAACGATCAAATTATCATCAAGTCTTCCAGGATGTAGTGATACTACCACAATGTTGATCAATTTGAATACAGGGCCGGCTGTGGATTTTGATTGGGAGAAGAATTGCTTTGGGGATACCATAAAATTTTCAAATCTTACTACTGGGAATAATTTAGTGAGTTATCACTGGGATTTTGGTGATGGCGGTATTTCAAACCACGAAGATACCGTATACCGATATTTTATCGCCGATACCTATGATGTCTCATTAACAGTTACAAACACAGATGGTTGTGAAACAACCATTGTAAAACAAATTGATGTGAACGACCAGCCTTTAGCAGGTTTTGACACTTCAATAGGAACCGAAAATATTCCAGTTGACTTTAAAGGATTGGATTACACTTTATCAGGCGATCAGGTAACAAGTTGGCTTTGGGATTTTGATGGACAAGATTCATCCATAGATCAAGAAGCTGCTTATACTTTTCAACTTCCAAATACTTATGACATAAATCTGTTTGTAATTACAGAACAGGGATGTCAGGACACAATTAGCCAAAGTGTTATGATTGCAGAATCTCAACAACCGGCTGTTGATTTTATTATTTCTAATGACTCGGCATGTTTAGATGAGCGAGTATCACTAATCAATAATACAGCTAATGCTTTAAGCTATCAATGGGATTTTTGTGGGGGGGAATTTTTGAACTCACCTGAGATATCAGATGTAGCTAGTATATCCAGTCTTTCACAGATTAGAGGGTTTAGGTTGGCCGAAGATATGGGCAATTATTATGGCTTTGCGACGGATGGCTCAGCAGATAAGCTATGGCGTGTTACGTTTGGAGATAGTCTCGGAATAGCTGCTGAGTATGAAGAAGTAACAGGCCTTACTTTATCATCACCAGATGGAATATTTTTATATCACGAGGGGAATTCCTGGTATGGGTTGATTGGGAGTAGTCAGAGTGGTTACGGCTTAACGCTACTTGATTTTGGAAGTTCCCTACAAAATACCCCAACTGAACAATCCTTAGGAACACTTGGTCAAGGAAATATACAAATTAGAGACGCACAATTTTACTCAACAAATGATGGTGTAATTCTCCTTGCAGCAGATTTATCAAATGAAAAATTGTTGCGTATTCGATATCCCACTTCTATACTAGATACACCTACGGACACAATCGTGAGTGCTCCCTTGGCAGCTTTGACAAACATTGCTGGATTTTCTGTTGTAGATAAGGATAACGAGTGGATTGGCTATTTCACATCTTTAGATGGCGCAAATTTGCTGAAAGTTTCATTTGGGAATTCATTGATGAATGCGCCGAATATTCAAGATTCTTATGCATTTGATAGTTTCAACAGGCCATCTAAAATTCGAATTGAACAGAGCTCTGGGCATTATTATGGGCTTGTGGCCAACTTTAATGGCGGTCTTTCACTCATTAACCTGAACGATTTGACGCAAACACCTACTGAATTATCCTTATCTACACCCCAGTTATATAGTTTTGACGGAAGGTTTTATAAGGGAAATTTCATGTTTTATGGCTTTAATGGGGATATACTTACAAGTTTTTTGTTTTCGTCATCTTGTGGAGAAAGCATCCCGTATTCTGTATTAGCAGAACCTGAGATTATATATAACCAACAAGGGGAGCATTTGATTTCTTTAAAAGCCACTGATAAAAACAGGACTTCTAGCTATCTAGTTGACACAATCGTAGTGCTTGCAACACAAGCCCCCGACATCTCCTTCACGGTTGATCCCAATCAATGCATTTCAAGTACAAATACCTTCACCTCCACCAATCTCTCAGGCAACATCATCAACTACTCTTGGGACTTCGACGCTGATGGCCTCGAAGACAGCGCTGACCCTAATCCGACCTATCAGTTTCCATCAGAAGGGGCATATACCGTTCGGTTAAGTGTGCAGAGTGATGAAGGATGTGAAAATTTTGTGGAGCAAGAAATTACCATCTATCCAGAGCCGCCCATTCCTGTTTTTACAGTTCCCAAGGACTCCTTCTGTGTCTCTGAACCTGTAAGCATTTCAAACCTCACCAATGATATCGCATGGGATGGATTGGTGGAATATGTTTGGTCTGCCACAGATCTTACCGATATTACAACCAATTCACCAGAATTGGTCTTTTCTTCTCCGGGGGAAAAAGTGATTAGTGTGTATGCACAAATTCCAGGGTGTCAATCCATTGAGTTTAGCGATACCATACAGGTCGTTGATATTCCAATTGTAGCCTGGACAGCTGATCCTGTTTGTGATGGAGAAACTGTTCAGTTCACGAATCAATCTGAATCAGGAACTATCCACTGGGACTTTGGGGATGGAATGACAAGCATTGAAGTAGCACCTACCCATTTGTATGCAAATCCTGGAACCTATCAAGCTTCATTGAGCATAACCAATGCATTGGGTTGCACGAATGTGATCGCAAAAGAGGTGGTAGTAAATGCCTTACCACAGGCCGTTTTTGAATACAACATCCTTTGTGAAAATACAGAAATTCCCTTTCAGGACATGTCCACCGTAGCACAGTCAGACATTGTGGCCTGGGAATGGTACATAGATGATGTTTTGGTCTCACAGCAGCAGTCACCGTTACTTACCTTTTCCTCTTCAGGCGGTCACGACGTGAAGCTGGTGGTGTCATCTTCTGAAGGATGCCAGGCTGAGGTAGCGGAGTCCGTTTCGGTCTCATCTTTACCAGCTGTTGATTTTACCACAGAAGTTGGATGCGTTGGAGAACCTACTTTCTTTAGTGATCTGACAGATCCGACTTCGGTTTTATCCCGATCGTGGCTCATCGATGGTACATCCTATACAGAGACAAATCCTGCCCATGTTTTTATAAATCCAGGTGACTTTGAGGTTGAGCTTACAGTTACAAATAATTTGTTGTGTACATCGATCGTAAATCGAACGATTACCATTCAGCAGCTGCCCATCCCAGACTTTACCATTGATGGGGACTGTGAAAACGAAAACATTGTGCTTGAGGATATTTCAACAAGTGGAGGTGATCCAATTGCCTCACGACGATGGAGTATTGATGGAATAACAATTGGCACTGGACTGGATGCTATAATTAGCGATTACTCAGCGGGTAGTCATACCGTAAGTTTAGTGGTAGAAACAGTCAATGGGTGTGTCGTACAAAAGGATCAGGAATTTGAAATATTTCCGCAGCCCATTGCTGCCTTTACATCTTCTAATGATTATGGCGTTCCTCCCTTTAGTTTAAGCTTTACCAATACCTCATTGGGTGCGAGCGTAAATGAATGGTATGTCAATGACCAATTGATTACAACGAATGTGAACCCTGAACTGACGTTTGATGCAGTGGGCCTCAAGACCGTCAGGTTAATTACTTATACCAGTTTTGGCTGTACAGACACTGCTGAAATGGTGATAAGTGCTGATATTCCGGAGGTTGACTTGAAAATCACAAACATTGAGTTGCTAGATAATGGACAGTCCTACAACATTGCCATGAATGTGATAAATGGCAGCAACCTGCCAATTGAAACCATTGGTGTGAACGTTGAGCTTCAAAATGAATTTTCTATCGCAGAGAAAGTGTCTCAACGAATCAATTCAGGATCACAATCTGTAATCACCTTAGGTACCTCAGTGCCGAAAATTGGAAATAGCTTAGCCTACCTCTGCATCTCCATCACCTCAGATTATGAGGTTGTAGATCTGAATATTGCTGATAACGAAGCCTGTATTGCGATACAGCCGGAGGTCATGTCAGAACCACCCTTTCCAAATCCGGCAACAACACAAACAAATCTGAGGTATATATTGGCGGAAGAGGGATCAGCTTCGCTTTATTTATACGATATGGCAGGTAAGTTGGAGATAGAAAAAAAATATGATAACCTGAATGAGGGCCTTAACCAATTTGTGCTGGAACTAGGAGATCTTGATGCAGGCATATATGTAGTTAAATTCCATCATAATGACCGGGTTATCGTCTCAAGAGTTATCAAGCTGTAACAAAACCACCTAGCAAAGTAGCCGCTGACCAATAGTTTATTGCTCCGAAATGGAGTTTCCCCTGCCAAAATCGAAAGAATTATAATAATTATTACCTTTGTAGCAAATAAAATTTGGGTATGAAACTGAATTTGGCAAGTCTGAAGCTTGATGAAATCGATAGAAAAATACTTGAGATTCTTCAAACAAACGCAAAAATAACCAACGCCCAGCTGTCAAAAGACATTGGTTTATCTCCAGCCCCTACATTAGAAAGGGTAAAGAAGTTAGAGAACTCTGGAATTATTAAAAGCTATCATGCCCAATTGGATACGGATAAAATTGGATTGGGCGTACATACCTTTGTTCAGGTTACACTCAAAGGACATAATAAAAAAAATATTGACATCTTTCTCGATGAGATCAATAATATCCCTGAGGTCATCGAGTGTCATCACATCACTGGAAGTGGAGACTTTATCTTAAGGGTGATTGCAAAGGATATTTCTTCTTACCAGTATCTCATGCTCGAAAAAGTAAGTGAAATTGAGGTTGTAGATAGTTTGCAATCAATGGTAATCCTTTCTACTTTCAAGGACAGTAAAGTGATTCCTGTTCCCATATCATGACAACAAGACAAAATCAAATTCTCTCAGAATCTCAGGTGAGACAAATCCTCAAGAGGATCGCCTATGAAATCTATGAAAGAAATTTTGATGAGAAAGAATTGGCCATTGTAGGCATCTACGAAAAGGGATATAAACTTGCCAGCTTAATCAATGAAGAGCTGACAGCCATCAATGGCAGGCAGAAGACCAAACTTGTCAGACTAGATATCAATAAACAAAGGCCACTGGCAGAGGAAGTCAAACTTGATATCCAGTTAGAGGAATTGATTGGTCTATCTGTTATTTTGATTGATGATGTTCAAAATACAGGAAGGACATTTTCTCATAGTTTGAAAGCATTACTTGAAGTTGACATCAAAAAACTGGAGACGGCAGTTTTGGTTAACAGGAGTCATAAACTATTCCCCATTTTATCTAACTATACGGGGTATGAGCTCAGTACAACGATTGATGAGCACGTAGAAGTATCTATGAATAACCCGATAGGCGTTTACTTAAAATAACCCTTATTGAAAATCAATAGGAGTCATTCAGGTTTGTAGGTTTTATACAGCTAAACCACTCCATCAGGTATTAAACCACTCCCAAAATCTTTGAAGTGCATTTTTCTTGCCTGGCTTAGTTTCGACCTTTGATTCCTTAGGTTCAACTTCTTCAGCGTTTATCGCTGCTTCTTTTTTCTGTTTTGCGATTTTCTCCTGCATTTGGTAGTAATACTTTGCCTTGGCTTTCTTCTTGCGTCTTAGTTCAGCAATTCTTTCCTTTTCTTCTTGCTCTTCTCTTTTCTTACGTGCTGCAGTGACTGGGTTATAGTTATCGCTTCTTTTTTGCTTGCCCTTAGTTCTATTATTTTCAACTTTTTTCTTTGGTCGTTCCTTTTCTACAGTTTCTTCATTCTCGGAAATTGTCTCAGGCTTTTTAGGTTCAGGTAAATCAATCTTTCCTTTTACCTTCAATCCGGGAAGGGTAATCTTAGGAGCCCTGATGACCTCAATTTCTTCTTCCTCGTTTTCTTCTTTTTCAGGTTCATCCAGTTCCGGAGCTTCCGCTTCAGGTGATTCTTCAACTATTTTTTCTTCAGGCTCATCAACTGCCGGTTCAACAATGGCTTCCTCTTTAGCTTCAATTACTTCACTTACCTCAACTACAACCTTAGATACCGGCTCTTCCTGAATTACTTCTTCATTTGCAATTTCAACCTTTAAGAATTCAGGTGCATATGCCTGATATACTTGTTCTACCTGGTTCTCAGATAACTTTGAATGGGCACCACTTTCTAAATCGATCCCATTTTCCTCACAATAGGTGATCAACTCGGATGGTTTTATCTTGATTTTTCTGGCTAGTGAACTAATTCTCATGATGAATACAAGTGAACCACGAAAATATAAATTTTATATTTTCTAATACCATTAATAATCCCGATAAAAATCAGGATGTTTGATTAACATCTCTAAACTCATTTTTACAAGCATACCCATGCTCTCACATTTCAGGAAGCTGTCTTCCTTATAATAGGCTGCCAATTCTTTCCTTAGGTTCAAGACATGCTTCCTTTTGGATAACTCGTCTTTGTTCATGGCTTCGATAAGATTATCAATCCGTATTCGTTCAGCTTTGATACGATTGGCCATCAAGGCTCGCTCCTCTCTCTGATACTGCCTTTGCGTTTCTACCGTCATATGCTTTAAACCGATCTTAATAATTGGATTGTTCTGTTTAAAATATTGAGGGAGGTATATGGATCTTCTTCCTTCATAAGACTGCTGATCAAAATCGATGGCCCTAAATCGATAGTCAATGTCTTCAAAATCAGGCGTGATGTTAACGACAAAATTACTGGAATGCATATCTCCCAATAGCCGTACAAAACATCGCTCATTGAATTTGACGAATTCTTTGGAGAATCTAATTTCATTTAGGTTTGGGTCATCGAGATGAGACCTGATAAACTGCTCGGCAGGAATACCCATAATATGTTCTTCAATCAGGGTATCTTTATGTACAAAATAGCTAATCTTATTTGGCGATAACAGATGCTCAAGTTCTAAGCCATATATTCTGCTTGCGTCTGCATGCTTGATATAGAAATAGTCAAAATTGTCATTGATCTTATTTACAATCCTTACCCTGAAAGGTTGGGTGTTTCCATAGACACACAGGTCTACCCGATCAATGAAGAGGTGATCCATGACGCTGACATCACCATCTGCCTTAATGATAGAATATATTTTTTTCAAGGCAAAGTAAATAGCATCCATATCACTCTGAGAAAAGAAGACCGTTTCCCACAAGGTATCATTTCCTTTACGGTCATATAGTGGTATGGAATTATCATACCGAAGCAGGTGGTGATATTCAATGGGCATGTCAAATAACCGATCGTATTTATTTAAATAGGATCGAAGGGTAGTACTCACCTTGTAAGGGATCTTTTTTTTGCTAATAAGAGCCATTATGTCAGTATTTTAAGGAGTTTTTTGGGTGCTTGATCTGCCCATGTTCTAAACCACGGGGATACATCTTTATAGGACGGAAGATATTCAATTAGCTTATCTATTTCAAAAGTTGGGCTATAAATCCCTGCTCCTGCTTTTTTAGCATCGATGGCATTACATGCCTGCTCATAATGACCCTTTACCGGTACCATTAATACTGGTTTTCCCAGATACATCGCTTCACAAACAGATTCAAACCCGGCAGTAGTGACATAACCCTTGGATGAAGCCATCTTTTCGATGAATTTCTTATCATCCAATTGATGATAGGTTAGGTGTTCATCTAATTTCAGTTCGGCTTTTTCATCTTTCTTATCCCAAAAGCAATGCAACGTCTCTTTGGGGTATTTCTCATGAAACTGGTTAACTTCAACTGAATAACCAGCATTTAACAGGTATACCAAAAGGTGCCCCTTGTTTTCTGGGATTAGTTTTGTGACCTCTTTTCTCAAAAGAGGAGGAACGACATACAATTTTTTCTCTTTGACATCTTCAAGGGGTTGAAACGAAAGCGCAAGTAATACGTCAGCTCCAAGACTGGCAATTTTATTTCCCATCTGTAGGGAAGCTTTTTCAACTTTTCTGTTTGGAGGAAAATCAAAAGCAGGATGATCAATGAGAAACTGGTGAGCTATACAAAAAAATTTTACGGGAGGTCTTTTTAGAAAGTTATAAATACCCCCAAGAAAATCGTAAAAATTAATGATCACATCTGGCTTTAGATCCTCCACTATTTCATGGATTCTATTTAGGGAGTTGAAATATTTCTTACTCCCGATGACTGCATGAATAATTGTTTTAAGTGGTTTGACAGATTTTTGATCTTTATCTGTCACAAAATTTGGACTTTCCAGGAGCTCAATATCCGCCTGTATCTTATCGATGAAAAATTGAGGAATTTTTCTTCTTTCACTTTTCCCCACCAATACACGACAAACTTCATGACCAGCTTCCTGTAGAATTTGACTCATTGAGATGGCCTGTGTCATATGGCCTCTACCTTCACCCTGGACAATGAATAAATAGCGCAAAATTTAACTTTTTGATGAAGTTAGCTATTTCTTTTTACATAGATGGATTGGTGTTTTCTCTATTTATCCAACTACCTCATATGCATCAAAATGAATGCAGTGGAGGTAGCATTTGTGGATATTTATAAGGCTTATAGTAACTATTGACAGTTTACCAGAGAAATAATATTTATAGGTTTTGTGACTTTATATTAACGGGTTCCCTATTCGTACAATTTCATATACGATAGGTTGGGTAATCCTGATGCATAAGGAAGCTGTGCTTTTAGCTTTTCAAAATTTACCAATGCTTTTAGGTACTTGATCTGTGATTCAATGAATTTGTCTTGTTGGATGTTCAATTTGAAAAGATCACTCTCGCCATTTTCAATGTTGAATAATTCAGCCTGGAGCAATCGATCATAGTTAGCAGCTAATTCCTGATACTGTAGGGAGAGCTGTTTACTGGCGATAAGCTCTGCATAGGAAGAATAAATATCTGCAGTTACTTTTTGTTGCGTCTGTAGAATATCAAATGCTGTGCTTTCTTGATAGATACGTGTTTTCTGTAGTTTTCCTCGTTCCTTCCTTAAAAAGATTGGGAAGGAAAAATCCATTCCAAGCTTATAGTTATCTGTAAACTGAGGGGATTCAAATCCATTATAGTTTACCGGTGCGTCAATCAATGAATAGCTAATGCTTAATTCGGGTTTTAAACTCTCCTTATTCCACCGCTCTTCAACCTTTAGCTGCTCTTGTTTGGTTTGAAGTTTTTGAATCTCCGGATGATTCTCCATGGCCCAATTTACAATTTTGCTAATTGAAGAGTCGGAGGGAACTACCCAGATTTCTTCCTGATTTAGCGGAATTGTTAAATCGTTTATTTCTAGCGGCGTATCATTTTCAGCCCACAAATGTATGGACAAACCAAGTCGAGCATTCGTTAGGGCTACTTTTGTATTTGTAAGGTCTGCCATTCGATTTTGGTAGGTGATTTTTGCTTGAATAGTGTCAACAACAGCAGCTTCTCCAAAATCATAATCAAGTTTTACCCTTCTGAACAATTCATCAGCTATCGTTGAACTCTGTACAAGTAGTTCGTACTGTTCATAAGCGTAATACCACTCCCAGTAGCTCTTCACAATGTTTAGTAGGACTTTATTAGTAAGTTTGATTTTTTCTGATTCGGCAATGTCCCCATATAGTTTTGCTTGCTTAATCAAGGATCTTCTTTCATCGATAAATAATCCTTTTCCAAGGGGCAGGCTGACTCCTGCTGTGAATTGCCAGAAATCTGTACTCGAACTAACAAAGTTTTCGTCAGCAAGGAATTCACCTGTGTTTCTATAAGCTTCTATTTTAGGATCTATGGGGAACCAAACTGGTATTTTCAATGCATTATAGAATTTGTTGTAATACTCAGTTCCTTTAAATTCTTTTAGTTGATAGCCAGACTCAATTTTGGGATCGAGCGTGCCTTTGGCATTGGTAAGTTGAGCTTCAGCAAATCGATCCTGTAAATTTGCTTGCTTAATAATTGGGTGATAAACTTTCGCTTGCTCAATGATATCCTTAAGTGAAAGGTATACGGTATCAGATTGGTATTCAGGATTGTCCTGAGCCACTCCACTGTATAGCGAGAACGCAAAAACAAAAATGATAAGATGCCTCATTTTTTGATCGCTTCTTTTACTTCACCATTTTCATAAATGCTTGGCGGGAATCCGTTCAGTTGACGCCAAAGTTCGAACCAGACAGGAACATCATCCAGCATTACCCATCCTTTAATTCCCGAGCCCATCCTGAGTGCCTCTGGCCATGGCTCATCATCTGGGTTTTCGGTTACGAGAATTCTAAAATAGCCAGGTTTACTCTCTACCCGGTCGATGACTTTTACGATACCACCAAAAGTTCCGACGGAGACATTTGGCCATCCTGAAAACTGCAATGCTGGCCATCCATCAAATTCAATCCTGGTTTCCCTTCCAGTAGAGATGAATGGTAGGTCCATGGCTTTTACGAACATTTCTGCTGCTTTATCAGATGTCTCCGGCATAATTGTAGCAACAGCTTCTCCCTCTTTAATTGTTTCGCCTATCCCGGCCTTTAATGCCCTGACCAGATAACCGGATTGTGGTGCAATGATCTGGTATTGATCATTTCTGATTTCCATGTTAGCGTACTCATTTTGCATTTTTGCAAGAGATCCTTTGGTGTCATATAAGTCGGCAATTGTTGCGGCAAGGTCTGATTGACTTTTACTGATTTTGTCCTGATAATCTGCTTCTATGGAAGAAAGGTTCACTTTGGTATTGATTAATTCTGCTTTGCTCTGCAACCATTTATTCTCAGCGGAAACTACCTTCGAATACCCTTCCTGAAACTTGGATTCAAGTTCCTGAAATTTTGTCAAAGAAATATTACCTGCTTCATATCTGCTTTTATTTCGATTAAATGTGTTTTCAGCATTTGAATATCGAATTTTTTCTGCTTCATAAGCAGCACTATCACTTAACAACTTAAATTCAGCTTGTTTGAGTTTGTTTTCTGCTTGTTGCAGTTTTAAATCTTTACCCTGCCTCAGGGCAATTATTTGATTGTTGAGTGCTAGCTGCTTGGACGCTTTGGCTTCTAGTCCACTTTTCTTGGCTTCAATCTGAGCAGTCAGTCTTTCCAACAGCAGGGGATCAAAATATTTATCCTTTACTTCTGAGAGCGATAGTATGGTGTCACCAAAATTGACGTACTGACCTTCCTGTACTTTCCAGGCTATAATTCGTCCGGCTATGGTTGTTTCAATCGTCTGGGGCCTGTTTTCAGGTTGTAGCGCAGTAAGTGTTCCTGTACCCCTTATGTTTTGCTGCCAGGGCAGGAATAAGCTGATAAAAGTAATTCCAATAATTACAAGAAGTACTTTTGCTAACTGACGACCCATGCCTGGGGTTTTGAGGGTTCTTAAAGAATAGAACTCTCCTTCGTCAAGTTCAGGCATATCTATTTGATCCGATATCTTAAGCATGCTAATAGATATTTTTTACAATGTTTTCATTTTTAATCAAAGCATCAAAGGTATCATCCATAAGAATTCCTCCATCTTCCATGTATATCACTCGATCCACCGAAGACATGACTAGTGGGTCATTAGAAACAACAACCAATGTCCATTTATTGGATGGATTAATTAGCATTTCAATTAGTTTCAACCTGTCATGCTTTTGAAAATCTCCGAAAAAATCATTCAGTATTAATAATGCCGGGTTTTTAGCTAAGCAACGGGCAAGGATAATTTTGTTGACGAATGAGCTACTGTACCCTTTTCCAGCACTAAGAACTTGCGTATTGTAGCCTTTGGGCATTGCATATATTTCATCCTGAAGCCCGACCCTATCTATAGCGCTAATAGCGTTTTCGATATTTGAAAATGGTTTTCCCACCAGGATGTTTTCCAATAAAGTCCCTTCAAAAATATCTTCCTGAGAAACATTTTTCCCAATCATGTCCCTAAGATATGTTCGATCAAGATCTCTTAGATTATAACGATTGTAAGTTACAATACCCTCATAGTTGGTATGAATTCCAGCGATTGTGTTTGTCAAGGTAGTCTTGCCTGATGCACTGCCACCGGAAATACAGACCCTTTCGCCTGGTAATATTTTTAGATTAATATTTTTTATAGAAGCTTTTTTATTTCCAGGATATGTGTAGTTCAGTTTTTTAAGCTCCACACTTAGTCCTTCGGTTTTAATTTGAGATTTTGGAATGTCTATGCCTCCCGTAGGTTCTATGGGTAGGTCTGTGACATGGGCTATCTTATCCACTGCCGTAAGCATATCATATACAACGTCCATGTACATGATGATTTTTTCAACGGAATTCAATATGAGAATAATGATAACTTCAGCAGCAACGAATTGCCCAAGCGTGATCTCTCTGTTTACCACAAGCATGGTACCAATGATCAAAAGTCCACCGGTCACAATGGCTTTAAAAAGAAGCACGTAACTATACTGGCTGATCAGCACTTTGAAATGTATACTTCTGTTTTTTAAGTAATTGTTGACATTGTAGTCCGTTTTTTTAATGGGTAAAGTTGTATTCCCAGAAAGCTTGAATGAGTAAAGCGTTCTGGCCATTTCTTCCAACCAATAAACCACCTTGTATTTATATTTTGATTCTGTAATTGATGAAGCTAGTCCTTTAGGGCCGGTCAGATAAAAGATGGTGAATAGAATGGCCAAAAGAATAACGCCAAAGAATACAAAAAATGGATGATAGAAAGATAATAGTAACAAGCCAAAGAATATTTGAATGGCTCCTGTAGAAAGGTCAATCAATAATTTCGGGAGGCCTTTTTGTAAAGTTAATACATCGAAAAACCTATTCATCAATTCAGGCATATGTAGATTGAGTACCGATTCCATTTGTATTCTGGGTACTCGAAAGGCGAATTCAAAAGCAGCCTTGGTAAATACTCGCCGTTGGAGGTACTCCACAATCGTTATTTGAAAAACCTGAAGTACACCTGTACCTAGTACAGCAACAATTATAAAGGCAATGAGCACGTAAACTGAGCTAAACACAACACCACCACTGATCAATTCAACGGCAGCTTGAATGCCTAATGGTAAACTCAGACTTAGCAGGCCAATGAGTGCGGCATAGATATAGACATAAAATATATCTTTCTTTTCTGCGGCCAGAAGTTTAAATAGTCTTTTTAGCGGGGAAATGTGCTTTGCCTGACCAGCTTCATTTTCATCACTTACTAAGCTTTGGTAATCGAAGGCAGATAAGAAAATAACCTCTAAATCTTCAGTACATGCCAGATTTAGCCAATTCAAGTCCTTTGCTGTCCATCTCTCAATCTCATCTTTCCTAACCTTTACAATCTCAAAATTCCCTTTTTTCAATTGAATGATGACAGGTGATAATTCATTGTCCTTATCAAAGACAATAACAGGAGAGGCGTGGGCCTTCATAAACTCTTTGAAGCGACTTTCTACGAGATGCTTCTCCAGCATGATCATCCCAGAGTTGCTGCTGGATTCCACTAGATCGCGTATAAACTCTGTGAGTTCCTGGTTATCGTACTCACGAAGGAAATCATTTTCACCTGTGTAAGATTCACTGTCTAGATCAACCTTAAGTAGGGTAGCACATTCCTGTATTATTTTGATTATTTGATTATTATTCATAATCTTTTACATTGATTGTACTAAAAATCATTTGCTTCATAAAGTGGTAATTGCTGGTAAAGGGATCACCAAATTCATTTAATTCTGTGAGCGAAGGTAGGTGTTCTGCAAAAAATATTTGTTGATTCGCATTCTCAAGTACTGTAGATACAAGTGCATGAGGGTACAAATATTCAGGATTAATTTCTTTAACGAATAAGGCAATTTTTTTACATAATGACTTATACCCCCTGAAAAGACCTTCTCTATTGTTCTCATCCACCTGTTTAGTGAGATATACTTTATCAGATTCTGAGATTACAATACGTGATAATGCTTCTTCATCAATGTCAGGGAAGGCATCATCTTGTATTTTCTTTTTAGTGATTAGTTTAATTGCCTGGTCAAGCTTCTGTCTGGGGTCTGTCAAATGATGAGTTTCAAATTCAATTCGATAGTCCAGCCATGCCCAGTACCAACTGATTAAATACACCAGAAGGCGGTGCTTATTTTCAAAATATCGATATATAGATGCTTCAGTTGATTCAATATCGATAGAGAGTTTTTTGAACGTAAGACCTTCAAAACCCAACTCATCAATCAGTATAATACTATGTTTAATGATTTTTTTACCTAGCTCAGTGGATTGTGGATCCTTTGTAGATAGGTTACCATTCAATTGCAATTGTAGTACTGCCATGTATAGCTAGGTGAACTATTTAAGATGATAGTAATACTATTAACGAGGAAAAGAGATATTTGTTACATTTTACTTTTATTTATCTCTGGAAATGTTATATTTGATACTCTATTAGTCCTTTTATTTTGAGTTTTTGACCTTTAGGTTCAGACACGTCCATGTCTGGACCTTTTTTTATGTTGCAGTGGACATACTATTTGTCAATTGAGTGAATACTTTACTATTCCTTGCTGAAGTATGAAATAGTAGGATTTATCCATTTTCAGAACACCTTTGTAATTTCCTTCTGGAGCTTTTGCTTTTTGCATTTGAAATGGCTGATTAGGGTCAAAGGAGATCACCTCATTTCCATTATACGTTAAGACAGTACCATTTGAGATGTGGAAATATTCACAACCCTTTAATGGAAGTTCTGTTAGGCTATTTCCGAATTGATCGAAGAAATAGAATCCAAATTGGGGGTTGAGCAGGATTAGCAGGTTTTGATAAGCCCTGATATGAGTAGCTTCCCTTGTATCGATATTTTTAAGAGGGGTATTGAAAATTAGCTCCTTTTCCTTGTATTTCCTGAGCTCATTAAAGCTTGATTCCACGAGCCAGAAACTATTGTCTACTCCAGGAGTAGCCAGATTGACAAACCCAACGTTAAGCTCATTCAGCAAGTATTCAGTTGGTGAGGTAATGAAGCGGTCCATGTAGACGATTAGCTGGTTTTCTCTATAAAAAATAAATAGCTTCAGTCTATTCCATGGCTCAATAATGGAAGCTTTGGAATAATTAATTCCTGAAAACAACTTATCCTCTTTTCCATTTTCATCATACCTGTAGATGTCTCCCTCTACACTTCCCAGGTAGATTTTACCTTCCTGATCAATGGCAAATGAAGCAATTTGGTATGGCACACTTATGCTGTCCTCTTCCTCCCAAACCTGACTCTGAGCATGAAAAAGGCTTAAATAAAAGAAGCTTAAAAGAGCAATCTTAAGCCTCGAAAGTCTGAAGTGTTGTTTTATTTCCATCAAATACTGCATAGTGGCTATAGTTAACCCATTCGGCCAGGTTTATATACCGGGCATTTTTGTTGATTTTTAAATCAAGTGGCAGATGTCTATGCCCGAATATATAATAGTCATGATGCGTTTCTTTTTCAACCTCTTTGCAGTAATCCCAAAGCCATTCATCTTCCCCCCGAAACTCATTTCCCTTTTCATCATTGGAAATGCGACTTCCTTTGGACCAGGCATGAGCCAGCTTTATTCCAAGGTCAGGATGAACCCAGCGAAAAAGCCATTGAGCAAGTTTATTTTGAAAGATATTTTTCAAGAATTTATAAAAATGATCTCCCGGGCCAAGTCCATCTCCGTGACCAATAAGAAATATTTGATCATTGATGATAAATTCTTTTGGGTCTTTATAAACAGGAATATTTAGTTCCTCAGTGAAATAGTCAAACATCCAGAGATCATGATTTCCAGTAAAAATGATGACTGGGATTTTCTTATCTATTAGGTCAGCAAGTTTTCCCTGAAGTCGAATAAATCCTTTTGGAATAGCACGTTTATATTCAAACCAAAAATCAAAAATGTCCCCAAGTAAGAAAATAGCAGCAGCATCTTTTTCTGCCTGATTCAACCACCTAATGATCTTCTTTTCCCGCATCAGACTTTCTTCCTTAGGCCTTGTGCCCAGGTGGAAGTCACTGGCAAAATAAATTTTTTTACCTTTTGGAAGATGATGAAAACTTTTATCCATGAAACATAAAAAAAGGAGCTGAATCAGCTCCTCAATTTAATGCATTAATCATTTATTCAGATGATTTGGCTGCTACATCTGACTTAGATTTTGGTTTTACTTTGGATGCGGACCCATTGCTTGCGCTAGTTTTGCTTTTAGCAGTTACCTTTTTCTTGGTGGCAGTTTTAGCTTTAGCTCCACTAGTCTTCTTTTTAGCTGGAGCCTTTTCCTCATCGCTTTCATTTGTAAACTGCTGGTAATGCGTTTGATTTTCAAACGGTCGTTTACCAATAAGTTTTTCCAGATCGTTTTGAAAGATTATTTCTTTCTCTAAAAGCTTTTGTGCTATTATCTCCAGCTCTTTGACTTTGTCTTTCAGAAGCTTTTTGGTCCTGACATATGCTTTGTCAATTAGGCTTTTCACTTCATTATCAATGAGCTCTGCCGTAGCATCTGAATATGGTTTTGTGAAATTATAATCTGATTGTTTGCTATCATAAAAAGACACATTCCCGATCTTATCATTCATACCATAGACTGTAACAATGCTATAGGCCATTTTGGTAATTCTTTCGAGGTCGCTTAAGGCCCCAGTAGATATTTTGCCAAAAATTATTTCTTCTGCAGCTCTTCCGCCTAACGCCATACACATTTCATCAAATAACTGTTCTGTTTGGTATAGGAATTGCTCTTTAGGTAAGTATTGAGCGTAACCAAGTGCAGCGATTCCCCGAGGCACAATACTTACTTTGACCAAAGGGTCTGCATGTTCCAGAAACCATCCAGCAACAGCATGTCCTGCCTCATGATAGGCGACAATTTTCTTTTCTTCAGGAGAAATGATTTTATTTTTCTTTTCGAGACCACCAATCACCCGATCAACAGCGTCTTGAAAGTCTATCATTTCTACCTCTTTCTTATTTCTTCTGGCTGCAATTAGTGCTGCTTCGTTACACACATTGGCAATTTCAGCTCCTGCAAAACCAGGAGTTTGAGCTGCTAAATGTTTGGGATTCACATTATTTTTTGTTTTGATTGGCTTGAGGTGCACTTTGAAGATTGCTTCCCTCCCAATGATGTCTGGCTTGTCAATGCTTATTTGACGATCAAACCTACCGGGTCTCAAAAGTGCTGAATCGAGGACATCTGGTCTGTTTGTCGCGGCTAAAATGATAACCCCTGAATCAGTAGAAAAACCATCCATTTCAACTAATAAGGAGTTCAATGTGTTCTCACGTTCATCATTAGAACCTGGCATTTGACCTTTTCCTCTTGTTCGACCTATTGCATCGATTTCATCAATAAAGACAATACACGGTGCTTTCTCTTTGGCTTGCTTAAATAGGTCTCTAACCCGAGCTGCACCAACACCCACAAACATTTCAACGAAGTCAGAACCTGAGAGTGTAAAGAATGGAACTCCGGCTTCGCCGGCTACAGCTTTTGCGAGCAAGGTTTTTCCAGTGCCGGGAGGGCCTACTAGTAAGGCACCTTTGGGAATTTTTCCTCCAAGTTTTGTGAACTTCGAAGGGTTTTTAAGAAATTCAACAATTTCTTTTATCTCTTCTTTGGCTTCTTCCAAACCAGCGGCATCAGAAAATGTGATTTTAACTTTATTTTCTGCATCAAATAGAGCTGCTTTGGACTTGCCGATATTGAAGATCTGACCTCCAGGTCCACCACCGCCTGACATTCTCCTCATCAAAAACCAAAATCCAAAAATAATCAGGAAGAGAAAACCCCATTGAAAGAATATAGAAGTGAAATCACTACGTGATTCTACTTCATACCCAATTCTTTGATCTTCAGGTACTTCTTGCATTAACTCGTTAAACTCATCATTGAAAATGGTTTCATTAACAATCTGACGTTTATAATGTGGCCCATTGTTGACACCAGAAAAGCTATTCTGATCGATGTCAATTTTATATTTCGTCTTTTGAAGCGCCTCTTCTTTTAGGGTTACTTCTACAAAATTTTGCCCTCTGACCAATACTACTTTCTCAACATCATTAGCGAGAATCATTTCATTGAATTCTCTTTCACTAATTGGCTTTGCAGCATTGGAGTTACTGAAATAGGTAAACCCGATGACCACCGCAATGAGTGAAACGATGACAATCATCTGGTAATTGGGTTTATTCGGTTTGCCTAGCGGCTTTTTTGGTCTCGGAATTTCGGCCATTGGTTATTTATCTTCTAATTTTGAATAACTACTTAACAACGTTTGAGGATTATTTTAGTTCTACGCAGGGATTTTTGACATTTTTGCATCTCCCCATAAGTCTTCTAACCCATAAAATGCTCTTTTATCTTTATTAAAGACATGAGCGACTACATTTACATAGTCGATTAACACCCATTCTTTATTGTGTTTTCCTTCAACTTTCCAGGGCCATTCTTTTGATAACTTGAAAACCTGATCCTCAATTGACTCTGAAATAGCATCAATTTGAGTATCAGAAGATCCGGAACAAATAATGAAATAGTCGGCTACTGCATGCTTAATGTCTCTTAAATCCAACACCACAACATCTGATGCTTTTTTTTCTAACATACCCTGCACAACAAACTCACTTAAAGCTTCAGCATCTACATCACGAATTTTATTTTTCTGCATTCACCATGGGTTTTCTATTTTTGACATCAAAAGTACGCATTTAAGTTGCATAAAAACTTTGCCAAAACACGTTTTCTTGGGAAAAGTATCACTTCCCTGCCAGAATGTCATTCTACGAATGATTACCTCGCGCACCTTATGACTAAACAACAAACAAGTCATGGAGATGTTGTCATGACAGATTACCAATCCCAGGGTAAAGGGCAGCGTGGTAACAGTTGGTCTAGCGAGCGGGGTAAAAACTTACTGTTCTCTTTTTTGCTTAAACCCACTTTTTTAGGAGTAGGAGATGCTTACTTGATTAATATTATTGCTGGGCTGGGGGTAGCTAAATTGGTCACTAAAACTTTGCCTGAGCTTATCTGCACACTAAAATGGCCCAATGATGTTTTTGTTGGGGATAAAAAAATCTCCGGTATTCTGATGGAAACGGCAATTAGTAGTCATTTTGAAAATGCGATTGTAGGAATAGGAATCAATATCAATCAATCACATTTTCCTTTAAACAGTGCCACATCTTTAAAAATTGAAGCAAACAAATCATTCGATCTGATGCAGTTGCTTGAGCAATTCTCATTGGAGTTTGAGAATTTCTATCAAATGCTGGAATCAGGTGAGAAGAGTAAAATATTAAGATTGTATCATGATGTCTTATACTGGCGAGGTGAACGCCATTCATATAGAAGTAAGGAAGGAGAATTTGAAGCTGTCCTCGTTGGAATAAATGGACATGGGCATCTGGTTTTAAATTGTCAGGGTACAATCAAACATTTCAGAACCAAAGAAGTTGAATTTATCGGTTGAAGGAGAATTTCTAATAATCTCTTGATTAACTACATTTGCAGTCCGAAATTTTGCGCATCTAATAATATATTCAATGATAGAAGAAAAGGTTAACTACAAAGTTAAAGATATCAACCTCTCAGGTTGGGGAAGAAATGAAATCCGATTGGCTGAAGCAGAAATGCCAGGCTTGATGTCCTTAAGAGAAGAATTTGGACCCTCAAAAATTCTTAAAGGAGCAAGAATTGCAGGCTGTCTTCACATGACAGTTCAAACAGCTGTTCTAATAGAAACACTTATTGATTTAGGAGCTGAAGTTTCCTGGTCGTCGTGTAATATTTTCTCTACACAGGACCATGCTGCAGCAGCAATTGCAGATAAGGGAATTCCAGTATATGCATGGAAGGGAATGAATGAAGAAGAGTTTGACTGGTGTATCGAGCAGACCCTTTTTGCATTTGAAGGTGGAAAGCCATTAAATATGATCTTGGATGATGGTGGAGACTTGACCAATATGGTTTTAGATAAGTATCCGGAACTTGTAAAAGATATTAAGGGGCTTTCTGAAGAAACTACCACAGGTGTGCATAGACTTTATGAGAGAATGAAAAAAGGTACGCTACCAATGCCAGCCATCAATGTCAATGACTCAGTTACAAAATCCAAATTTGATAACAAGTATGGTTGTAAGGAGTCATTAGTGGATGCTATTCGAAGAGCTACTGATGTCATGCTTGCTGGAAAAGTGGCTGTGGTTGCCGGATATGGAGACGTAGGTAAAGGATCAGCTGCTTCGCTTAGAGGTGCAGGGGTTCGGGTGATTGTTACTGAAATAGATCCAATTTGTGCCTTACAAGCCGCAATGGATGGTTTCGAAGTAAAGAAGATGACTTCAGCAATTCCAAGAGCAGACATAATAGTTACGGCGACTGGAAATAAAGACATAATCTCTGGAGATCATTTCAAATTAATGCATGATAAGACGATTGTGTGTAACATCGGTCACTTTGATAATGAAATTGATGTTGCCTGGTTAAATAAAAACTATGGTAGTTCTAAAGTAGAGATTAAGCCACAGGTTGATTTATATAATGTTGAGGGAAATGAGATTATTCTTTTGGCTGAAGGCCGATTGGTAAATCTTGGGTGCGCCACAGGACATCCATCCTTTGTTATGTCAAACTCATTCACCAATCAGACACTTGCTCAAATTGAGTTGTGGACTAATTCAGAAAATTATGAGCCTGGTGTTTTTATGTTACCAAAACACCTTGATGAAAAAGTAGCAGCACTCCACCTGGAGAAAATTGGGGTAGAGTTGGAAGAATTATCAAAGGATCAGGCTGATTATATAGGCGTTGATGTTAAAGGGCCATATAAACCTGATCACTACAGGTATTGATAAATACTTTCTATGAACACATTGAAAGGCGGATGATTATCCGCCTTTTTTCATTGCAGATTACGAAAGACAATTAGAAATTGTTCGTATTGTACCAATTCAGATGTTTTTTGCTGTACTGGCAAGTTTTGATATCTAATTAAGGATAGTATTATATTTGATAACAATTTTTATTAATTGTTGTTGATAATCTTTATAAAGCTCATTTTCAAATGATGAAATCCAAACTTGCTATCTTTTTCGGTTTGCTCCTTCTTGCAAGTTTTTCATCTGCTCAAATTATTTTTCCTGTACTTAGCCCCAGAGGTACCCTAACTCAATGGGTGGGAAATACCTATGTAACCATTGAATACGAAAGACCGGCAGCCAGAGCTCGCGAGATATTTGGAAGTCTGGTTTCCTACGATGAACTATGGAGAACAGGTGCAGGGTATTGTACCAAAATCAGTTTTGATCAGCCGGTAAAGGTGGGTAATGAAAACGTCGAGGCAGGAAAATATTCATTATTTACGATTCCGGGGGAGGACGAGTGGGTAGTAATTTTGAATTCAGATACTACCTTATACGGGACATATGGTTATAACGAAGCAAAAGATGTAATACGGTTCTTAGTGAAACCAATAGAAACAGACCGATTTTATGAAAGCTTAACTTTTGACATTGATGTAATTCCCAACGATGCAATGATCTACCTGTCATGGACCAATACTCAGATTACCTTTAAAGTGAACACAACCATTGATGAAGATGTGCAGTTAGCTGTTTACAAAGAGTTACTGAAAGGTGAGAGCGATGATCCTAATCAATATGCACTGGCAGCTGAATATATGGTAGTGCAGAATACGAATCTCTATGATGCTATTGAACTTGCAGATAAAGCTGTGGCGCTGGATAATAATTCATGGGCAAGAATTCTCAAGATCCAAATATTGGAAAAACTCCACAAGTACGATGCTGCATTAGCCGAGATTGATCGGGGGATCAAAAATGTAAAAACCCGGACTTATAGTAAAAAAGAATACATGGAGAAAGATATTCAATTCTGGGAAAATCATGCAAATAGGATTCGGAATAAATCATCTGTCGATTAACACTATTCAAGCAAATTTTCTCACTATTTAAGTACATACCATACTTTCCATAAAAAATATCTTATCTGTATTTGTTATAAGACCTTAGCTGCTGATACCTAAAACTCCTCAATAAGTATACCCATCTTTCCTTGCTGGTAGTCACGCATAGCTTCCATTATTTGTGTTTGGTTGTTCATCACAAATGGTCCATGTGTAGCCAGTGGCTCATTGATGGTTTCTCCTGATAACAGAAGAAACCTGGTATCTTTCCTTGCTTTAACAGTAAAATCAGAACCTTCCTTTTCAAATACAACTAGATTGTGTCTTTCAACAAGTCCGTGACCACTAATAGATAATTCTCCATTCAATAAATAAAGCAGCGTGTTTCTTTCTGCGGGAACCTGAAAGGAATGTGCTGCTTCCTTTTTTAATTCTCCCATAACAGCGAGTAGGGGCAGCGGGCTATTTACTTTTCCTTTTTCACCTTTCATTTCACCTGATACCAATTGTATATATCCATCGCCTTTATCAGGAGTGATATGGGGCATGACCTCTTTTTGTACAGCTATATAATAGGGTTGATCCATTTTGTATGCAGCCGGAGTGTTGACCCATAGTTGAATGATTTCCTGGTGACCACCTTTTGTAGCCAACTCCTTTGCTGGTCTTTCACTATGAATGATACCCATACCAGCATTCATCCACTGTACACCTCCCTCTAAGACAATTCCACTATTACCCCTGGAGTCTCTGTGATGAACACTGCCTTCAAACACAAATGTAACCGGTGAAAACCCACGATGTGGATGAGGACCGACACCTGCATTCTTATAATCTGTATCTGGTTTTATTACAATTCTGGCATGGTGCAATAATAGATATGGATCTAATTGCTCTACATTTTGTGTAGGGATGGGTTGCCTTACAGGAAAACCACCCATGTCTACCATTTGACCATAGAGAATCTGCTTTACCTTTTTCATACAATTAATGAATTATTTATGTGTATATACATGTAATTTTTTAAAAAGGTTGTCAGCTGATGAATTTTCAGAATTTTTTAATTTCAACATTTCCAATATCCCCAAGAATTTTAAGCTTAATATCATTTAAGCTTAGGCGGGAATTCCTGGATTTTTGTAACCGGGATAGCCATCGTTTCGAAGCCTTTGCTCTTGGAAGGAGTGTCAGAAATCGTATAAACGCTTTTACGTAGTTAGTATCTAAAACAACCAGTCTGAATGGTATCTTGATAGTCAGCACTAAAAGGTACAGGAACATATGGATATTGCTTAAATGAATAAAATGGAGGAGCATTTTATTTCGTTTGGCAATTACTTTTACTTTGGATTTTTTAATTTTTTTGATTGTTGTTGAGCTGGGATGTTGGCAGATGGCTTTTGGCTCAAAGTAAGATTGGTAACCTAATCTCCATGCCCTCAAACTTAGATCCACGTCTTCTCCATAAAACGGACTATAGATCTCATCAAACCCACCTAATTCTTCAAGCTTCAATCGATCAACTAAAGACCAACCGCCAGAAAGAAATAGCGTTGGTATTTTATTATTGAATTCTTCTGATGGTAAATAGTTAATGTTTGCCCTAATAGATGTCATGCCAATGGTTGGATATTTTGCTGCATCCTGTATTTCACCCTCATCAATTCCTTTAACCATTCCCATCACCCCGAAGGTATCTCCATCCTCAAAATAGGGAAGGAGGTGCTCAAAATAGTTTTCAGTGAGTAATACATCTGTGTTGAGTAATAATACAAGCTCTTTAGAAGCCTTTTTGATGGCTGAATTGATGTTTTTAGAAAATCCCTGGTTTCTTTTGTGAGTTACTAAGATGATGTCGGGATATTTCTTTTTGATAAATTTTATGGAATCATCAGTAGAGGCATCATCCGCAATGATGATTTCAGTATCTTCTATTCCCAAAAGGGCCTTGCATAATAAGGGGATATTTTCTTCCAGCAGATGTTGGCCATTATAATTGGGTAGGACTACAGAAATACTTTTTAACATTTTGCAAGGTTTTAAAACGAATGATCAGTATTTATGCCCAATATTATTTTGATTGGCCGTGATAGAATATTTTAGTAACCCAAAATTAATGCTTTTGAAATGAGTCGACTAAAAGAGTACTTTGATAAAAATGAAGATCGGTTAATGACTAAGTGGGAACACTATTTTCCGGTTTACGAGCGGTATTTTGCTCCATTTAGAGGCAAGGCGGTGAACATCCTTGAAGTAGGAGTTTTTCATGGAGGGAGTCTTCAGATGTGGAAGGACTATTTTGGTACAAAAGCGAAAATTTATGGTATTGATATTAATCCGGAATGCAAAAAGCTTGAAGAAGAACAAATTGAAATATTTATTGGATCTCAATCAGATAGAAAATTCCTTAGTGAACTTAAATCAAAACTACCTGCACTTGACATTATTTTGGATGATGGTGGTCATACCATGCAGCAGCAAATTGTGACATTTGAAGAAATGTATGGTCATGTAAAGAATGGTGGCATTTATCTGTGCGAGGATGTACATACGTCGTACTGGCTCAAATTTGGAGGTGGTTATAAGAGAAGAGGTACATTTCTTGAATATTGCAAAAGCAGAATTGATTCAATTAATGCATTTCACTCCAGGCAGTCTTCTTTCAGGCCTGATCAATACACAAGCAAAATAAACTCAGTTCACTTTTATGATAGCATGGTAGTATTTGAAAAGGAAGAGATAGTTGCTCCCAAAGAAATTGTTTCAGGGAATAAAAGCTATGAACATCCAGCTGTTCGTAAGACGTTCATTCAGAAAATCCCATACTACCTTACTAAGGTTATCAATCTAGCTTTGAGGGCTTTTCGGCTTCCTGGTTTTATCTGGAAGTGATTTCTAATCGGTATCCTTTATGAGATGTTTATACCTGTTTTGATTATCGAGGAGATACTGAGGGTATGAATCATTAATTCGTTCAAATTCTACATCCCAGGATTGACCAAAAATATCTCCTCCTTCATTGACTAATTTCTGTAATTTCTTAGGGTCTTTAAATTCTTCTTTATTGAACTCATTATGAGCAAAAGCTTCGATTTTAGCAATGATTTTTTCAATATTCCCAATAGTAGTAAAGTGCCATCCTCCGTCGGTAATTACTTTTGCTTTTAGATTTTTCTTCTCCACATATTTAGGATCCCGATGAAGTCGGGCAATTTTGGTATTTATTTCTTTGAGTCTTTTGTATGACAACATGACCGGGCCTGGCCATGTCTTGTCCCGACAAATACCATTTAAAAAGTACCTGAAATATTTCTGTACAAATACAAGTGGAACATCCTCATTAAGGTTAGACGTAATCATTTTTGGATTTGGAATTTCGTCTAAATCAGAAATAATTATTCTGTCCTCATTTTCAGCATCCTTTAGCCCCTCGAAGAACAATTCCCGCTGAACGTACTCGATGTCCCATGTCTTCACCGGTCGAAATCGGGTGAAAAAAGTGGGATAGCCTTTTTCTAATTTTAAATAGGTGATTTTACTTTCAAAAGCTTTGAACCGATCCCAATTGGCCTCAAGATTCATCGGCTTGGGTTTGCCTTGATGGGTTCGATTTGCTTCTACAATAATAAATCGATCCACAACCTCATTAAGAACATTCAGTCGAATCTCTAACAAGTCTAGTTCATTGAAAAAATTAAAACAATCGTATATCATACTATTTTGCTGAGATTAATCTTGCTAATGATTTAATGATTCGGGTGGCAGCCAGCTTAATATTCATTACGGTTAGATTCAATTTCTCAGCTAGTGAAAGAGAGGTTATTTCATCTTTTATGTAGACAGTATCACTCTTATCCTTAAACCATACTTTATAATTATGTGCTTTCATCCAAGAAGAAATCTGTGACATAAAAGGATTGATATACAACTTTCCATGAGTTTCAATAGATATGATTTTAGGTTCGCTCCTGAGGTCTTGAAGTACATACCATTCGCAGCCTTCTGTATCAATACTTAGTAAGTCGAAATTTCCGGGGTCAAGACTTGAGAATTTCTCACAAGGCACGGTAAAACTTTCCGATTCTTTCACCTTATATTGATCGTTGACCGTAGCTGGACTATATGGAAGCTCGCTTACAAAAGTGGATGCATTAGCCTTAGATAAGGTGATGGTTCCCTTTTTATCAAAAATAGCGACCTCATGAAGTGTTATATTTTTGAGATTTTTAAATTTTTCTTTGATCGATTTGATTGATGATGGGTCTGGTTCAATGAGCGTAGTTTCAACTCCATCCTCAATAAAATTGATCACATTGGAGGTTTCTGGAAGATATACACCTACCTCACAACAAGAAGTTATTTTTAGGTTTAACTCACTGATTTTTTGATAAATGAGATTCACGGGCTGTGTCATGGCACTACTTCAATTTTTTCCACTTGGCTAGTATTTTTACTACTTCGTTGACATCTATTTCAAGATTTCCTTCTGTCTTTGGAACAGCATCTTCTATAATTTGACTTTTAGCTCCCAATGGCCCCCACCTACCTGCATCCATAGGCCTTTGTGAAGGATAGAGCCCAAGGCATTGAATATTGGCCACGGCGGCAATATGTAGAGGCCCGGTGCTACATGCAAGCAGACCATCACACTTTTCGATAAATGTGATAAAATTCTTCAGACTAAACTTTCCCGTAATATCAGTAACATTTTCCAAATCAAAGATAGCTGGTAATTCCGTCCTAATAAGCGCCCCTTCAGCTAATGTGCCGCTGATAAAGATTTGAAACTGATCACCGGGCAATGATTTTATAGTTTCATAATATTTCACCAATGGCCATTCCAGGGCACTTCCTTTTGATTTGGTGTGAAAGATGAGATTAATTTTTTGTGTAAGTAATTGAGGTTCTACTGGCTCAGTGCTTTTTTGCCATCCAATGTAATTACTCAATTCCATTTTGGAGAAATCTCCAAGGATCCTTAATGGACTCAGTAGTTTAGTATTCAACTGTGCTTCGTGAAGTGGGCTATTTTTTCTGGTGAAGTTGATGAGTTTATTGCAATTCCATAAGTGGAAAATGCGATGACTTGTGCCAATACGAATAGCTATCTTTCTTTCTTTTGCCAACTTTGCAACCAAGCTATTGGGGAATACATGTATGATATAGTCTGCTTTAGGTAACTCTCCTGAGGCTTTAATTTCACTCCAGTTTAGGAACTTGTCAATGTATTTTGATTTTTCAGCCACCGCAGCTGTGTAGCTACTTCCAAGAAAATATATGTAGGCTTCAGGATATTGCTTTTTTATTAATCCAGCAACAGGAAGGGTTAAAACCACATCCCCTATTTTATCCGTTCTGCTAATGATAACTTTCAATACCTGGAATATTTTTGATGGGACCAGATTTTCACATACTTGAGAAAGTTTGAGTAGGCTGATAATACACAGACCACCCAACCATAGAACCCATCCATAAATCCCAATTGGAAGAAATACTTCTTCACAAAAGTGAAAGGAGGGTTTAGTAGAACATGAATAATGAAAGAGACTTTTTTACCTTTTTTTATGGCTTCATTGGCAGCTATGGTTGAAAAATTATTAGCTGTTTTTGCATGACTGCTGATTGAGGGAAAGGAATAATGTAGAAGGTCAACATTTAAGTATTTCACCTGCTCTTTTTCCAGCATAACACGGTAATG
Source organism: Marinoscillum sp. (assembly GCA_043554545.1). GTDB lineage: Bacteria > Bacteroidota > Bacteroidia > Cytophagales > Cyclobacteriaceae > UBA7330. Next base: position 3,838,239 of record CP121337.1, on the reverse strand, counting down.
TGGGTTTTCACCACCCCACTGAGCTTTACTTCGATCAAAGAGCCGCACTTTTTTATCTGGATACCATCCGCAGTGTCTAATCCATTTACCACAGTAGTTGGTTAATCGGTTAAACTGGTATCCATCAAATAACCAATCATTTTTCACTTCCTTCACGCTAATTCGAGCCTTTTCACTTAAACTTTCATCTGCATCCAATGAAAGCACATGGTCATATTTTGCTTGCTTGAGCGCATAGTTAATCTGTTCTACATAGCCTTCAAATGCGTGTTGAATGAAGGTTACCTTATTTCTTTGGCAAATGGCAGGTGTCTGATCAGTTGAAAAACTATCCACTACCAAAATTTCATCGGCTATGCCCTGGACAGAGTCTATACATCTTTGGATGTTTGCTTCTTCATTCAAAGTGATTATTACAGTTGATATTTTTACCTGCTTACTCATGAATTATTCAGCAAATCTGTGAATATTTTATTCAAGTCTGAAAAATGTCTGACTTCATTAAAAATCTGATCTGCCTTTTTCTTTCCGTTTTTGGCCAATGTTTTATGGAGCTGCTTATCTGATATTACCATTTTGATGGCTCTTGCTAGACTTTCAGGATTATTGGGCTCAAAAAGTAATCCTGTCTCCTGATCAATAATGATTTCTGGAACTCCTCCTCCATTAGCTCCAATTACAGCAACTCCAGCTCGCATGGCTTCAGCTAGTACTAATCCAAAAGTTTCATCTTCAGAAGTCAATAAAATCACATCAAAATGATGCATCAGGTCAATTGGGTTCTTTAGAAATCCAACCATTTTAACATGATCAGATAGCTCGTTGATAAAAATGTTTTTTTCTAACTCTTTAGCATAGTATTCATCAGTGGATCTGCCAATTAAATAAGCTGAAGGCGTAAGATTTTTGTTTCTTAATATTTTTAAGGCATCAAGTAGCACATGCTGATTCTTTTTGCGATCAATCCTTGCAACCACACCAATCTTAAAATTGGAATCTCTATCAAGTCCTATTATTCTGTTTGGTCCTGATATGGGGGTTGGTACACCGTAATAAAGCACCTGAACCTTTGAAGGATTCACTGTTGTGTTTTCAATAATTTGTTTTTTGAGCTTTTCGGTAATGGCCAGAATGAGATCGATTTGATTGTAAATGAACCCATGAAAAGGATTTTTCTTCTTACGCGGAAAATTCATTTGTCGGGTATGAATATGTTTGAATCGTTGCCTGCTTAAAATTTTACAAAGTGCAATTACAAGTAAATCTGTTTTGACATGAGAATGAATCAATTCCGGTTTGTAGTTTCTGATAAGTTGTAAAAGGCCTATCAGCCGTTGAAAAAAATGTGAGGCATTTTCAATTTCATATTTAACAGATGTATCAGCTAATTGACGATGGATTAGGGACTTGTTAGCTACATAGCCCAATAGCTCTGTTTCCTTACTAGTCGAAAATTTACTACAGCAGGAGACAAAATATAGCTCAAGGCCTCCTAAAGATTTACTGGTACAGATTTCGAGTACTCTCACTGAGGGTTATTTTTATCAGCATAAGCCTTTAGACTTTCCCAATCCTTGCTTGTCCATTCCCGAACGGTATCCAGGTCATCTTGCTTTATCAGTGGCTTCTTAATTACCCACTTCTTTGGTAAAAAGACTGCCAGATACATAATCAGATGAAAAAGTAACCACCAGGGACGATAATACAACCAGGTTTCCCAACGGTTTTTCCCACCCTTAATTTGCCCCTGATAAATATTTTTTCTAAAATATTTCACAGCATGTAGCTGTTTTTCTTTCCAGGCCGTATGTCTAGGCCGTATGGACACTGACTGCTTATCGAACGTGACCTGGCAGTAGTTTGCGATCTTTGTAATGAACGCATACGGATCTGAGAGGTCTTCATGAAATAGAATCAAAGGTTTTTTTGTCGCGTACTTTTCAATTACGCTAATCTTATCCATAAAAATAAGCTCTTGCCTATCCCAAAACCCCTGGTTTTCCTTTACATCCAGAAAATCTTTGAATTCTTTATAGAATCCACCTTTGACATGTCTCTTATATTGCGAGGCAATCCATTTATCCTGTCTTCTGAAAACAACAATAATGGACGCATCAGGATGAATAGTACAGAATTTTGATACTTCATCCTCAAATTGACGATCAAATTCTCTTGATACAAGGTATCTTTTCTTTTCACCTTTCTCAATAATGCGGAGTGATTTTTTATATCGATTTGTCGGGATATAGTGGATTCCCTTAAAGTGCGGGAAAACACTATGCTGCAAATAGGTAGAGGCAGTTTTTCCTAAACCTACATGAAAAAAGATTTCAGGTGTCTGATTATCCATTTAAATATTCAAAACAAATTCTTTTAACAGGATATTTTCATATTGTGATCAATTAAAAAAAGAGGTTGCCCTTATTTAGATTAATTATAAACAATATGTATTTATACACGTATAAAACATGTAGATACATTAAAGTATTTGTTAATGGCAACGACCCTTTTTTCGACTTTATATATGAGTAATCAGAAGGTAATAGAAAATAATGAAAAGGAAGGACGGGTAAAATTTCAATATCCGGAGAAAACCAGGATAGAAATATTTGACAAAGAATTCCTTCCTAACATAGATGCTATGTACAATTTTGCTTTCAGACTGACTTTTGATGAGGATGATGCAAAAGACCTGGTACAGGATACGTACATGAAAGCATACCGGTTTATTAATTCCTTTCAGCGCGGTACAAATGCCAAGGCATGGCTTTACAGAATCTTAAAAAATAGTTTTATTAATGACTTTAGAAAGAAAAGTAAGCAGCCTTCTAAAGTAGATTATCAGGAAGTGGAGAACTTCTACAATTCAGATGATGTTGATAGCAGTAAGACCGTAGATTTACGTGTTGATTCCCTTAAGGATATGATGGGTGATGAGGTCAGCAACGCATTAAATTCGTTAGCTGTTGATTTCAGGACTGTCATCATCCTTTGTGACTTAGAAGGTTTCACTTACGAGGAGATGGCCAAAATATTGGACATCCCTATTGGAACAGTCAGGTCAAGGCTACATCGGGCGAGAAATCTACTTAAAGAAAAATTAAAGTCTTATGCGGATAGCATGGGATATAAATAATTTTTATTTACTTAGTTGAATTAATTCAATCATCTGATGAAAGAGACGACAGATATTGGCGAGAAGTCAGGCTGTAAGGAATATGATAAGTGCCTGGAGATTCTTCACCTAATGTTAGACAATGAAGCATCCGCAGACGAGGAGGCTTATCTTAAGTCTCATATAGACAAATGCATGGTTTGTTTTGAGCAGTATGAAGTAGAGAAAGAGATCAGAATCCTTATCAAAACAAAAATCACCAATCAGCCGGTTCCGCTTGATCTGGCTTATCAGATTCGTAGTAAGATTTTTAAAAGTGCCTGAAAGTCAATCAAAGGGCAAAGCATTTATTTTTTCGGCTCCCTCTGGAGCTGGCAAGACCACAATTGTCAAAAGGTTACTAACAGAGCTTACTCAACTTAAATTTTCCATTTCAGCTACCACTCGAAAGAAGCGTGATGGTGTAGAAAAGGATGGTGTCGACTATTATTTTTTGACACCAGAAGAGTTTAGGTCGAAAATAGCTGAAAATGCTTTTTATGAATGGGAGGAAGTTTATCCAAACCTTTTCTATGGTACGCTAAAATCTGAGGTTGAAAAAATTTGGTCAAATAATCAACATGTAATTTTTGACATTGACGTAGTAGGAGGGATCAACCTTAAGCAGATTTTCGATCAAAAGGCCTTGTCAATTTTTATCAAGGTTAAAGATCTTGATACTTTGAGGGAAAGATTAACTGCTAGAAATACTGAAAATGAGAGCCATTTATCTGTTCGACTAAAAAAAGCTCAAGTTGAAATGCAGCGTGCTAATGAATTTGATTATATCCTTGTAAATGAGAATCTGGAAGAGGCAGTTCAGGAAATAAAAGGAGAGATTATTAAATTCATCAGTAAATAATGAATATTGGACTTTTTTTTGGGTCATTTAATCCCATTCATATTGGACACTTAATCATTGCGAATATTGTCCATGAAACCACCAACATGGATCAGGTATGGTTTGTCGTATCTCCACAAAACCCTCTCAAAGCCAATAAAAACTTGTTGCATGAATTTGATCGATATGATCTTGTAGAAGCAGCGATCACTGAAGATGTTCATTTTGTGGTCAGTGATATTGAATTTAACCTCCCACGACCTAACTACACGGTTCATACGCTTACAGTACTTGCTGAAAAGCACCCGGAACATCGATTTTATTTAATTATAGGTGAAGATAACCTTGCCGCACTCCCCAGGTGGAAAAACTATCAGGAGATCCTTAAAAATTTCGGATTAATCGTGTATCCCAGGCCGAATGCCGCTGATTCGGAACTAAAATCACATGAGAGTGTAACGATGATTGATGCTCCTCGAATGGATATATCTGCTACATTAATCAGGAATTTAATAAGGGAGAATAAATCAATAAAATACCTGGTTCCTGAGAGGGTCCGGCAAAGGATTCAAGCAAAAAAACTGTTTATTTAAACAGTCATGATGTCTTTTTCCTTAACCATTAGCAGTTGGTCAATTTTTTCAACGTGTTTATCCGTGATTTTCTGAACCTCTTCTTCTGCACTTTTTACCAGATCCTCTGCAACACCCTCTTTAAGTAGGTTTTTCAAAGAATCATTTACATCTTTTCGAACATTTCTTACGCTCACCCTTCCATTTTCACCCTCAGCTTTAGCCTGTTTAACCAAATTCAGTCTTCGTTCTTCTGTCAAAGCAGGAATATTTATCCTGATTAATTCACCATCATTTTGGGGATTTAACCCTAAATCGCTGTTGACAATTGCGCGTTCAATTTCCGGAATAATTTTAGCCTCCCATGGCTTAATGGCAATGGTTCTTGCGTCTGGTGTAGTCACTGAAGCGATTTGGTTGAGTGGACTCATTGCACCATAGTAATCTATTTCTAATCCATCAAGCATTCCAGGGCTAGCTTTACCTGCTCTGATACGTGATAACTCTACAGTTAAATGGTCAACTGCCTTGTCCATCATTTCTTCAGCTTGTTCGAGAAAAAAATCAATATCTTCCATTTTTGAAATTTAATCGTGTTAGTTTATCAATGTTCCTACTGTTTCACCCATGATAATTTTATTCAAATTACCTGGCTTATTCATATCAAAAACGATGATAGGTAGATCGTTTTCCATACAAAGAGTGAACGCCGTCATATCCATAATGTTTAAGCCTTTTTCATAAGCCTCCTGAAAGGAAAGTGTATTATATTTCTCAGCTTTTGGATCTTTTTCAGGGTCTGCAGTATAAACTCCATCAACCCTGGTTCCTTTTAGCACGACGTCTGCTTCAATTTCAATTGCTCTTAAACTGGCCGTAGAATCTGTAGTGAAATAGGGGTTACCAATTCCCGCACCGAAAATTACAATCCTACCTTTTTCCAGGTGTCTTATGGCTCTTCTTCTGATGAAGGGCTCACATACCTGCTCCATTTTCAGTCCAGACATTAATCTGGTATAGAGTCCCTGCTTTTCCAGTGCACTTTGTAAAGCCATTGCGTTGATGACAGTTGCCAACATGCCCATATAATCTCCCTGCACCCGATCTATCCCTGATCTTTCTCCATCAACACCTCTAAAAATATTTCCACCTCCTATAACAATTGATAATTCTAATCCAGCTTCACTAACTCTTTTGATTTCCTGAGCATATTGCTCTAATCTTTCAGAATCAATTCCGTGATCTTTTGAACCCATCAGGGCCTCACCACTAAGTTTTAATAGAATTCGTTTATATTTCATTGCGAGGAGATTGGTAGTTAGGTTTCAAACCTCACAAAAATATAAAGTTTCTTGAACGTATCCCTATAAAGTTTGAGCTAAGCGATAAAAGTAATTAAGACCTGGTTTTTAATTACATTTTGATCTCTTGATACTTGAACTTCATTTATCTCAGCGCCACGTGTAGCTTTGATTACATTTTCCATTTTCATGGCATTTAGGACAAGTAAAGCATCCCCCTTCTTGATACGCTGCCCTGGTGAGACCATGATTTCCAATATGGTGCCAGGCATGGGAGCAAGTACTTCCAGGTTACCATCTACTGAATTTGTAGCAATACCTAGCTTACTCATCATGAGATCTAACTCATTTTTAGTATCAACGCGAACCTCAAAATCATCAATCAACATCCATACAAATTGCCTTTCTATTGACAGTATTTTGATCTCATAGCTCTTGTTATTGGTTAATAATTGATATTCATCCTTCTTTTTTTGTAAAAGTTGGTAATTGATTTCTTTTCCGCTGACTAAAGTTTTTTCATTTAATATCTCTAGCGAGACAGACTGATCCTTGTTGATGGTGCAGGTTAATTTCATTTAGAGGGCGATATTGTTTAAAAAGTGTTTTGTGTAGGTTTTCATAATTACAGTAAGTGCAAAATAAATAATACCAAGTTAATTCGATCTCAATTTATAATATCAAATCAAAAATTTGAATATAATAAAAATACGTATAATTTTGCATTCCCTTTTTCGGGCAGACCGTATAGGGGAAGTGTTTTTGATTTGTTAATTAGTTGGGGGGATACCAAAGCGGCCAACTGGGACGGACTGTAAATCCGTTGACTTATGTCTTCGAAGGTTCGAATCCTTCTCCCCCCACAAAATACAGGTGTCACCCTGAAGTTGATTTCAGTTTGAGGGGCTATTTTGATATTTGATGTATAAGCGGGCGTAGCTCAGTTGGTAGAGCGACAGCCTTCCAAGCTGTAGGTCGCCGGTTCGAACCTGGTCGCCCGCTCTACATATCAAAATACAGGACACCTGTAAAGAACTTTGAGTTTTTGGTTCAGGGTTATGAGGATTAGTCCGAAAAACTATGAGGACCATCTCTCAATCCCCCGGATCTTTGCTTATAGCAATGATTTGGTAAAAGCCGATGTAGCTCAGGGGTAGAGTACTTCCTTGGTAAGGAAGAGGTCACGGGTTCAAATCCCGTCATCGGCTCTATTTGTGTTTGCTTAGGCAGGCACTAAACTTTAAGTGGGTAGTAATTCACTTAAAGAATTGTGTTTTAGTATTTAATAAGTAATAAAAATAATATTTAGAATCTAAATTGAGGATTATCAGACATGGCTAAAGAAACCTTTGATCGTTCAAAACCACATGTTAATATTGGAACCATTGGTCACGTAGACCATGGTAAAACAACATTAACAGCAGCTATTTCATCAGTACTTGCTGGTAAAGGACTTGCAGAAATTAAAGACTTTTCTTCTATTGACAATGCACCGGAAGAAAAAGAAAGAGGTATTACTATCAACTCTTCTCACATTGAGTACCAGACAGAAGCTCGTCACTATGCACACGTTGACTGTCCAGGTCACGCGGATTATGTGAAGAACATGGTAACTGGTGCGGCTCAGATGGATGGAGCTATCATCGTGGTAGCTGCAACAGATGGTCCAATGCCACAGACAAGAGAGCACATCTTGCTTTCTCGTCAGGTAGGTGTACCTGCACTTGTTGTATTTATGAACAAGGTAGATCTTGTAGATGACCCAGAGCTTCTTGAGCTTGTTGAAATGGAAATCAGAGAATTACTTTCTGCTTACGAATTCCCAGGTGATGATATTCCTATCATCCAGGGCTCTGCACTTGGAGCGCTGAATGGTGAAGCTAAGTGGGTAGAGAAAGTAGAAGAATTAATGACAGCTGTTGATGAGTACATTCCAATTCCGGAAAGAGCTATCGACAAAGATTTCCTAATGCCAGTTGAGGATGTATTCTCAATCACTGGACGTGGAACTGTTGCAACAGGAAGAATTGAAAGAGGTGTAATCAACTCAGGTGATGCAGTAGATATCATCGGAATGGGAGCTGAAGGTCTTAAATCAACCATCACTGGTGTTGAGATGTTCAGAAAAATTCTTGATAGAGGTGAAGCTGGAGATAACGTAGGCCTTTTATTAAGAGGTATTGAAAAAGACGATATCCGAAGAGGAATGATTATCTGCAAGCCTGGTTCTGTAACTCCTCACGCTCACTTTAAAGCAGAAGTTTATGTGCTTTCAAAAGAAGAAGGAGGAAGGCACACACCATTTTTCAACAAATACCGTCCACAGTTCTACTTAAGAACTACTGACGTTACAGGAGAGATCATGCTTCCTGAAAATGTTGAAATGGTAATGCCTGGTGACAATGTTACTATTGAAGTTAACCTACTCAACAAAGTTGCCCTTGAAAAAGGATTGCGTTTTGCGATTCGTGAAGGTGGTAGAACTGTTGGTTCTGGTCAGGTAACAGAAATATTAGACTAAGGTTTCAAATAAAAAGCGAGATCGTGAATTTATTTTCATGATCTCCTTTGTTTATACAAACTGATTAATCTAAATTTGCAGTCCTTTTTGGGCTGCTACCTTTTACGGGTGTAGCTCAATTGGTAGAACAGCGGTCTCCAAAACCGATGGTTGGGGGTTCGAGTCCCTCCTCCCGTGCAATGAATTAGATACAATGAATAAAGTCATTACATTTTTTAAGGAAGCATACGACGAGTTGTTGACAAAAGTGACTTGGCCCAAGTATTCTGAGCTTCAGAATAGTAGCATATTAGTGCTTGTGGCTTCATTGATCTTCGCGATGCTGATTGGCGTTTTTGATTATTCGTTTCAAAACGGCATGGATTGGTTTTATAACGCATTTTAGTGATGTCTGAATTTAAGTGGTACGTGGTTAGAGCGATCAGCGGTCGGGAAAAGAAGGTAAAAAATTATCTGGAACAGGAGATTTCAAGAAATGAAATTGAAAGTCTTGTAACCCAAATTTTAATCCCTTCTGAAAAGGTTTATGAGATGAGAAATGGGAAGAAGCGAGTGAGAGAACGTAATTTCTTTCCTGGTTACATCCTGATTCAGGCAGATCTTTCCAATGGAGAGACTCAACATGTAATTACCAATACGCCCGATGTGATTGGGTTTCTTGGTGAGGGTGGAACAAGTTCCATAAAGGACCCTGTTCCATTGAGACAAAATGAGGTGAACAGAATACTCGGTAGAGTAGATGAGGCAGAGGAGTATGAAGAAAAGTTGGTTACACCTTTTATAGTGGGGGAAACAGTGAAAGTAATGGATGGACCATTCAGCGGTTTTACAGGAACAGTAGAAGAAGTATTTGAAGACAGGAAGAAACTGAATGTGACGGTTAAGATTTTTGGTAGAAATACCCCTGTTGAATTGAATTACATACAGGTAGAAAAACAAGATTAAATAAATGGCTAAGGAGATTACAGGTTATTTAAAACTTCAGGTAAGAGGAGGCTCAGCAAATCCTTCACCACCAGTAGGTCCTGCACTGGGTGCAAAAGGACTTAACATCATGGAGTTTTGTAAGCAATTTAATGCCCGGACTCAGGACAAGCAAGGACAAGTACTTCCGGTACTCGTTACTATTTATTCTGATAAGTCTTTTGATTTCATCATCAAGACTCCTCCGGCTGCAGTATTGCTGATGGAAGCGGCAAAAATTAAAAAGGGATCTGCAGAGTCTAATCGATTGAAAGTGGGAAGTGTCTCATGGGATCAGATTAAGACAATTGCAGAAACCAAAATGGTTGACCTGAATGCCTTTAAAATTGAGTCTGCAATGAAGCAGGTGGCAGGCACAGCCAGAAGTATGGGACTAAAAGTGACCGGACAGGCACCTCAATAAGTAGGAGAAATGGGAAAATTGACAAAAAATCAAAAAAAGGCAGTTGAGTTAGTGGATGCTGAAAAAGAGTATTCACTGGAAGATGCTGCTAAGCTTGTAAAGGAGATCACTTTTACCAAGTTCGATGCCTCCATTGATTTGGATATAAGATTAGGAGTTGATCCTAAAAAAGCAGATCAAATGGTTAGAGGTGTTGTTTCCTTGCCTCATGGCATAGGTAAAGATGTTAGGGTATTAGTATTATGCACCCCTGACAAGGAAGAAGAAGCTAAAGCAGCGGGAGCTGATTATGTAGGTCTTGATGATTACATCACCAAGATAGAAGGCGGCTGGACAGACATAGACGTGATTGTTACCATGCCTACAGTGATGGCTAAGGTTGGTAAACTCGGAAGAGTTTTAGGACCAAGAGGATTAATGCCTAACCCGAAATCTGGAACAGTGACAATGGATATTGGACAGTCTGTAAAAGAAGTAAAGGCAGGTAAAATTGATTTCAAGGTAGACAAATTTGGAATCATTCATACAAACATAGGAAAGGCATCATTTGAAGCTGATAAAATCAGGGAAAATGCTGCAGAGATGCTTCAGACGATCGCTAGATTAAAACCAGCATCGGCAAAAGGAGCTTACTTCAGGTCAATTTGCCTGTCTAGTACTATGAGTAAAGGAATTAGTATTGATAAAAATACCGTTGCAGGATTATCGTAATGACAAGAGAAGAAAAAGCACAGGTAATCGCTGGTTTATCTGAAAAATTTCAGGAATCAGATCACTATTATATTACAGATACTTCTGGATTGAGTGTTGCAGAAATTAACAAATTTCGAGCAATGTGCTTCAAGGAAGGTATTGAATATAAAGTGGCAAAAAATACATTAATCAAGAAGGCACTAGAATCTTTAGAATCCAGTGATCCTAAATTGGAAGAAGCACTGAAAGGTGTTTCTGGGATCATGTTTGTAAAAGAAAATGCAAGCGCGCCTGCAAAATTGATCAAAGACTATAGGAAGGCTGATCCAAATGATCGGCCCAAATTTAAGGCTGCTTCCATAGATTCAGATATTTTCGTTGGCGAGGAACAATTGGATTTCTTGAGTAAACTCAAGTCCAAAGAAGAACTTATTGGCGAGGTTATCAACTTATTACAGTCACCAGCAAAAGAAGTGCTTTCTCTTCTTCAAAGTGGAGAACACAAGCTCGCTGGTATTGTTAAAACACTTTCAGAAAGAGAATAAATTATTACACAAAATTAATTATTGATTTAAAATGGCAGATTTAAAAGCGTTCGCGGAGCAATTAGTAAACCTATCGGTTAAAGAAGTTAGCGAGTTAGCAAATATTTTAAAAGACGAGTATGGTATTGAGCCTGCTGCTTCTGGTCCTGTAATGGTAGCCGGAGCAGGTGGTGGTGATGCTGGAGAAGCAGCGGAAGAGAAATCTTCTTTCGATGTAATTCTTAATTCAGCTGGCGGTGCAAAACTTGCAGTTGTGAAACTTGTAAAAGAATTAACTGGTCTTGGTTTGAAAGAAGCTAAAGAATTAGTTGACGGTGCTCCTAAGCCTGTAAAAGAAGGCGTAGACAAAGACGAAGCAGAAGCATTGAAAAAGCAGCTTGAGGAGGCTGGTGCTGAAGTCGAATTAAAGTAAAGAGACATACCTCACAGTGGCGCAGGCCTGGTCCCAACCAAAATTGGAGTCAGGTCTTTTGCTGTTTGTATACATATTACCTGTTGTTGATCATATTCTAGAATTAAAACAGAAAAAGCTTTGGCTAATTTAAAAAACGGGAGAATTAATTTCTCCTCAATAAAATCGGTAATCGATTACCCTGATTTTCTGGATGTCCAGTTAAAATCCTTTGAGGACTTTTTCCAATTGGATACCCCAGCAGAAAACAGGGAAGACGAAGGCCTCTATAAAGTTTTTATGGAGAACTTCCCAATCACTGACTCAAGAGAGAATTTTGTTCTTGAGTTCGTTGATTACACTGTTGATCCTCCAAAATATTCTGTTGAAGAAAGTATTGAAAGAGGTTTAACATACTCTGTGCCCTTAAAAGCAAAATTGAGACTTCTTTGTAATGACGAAGAAAACGAAGATTTTGAAACGATTGAGCAAGAAGTTTTTCTAGGGAATATTCCTTACATGACTTCTAAAGGTTCTTTTGTGATTAATGGAGCAGAGCGTGTAATTGTTTCTCAATTACATAGATCTCCGGGAGTATTTTTTGCCCAAAGCAAACACACCAACGGTACATTGCTTTATTCTGCCAGAATTATTCCTTTCAAAGGTTCCTGGATAGAATTTGCTACTGACGTGAATAACGTTATGTATGCATATATCGATAGGAAAAAGAAATTTCCTGTTACTACTCTCCTAAGAGCCATTGGATATGGTTCTGATAAATTAATTCTTGACCTTTTTGGACTTTCAGAAGAAATAGACGCTACTGAAAAGGAACTAAAGAAAGTTGTGGGAAGAAGATTGGCTGCAAGGGTACTAAGAACCTGGACAGAGGACTTTGTGGATGAGGATACAGGAGAGGTTGTTTCTATTGATCGAAATGAAGTTTTGATAGAAAGGGATGGGATTATTTCAGAAGATGATATCGAAACAATCAAAGAATCTGGATCTAAGTCGATTATTCTTCATAGAAAGGATGTAAATGTTGCAGATTACTCCATCGTTTATAATACGCTTCAGAAAGATAATTCAAATTCTGAAAAAGAAGCCGTTGAGCAGATTTATCGACAATTAAGGAATACGGATGCTCCTGATGAACAAACAGCAAGAGACATTATCCAAAGTTTGTTCTTTAGTGATAAGAGATATGATCTGGGTGAAGTAGGAAGATATAGGATTAATAAGAAATTAGGCCTTAGTATCAGTCACGAAACCAGGGTATTGACAACAGAAGATATTATTCTGATTGTGAAATACTTGATCGGTTTAATTAATAGCCGAGCAGTAGTTGATGATATTGACCACTTAAGTAACAGAAGAGTTAGAACGGTTGGAGAGCAATTATACACACAATTTGGTGTAGGTCTTTCCAGGATGTCCAGAACTATCCGTGAGCGAATGAACGTGAGGGATAATGAAGATTTCAAGCCTGTTGACCTGATCAACGCTAGAACACTTTCTTCAGTAATCAACTCATTCTTTGGTACTAACCAATTATCTCAGTTCATGGATCAAACCAATCCATTAGCAGAGATTACGCACAAGAGAAGAATGTCTGCACTAGGGCCTGGTGGTCTGTCAAGAGAAAGAGCAGGTTTCGAAGTACGGGATGTTCACTACACGCATTATGGTCGTCTATGTACCATTGAAACACCTGAAGGTCCAAATATTGGGCTGATTTCCTCACTATGTGTGCACGCCAAAGTGAATCACATGGGATTCATCGAGACTCCATACAGAGATGTTGATGAAGGGAAAGTGGATATGACAGGTAATGTAAAATATCTAACAGCAGAGGAAGAAGATACCTTTAACATTGCTCAGGCAAATGCACCACTAGAAGACAATGGTCAGTTTATCAACGATAAGGTAAAAGCCAGGTTTGAAGGTGATTTCCCGGTTGTTGATCCAAAAGAACTTCGATACATGGACGTAGCGCCTAACCAGATTGTTTCTGTCGCTGCCTCAATGATTCCATTCCTTGAGCATGATGATGCAAACAGGGCTTTGATGGGATCGAACATGCAACGTCAGGCTGTACCTCTTTTGAAGCCACAGGCACCAATTGTTGGTACAGGTCTTGAGGATAGAGTAGCTGTAGATTCAAGGGCTTTAGTAATTGCGGAGGGAAATGGAGTTATCGAGCACGTTGATGCTGTTCGAATCACTGTCAAATATGAGAAGACTTCGGAAGATGATCTTGTCACATTTAATGGCCCAAGCGTAGATTATAAACTAACTAAGTTTAGACGTACAAATCAAGATACCTGCGTTAACCTGAAGCCCATCGTTAAGAAGGGACAGAAAGTAACCAAAGGACAACCACTTTGTGACGGTTTTGCCACTGAACAAGGTGAATTAGCGCTTGGAAGGAACCTGATGGTAGCTTATATGCCATGGCAGGGATATAATTTCGAGGATGCGATTGTTATTTCAGAACGAGTAGTAAGGGAAGATATCTTTACTTCTATTCACATTGAGGAGTTTGAACTTGAGGTAAGAGATACGAAGAGAGGTGAGGAAGAACTCACTTCTGAAATCCCTAATGTTAGTGAAGAGGCTGTTAAAAACCTCGACGAAAATGGGATTATCCGAACTGGCGCCGAAGTTAAGGAAGGTGATATATTAATTGGTAAAATCACTCCAAAAGGAGAGTCTGACCCTACACCTGAAGAAAAGCTACTAAGAGCCATATTTGGAGATAAAGCAGGTGATGTTAAGGATGCATCTTTAAAAGCATCCCCTTCACTAAGAGGTGTAGTCATTGATACTAAACTTTTCTCAAGACCTAAGAAGGACAAAGATCTTAGGGCCAGAACTAAAAAGGAAGTTGACTTACTGAAAAGCAGATACAGCCAGCAGCTAAGTGAAGTCAGAAATCAAATGGTTGAGAAACTGATAACAATACTTGAGGGTAAAACATGTCAGGGCATCAAGCATAAATTTGGAGAAGAAATATTTTCAAAAGGCTCAAAGTTTGGTAAGAAAAATATCGAAGCCAATCTGTTCCCGGATAGAAATATCTATCGTGATGAAAGTAATTACAATGTCCCGGAAGAAGCAAACATTATTTCTGATTTAATTATCGATAGCTGGACAAATGACGAGCATACCAATGATCAGGTTTATCGATTAGTTAAAAACTATATGAGTAAGCGGAATGAGATCGCTGGTGTATTTAAGCGAGAACGTTTTACGCTTGAAGTAGGAGACGAACTACCTGCTGGTATAGTACAGCTTGCTAAGGTTTATGTTGCGAAGAAGCGTAAACTTAAAGTGGGAGATAAAATGGCAGGTCGACACGGTAACAAAGGTGTTGTTGCCAGGATCGTGAGAGAAGAAGATATGCCTTTCACTGCGGATGGACAGCCGATGGATATTGTCTTGAACCCACTTGGTGTACCTTCAAGGATGAATATTGGTCAGATATACGAAACTGTACTTGGATGGGCAGGATTTAAATTGGGTAGAAAATATGCTACTCCAATATTTGATGGAGCCACTGAAGAAGAAGTTCAGGCTGAACTTACCGAAGCAGGATTGCCATCGTTCGGAAGAACCTTCCTCTATGATGGATTGACTGGAGATCGATTTGATCAACCAATTACTGTCGGAATTGCTTATATGCTGAAACTGGGTCACCTGGTAGACGATAAGATGCACGCCAGGAGTATTGGACCTTATTCACTGATTACTCAACAACCTCTTGGTGGTAAAGCACAATTTGGAGGTCAGCGATTCGGTGAAATGGAGGTTTGGGCACTAGAAGCATTTGGAGCTGCACACGTACTTCAGGAAATCCTTACTATCAAGTCGGATGACGTGATAGGTAGGGCAAAAGCATACGAAGCCATTGTAAAAGGTGAAAACATGCAAAAGCCTAATATTCCTGAATCATTCAATGTTCTTGTTCACGAATTACGTGGGCTTGCACTTGAAATTACGCTTGATTAAGTTTTAAAATAATAGCCCCGCTAAGTCGGGGTAACCTATAGATCATTAAATATGGCATTCAGAAAAAATAAAAAAATAAACCTTGACTTTTCAAAAGTCACGATTAGCCTTGCATCCCCTGAGTCAATTTTAGAAAGTTCTCATGGTGAGGTTACACAGCCTGAAACCATCAATTACAGAACTTACAAACCTGAAATGGGTGGGTTGTTCTGTGAGCGAATATTTGGCCCAGTAAAAGACTGGGAGTGTCACTGTGGAAAGTACAAGAGAATCAGGTACAAAGGAATTATCTGTGACAGATGTGGTGTTGAGGTTACAGAGAAGAAAGTAAGAAGAGAGCGAATGGGACATATCGAACTGGTAGTTCCTGTTGCGCATATCTGGTATTTCAGATCGCTTCCTAATAAAATAGGTTACTTACTTGGTCTTCCTACTAAGAAGTTGGATCAAATTATTTACTATGAGAGATACATAGTGATCCAACCGGGAGCAAAAGAAGAAGATGGAATTAGTCAGCTTGACTTCCTGACTGAAGAGGAATACCTCGATATCCTAGATAAGTTGCCAAGGGAGAATCAACTTCTTGATGATGATGATCCTACTAAGTTCATTGCCAAAATGGGCGCCGACGCACTTGAAATGTTACTTTCAAGACTTCAGTTGGATGATATGTCTTATCAGTTGAGGCATCAAGCCGCTACTGATACTTCTCAGCAGAGAAAGGCCGAAGCACTTAAGAGATTAAGAGTTGTAGAGGCCTTTAGAGATGCAAGAACAAGAATTGAAAACAAACCTGAGTGGATGATCATTAAGATGGTTCCCGTAATTCCACCCGAATTGCGACCATTGGTACCTCTGGATGGAGGAAGATTTGCTACGTCAGATTTGAATGATCTTTATAGAAGAGTTATCATTCGAAACAACCGTTTGAAGCGCTTGATCGATATCAAAGCACCTGAAGTTATTCTTAGAAATGAGAAGAGGATGCTACAGGAAGCTGTTGATTCATTATTTGATAACTCCAGGAAAGTAAATGCAGTTAGATCTGATGGAAACAGAGCCTTAAAATCTTTGAGTGATATGCTTAAAGGTAAACAAGGTCGATTCCGTCAGAACCTCTTAGGTAAAAGGGTTGATTATTCAGGACGATCAGTTATCGTTGTGGGTCCTGAATTAAAGATGCACGAGTGCGGTCTTCCTAAAGACATGGCAGCAGAACTCTTCAAGCCATTTATCATCAGAAAACTGATTGAAAGAGGAATTGTTAAAACAGTAAAATCTGCTAAAAAGATTGTGGATCGTAAAGATCCTGTGGTTTGGGATATTCTGGAAAATGTATTGAAAGGTCACCCAGTGATGCTAAACCGTGCTCCAACTTTGCACAGGTTAGGTATTCAGGCATTCCAGCCAAAATTAATTGAAGGTAAAGCAATCCAGCTTCATCCTTTGGTATGTACAGCATTTAATGCTGACTTTGACGGTGACCAAATGGCGGTTCATGTGCCATTAGGGCATGAGGCAATTCTTGAAGCTTCTCTATTGATGTTGTCGACTCACAATATCCTTAACCCTGCTAACGGTGCACCAATTGCTGTGCCGTCTCAGGATATGGTATTGGGGCTTTATTACATCACCAAAGGAAGAAGAAGTTCTGAAGAGGAAGTGGTTCCTGGGGAAGGTAAAATATTCTACAGCGCCAAAGAAGTTATCATCGCTATCAATGAGCGTAAAATTTCCAAGCATGCATATATCAAAGTCAGGACTCAAGTCAGAAATGAGGAGGGTAATCTGGAAACTAAAATCATTGAGACAGTAGCTGGCAGGATATTGTTTAATCAGTTTGTGCCAGAAGAAGTTGGATATGTAAATGAATTATTGACTAAGAAGAAGTTGCAGAAGATTATTTCTACAGTATTTAAAATCTGTGGAATGTCGGCAACAGCTCTTTTCTTAGATGACATCAAGGAACTTGGTTTCCAAATGGCTTATAAAGGTGGACTTTCAATGGGACTTGACAATATCAAGGTGCCTGATGAGAAGGACCCAATGGTAGCGCAAGCCAAAGAAGAAGTAGAAGTTGTTTGGAATAACTACCTGATGGGATTGATCACTGATAATGAGCGATACAATCAGGTTATTGATATCTGGACAAGAACCAATACCCAGTTGACAAATACCTTGATGACCCAATTGGAAGAAGACAACCAGGGTTTCAATTCTATCTATATGATGATGCACTCAGGAGCAAGAGGTTCCAGAGAGCAAATCAGACAATTGGGTGGTATGAGAGGCTTAATGGCTAAACCGCAAAAGAATTTGCAGGGATCAGTAGGTGAAATCATCGAAAACCCTATCCTTTCAAATTTTAAGGAAGGACTAGACGTTATTGAGTATTTCATTTCTACCCATGGTGCTAGAAAAGGATTGGCAGATACAGCACTTAAGACTGCTGATGCTGGTTATTTGACTAGACGTTTGGTAGATGTTGCCCAGGATGTGGTAGTTAATGAAGCGGATTGTGGCACACTAAGAGGACTTTCTGTCTCTGCTTTGAAAGATAATGAAGAAGTAGTTGAAGCACTTTCTGAGAGAACTCTTGGACGTGTTTCTGTTCACGATATCTATGACCCGCTTACTGACGAACTAATTGTAGGTTCAGGAGAAGAGATTACAGAAGAAATTTCTGATAGAATTGATTTTAATACAAGCATAGAAGAGGTTGAAATCAGGTCAGTATTGACTTGTGAGGCTAAGCAAGGAGTTTGTGCGAAGTGTTATGGCCGTAACCTTTCAACTGGAAACATGGCTAGTATTGGGGAGTCAGTTGGAGTTATCGCAGCTCAATCAATTGGAGAACCCGGCACGCAGTTGACATTAAGAACGTTCCACGTTGGGGGTACTGCATCTAACATTGCTGTTGATGCTAATATCAAAGCTAAGTTTGATGGTGTCATTGAGTTTGATGAATTAAGAACTGTTGATTCTACAGACGAAGATGGCAAAAAGATTAAAGTTGCAATGGGTAGGTCAGGAGAAATTAAAATTCTTGACTCCAAGAAAGAAACAATTCTAATGTCTAATCACGTGCCTTATGGGGCAATCCTTAAAGTAAAGGATGGTGATAAAGTGACTAAGGGAGACGAAATTTGCTTTTGGGATCCTTACAACGCTGTAATTCTATCAGAATTTGATGGTAAGATTGATTTTGAAGCAATTATCGAAGGTATTACTTTCAAAGAAGAGTCTGATGAACAAACTGGACACCGTGAGAAAGTAATTATTGATACAAAGGATAAATCGAAAAACCCGGCCATCGTTGTAGAAGGTAAATCAGAAACAAAAGGTTATAATATTCCTGTGGGAGCTCACCTTTCTGTTTCGATAGGTGATACTGTCAAATCAGGACAGGTTTTAGCAAAAATTCCTAGAAAGACTGGTAAATCAAGAGATATTACAGGAGGTCTTCCAAGGGTAACGGAATTATTTGAAGCACGAAATCCATCTAACCCAGCTGTAGTAAGTGAAATTGATGGAGTCGTAACCTATGGTGGAATCAAGAGAGGTAACAGAGAAATCTTTATTGAATCTAAAGACGGAGTCAAAAAGAGATACATGGTTCCTTTGTCAAAACATATCCTGGTTCAGGACAATGACTTTATCAAAGCAGGTGATCCTCTTTCAGATGGTGCAATTACTCCGGCTGATATACTAGCCATTAAGGGACCAACTGCAGTTCAGGAATATCTTGTGAATGAAATCCAGGAAGTTTACAGACTTCAAGGTGTGAAAATTAATGACAAACACATTGAGACAATTGTTCGTCAGATGATGCAGAAGGTTATCATCATTGATGCTGGAGACACAAACTTCCTGACTAATCAGGTAGTGGACAGATTTGCCTTCATGGAAGAGAATGATACAATCTTGGATAAGAAAGTTGTTTCTGATCCGGGAGATTCTGAATCTTTGAAAGCTGGTATGATTATTACTAGCCGTAAGCTAAGAGATGATAATTCAAATCTTAAGCGTAGAGATATGAAGATTGTGGAAGTAAGAAATGCAGAAGCGGCGGTATCTAAGCCAATTTTGCAAGGAATTACTCAAGCTTCTCTTGGAACAGAAAGTTTTATTTCGGCTGCTTCATTCCAGGAAACAACTAAAGTACTTAGTGAAGCATCTATTAAGGGTAAATCAGATCATCTCATTGGATTAAAAGAGAATGTGATTGTAGGACATTTGATTCCGGCTGGAACGGGTGTAAGACATTTTCAAAGTAAGATTGTCACTTCTACTGAGGAGTATGAAAATCTTGTAGCTTCCAAGGAAGAGTTTGAAAAATCTAAGGAATACGAGGGATAGCATGGAAGAGAGTAAGGACGATAAAAAGGATAAAAAACCAGGTAGTCAAATAAATATTGAGCTCTCGGAAGAGACAGCAGAAGGTGTTTATGCTAATCTGGCTATGATAGCTCATTCAAGTAGTGAGTTTGTTGTTGACTTTATTCGTCTGATGCCTGGAGTTCCTAAGGCCAAGGTAAAATCAAGGATTGTAATAACCCCTGAGCATGCCAAGCGGCTATTAGTTGCCCTACAGGACAATATTAAGAAGTATGAGGCAACTTTTGGGGACATAAAACAAGCTGATGATGTCCCTAAATTTCCCATGAATTTCGGTGGCACAATGGGAGAAGCTTAAATCTTTAAATGATTTGCGTTTCCCATTGTGTTATATATTCAATATTTCTATCTTTGCGTCCCCAAATTATCGGGACTTAAATATTTGACATAACAAAAGCGTAATGCCAACTATACAACAATTAGTTAGAAAAGGCAGAAAGAAACTGACTTCAAAATCAAAATCTCCAGCTTTGGACAGTTGTCCTCAGCGTAGAGGAGTATGTACAAGGGTTTACACAACCACTCCTAAAAAGCCTAACTCAGCGATGAGAAAGGTGGCTAGGGTTCGTTTGACGAACAGTAAAGAGGTAAATGCCTACATACCAGGAGAAGGACATAATCTTCAGGAACACTCAATTGTTCTCATCAGAGGTGGGAGAGTAAAAGATTTACCCGGAGTAAGGTACCACATCATTCGTGGTGCATTGGATACTGCTGGTGTAAACGGAAGGTTACAAAGAAGATCGAAGTACGGCGCCAAAAGACCTAAGGACAAAAAATAACCTGAGTAATGAGAAAAAATTCACCTAAGAAAAGATACATCTTACCTGATCCAATCTATCAGGATACGCTTGTTACAAAGTTTGTCAATAACCTTATGATTCAAGGTAAGAAGAGTATTTCATATACTATTTTTTACGAAGCCATTAAGATAGTTGAAGAGAAAACAAAGGAGAATGGCCTGGAAATGTGGAAGAACGCACTAAGTAATGTTTCTCCTGGCGTTGAAGTAAAAAGTCGACGAGTAGGGGGAGCTACCTTTCAGGTGCCTGTTGAGGTAAGAGCAGAGCGAAAAGTCTCTTTAGGTATCAAATGGATGATCAAATATGCTCGATTACGTGGAGAAAAAACAATGAAAGAGCGGTTGGCTGGTGAAATTATAGCAGCTTCCAAAGGAGAAGGAGCGGCCATTAAGAAGAAAGATGATACACATCGAATGGCTGAAGCAAACAAAGCATTTTCTCATTTCAGATTTTAATATAGCATGGCAAGAGACTTAAAATTCACCAGAAACATTGGAATTGCTGCGCACATTGATGCCGGTAAGACTACTACAACTGAGCGAATTCTTTATTATACAGGTGTAAATCATAAAATAGGAGAGGTTCATGATGGTGCTGCTACCATGGACTGGATGGAACAAGAACAGGAGCGTGGTATTACCATTACTTCTGCTGCAACCACTGTTTTCTGGAAGTATAAGAACGATGATTATCATATCAACATCATTGACACGCCTGGCCACGTTGATTTTACGGTAGAAGTAAACCGATCTCTAAGGGTACTAGACGGCCTGGTATTTTTATTTAGTGCCGTTGATGGTGTGGAGCCTCAGTCAGAGACTAACTGGCGTCTAGCTGATAACTATAAAGTAGCAAGAATTGGTTTTGTTAATAAAATGGACCGTCAGGGTGCAGATTTCTTAACTGTTTGTAAGCAGGTAAAAGAAAGATTAGGGACTAAAGCTGTCCCATTGCAATTGCCTATTGGTGCAGAAGAAAATTTTAAAGGTGTTGTTGATTTGGTTTCTAACCTGGCAATGGTTTGGAATGAAGAGGACAATGGAATGACTTATTCTGAGATTCCTATCCCTGAAGACATGAAGGAAGAGGTAGCTCAATATAGGGGAGAGTTATTAGAAGCCGTTGCTGATTATGACGAGACATTATTAGAAAAATATTTTGAGGATCCTGAATCAATCACTGAAGAGGAGGTTATAAGAGCGTTGCGTAAAGCAACAATAGATCTTGCCTTTGTTCCTATGCTTTGCGGATCTGCCTTTAAGAATAAGGGAGTACAGACCATGTTGAACTATGTGATGGAATTACTTCCTTCACCACTTGATCGAGACAGCATTGTAGGTACAAATCCTGATACAGAAGAAAAAATTACAAGAAAACCTTTAACAACAGATCCATTTTCTGCTTTAGCTTTTAAAATAGCGACAGATCCATTTGTTGGAAGGCTTTGCTTTATTAGGTCTTATTCTGGTATGCTGAATTCTGGTTCTTATGTATTCAATATGAGATCTGGGAACAAAGAGCGTATCTCAAGAATTTTCCAGATGCATGCAAATAAGCAGAATCAAATTGATGCGCTACATGCAGGCGATATTGGAGCGGTCGTAGGTTTTAAAGACATAAAAACTGGGGATACACTATGTGATGAAAAGAGTCCAATTGTATTAGAGTCTATGGTATTCCCTGAACCGGTAATTGGTTATGCCATTGAGCCTAAGCAACAAGCAGATGTTGACAAGTTAGGGTTAGCCATTTCTAAACTGGTGGAAGAAGATCCAACACTTACCGTAGAGACCGATCATGAAACAGGTCAGACTATTCTGAGAGGAATGGGTGAATTGCACTTGGATATCATCATAGATCGACTAAAACGTGAGTTCAAAGTTGAGATCAATCAGGGCGCTCCTCAAGTGGCTTATAAAGAAGCTGTAAAGAGTTCTATAGAGCACAAAGAAGTTTACAAGAAACAGACTGGTGGTCGAGGTAAATTTGCGGATATCGTATTTGAGCTTGGTCCTAAAGATGAAGATTTTGAAGGGGAAGGGTTACAATTTGTTAATCAAATTGTTGGTGGAGTTATTCCGAGAGAATTTATCCCTGCCATTCAAAAAGGTTTTGCAGACGCGATGACTACTGGACCTTTAGCTGGATATCCAATTGATAACATGAAAGTGAGACTCTATCATGGCTCTTTTCATGATGTTGACTCTGATGCAATTTCATTTGAGATGGCAGCACGTATTGGTTTCAAAGAAGCAGCTAAAAAGGCTACGCCTGTATTGCTAGAACCAATAATGGCAGTTGAAGTAGTTACTCCTGATGAGTATACCGGTTCGATCACTGGAGATTTGAATAGAAGAAGAGGAATCATGAAGGGAATGGATACCAGGGGTAATTCTGGTGTGATAAAAGCTGATGTTCCGCTTTCTGAATTGTTTGGATATGTTACAGATCTTAGAACAATGAGTTCAGGACGAGCTACGGCATCACTTACATTCGCACATTATGACGTTGTTCCGAAAAATATCGCTGAAGAAGTGATTGCAAAAGTTAATGGTTAAGCAATGAATCAAAAAATTAGAATAAAACTTAAATCCTACGACCACAATTTGGTTGACAAATCTTCAGAGAAGATTGTAAGGGCAGTAAAAACTACCGGAGCTGTAGTTAATGGACCCATTCCATTACCCACCGTAAAAGAGAAATTTACTGTTTTGCGTTCACCACACGTGAACAAAAAAGCAAGGGAGCAATTCCAGTTGTGTACTTACAAAAGACTCGTTGATATCTACTCAAATAGCGCCAAGACTGTTGATGCGTTAATGAAGTTAGAGCTACCTAGTGGGGTGGATGTAGAGATCAAGGTTTAGAAATAGACATTTACCTGGAATAAAGAACCAATTTAGACAATAGATCATTGGTTCTTTTTTTGTGTTGAAAAGCAATTAAAATTTTTGATCAGACCTGCAATTTGCTATCTTTGCAGTCCTTTTTCAAGAAAATTTCTGCTGGTCAACAGTTTAAATATAATAATTAAGCAAAATGCCTGGAATAATTGGTAAAAAAATAGGGATGACAAGCGTGTACAATGAGGATGGAAAAAACCTCGCATGTACATTAGTTGAAGCCGGCCCATGCGTCGTGACTCAGGTGAGAAACCCGGAGACAGATGGCTATCGTGCTGTTCAGCTTGCTTATGGTGAGAGAAAAGAGAAAAATACGCCTAAAGCGTTGAAAGGACATTTTGCTAAGGCAAAGACAAGCCCTAAAAGTAAGTTGGTGGAATTCAGAGATTTCAGGTCTGAATTTGACGATAAAGTTGTTTTAGGCAACACCATCAAGGTTGATGAGGTTTTTGAGGAAAAGGACTTTCTTGATGCGATCGGTACCTCTAAAGGTAAAGGTTTTCAAGGTGTTGTAAAACGTCACGGATTTAGAGGGGTTGGTCAGGCAACACATGGTCAGCACAACAGATTAAGAGCTCCTGGCTCTATTGGTGCATGTTCTTTTCCTTCAAGGGTTTTTAAAGGTCTGAAAATGGCTGGTAGAACTGGAGGGGATAAAGTAAAGGTGCTAAACCTGAGAGTCCTTAAAATTTACCCTGAGAAGAATCTTATCCTGGTAAGTGGTGCTATTCCAGGTGCTAAAAATTCATATGTAATTCTTGAGAAGTAATGAAACTAGCAGTAATAAATATAAAGGGAGAAGAGACGGGACGTGAGATCACACTGGATAAAGCTACCTTTGGTATAGAACCAAATGAGCACGCTGTATACCTTGACGTAAAGCAATTTCTTGCTGCACAAAGGCAGGGTACTCACAAGGTGAAAGAACGGAATGAGATTACAGGATCTACAAAGAAAATTAAGAAACAAAAAGGTACGGGTACGGCCAGAGCAGGTAGTATCAAGTCACCTGTTTTTAGAGGTGGAGGAACAATATTTGGCCCCAAGCCACGTGATTACGATTTTAAATTAAATAAGAAAGTAAAACGTTTGGCTACAAAGTCTGTGCTTTCTACCAGAGCGAAGGATAAAAAGATCACCATTCTGGAAGATTTTAATATTGATTCGCCAAAGACAAAAGACTTTATATCTATTTTATCTAAGGTTTATCCAGACGGTAAAAAGGCACTTGTCGTTTTAGGCGCACATAATAAGAATATTTATTTGTCTTCGCGTAATCTTCAAGATGCCAAAGTAGCGGTTGCAGATCAACTGAATACTTATGATCTAATGAATGCAGATCAAATTATTCTGGCTGAAAGCTCTGTTGAATTAATACAAAAAAGATTAAACTAAGATGAGTGTACTAGTAAAACCATTAGTGACTGAGAAGGTATCTGCGATGAATGAGCATGGTACTTACGGTTTTATTGTAGCCAAAAAGGCCAATAAAATCCAGATCAAAGAGGCAGTTGAGAAAGCATACGGAGTGAATGTTGAGTCAGTCAACACTATGATACACGCAGGCAAATCGAAATCCCGATATTCTAAATCTGGGGTTATTTCAGGAAAGATGCCTACATATAAGAAAGCCATTGTTAAGGTGGCTGATGGAGAATTGATAGATTTTTATAGCGGAATTTAAATTATGGCTGTTAAGAAACTTAGACCGATTACACCCGGACAGAGGTATAGAATGGCACCGATCTTTGATCAGGTGACTACTAGTACCCCTGAAAAATCCCTTCTTGCTCCTAACAGGAAAAAAGGTGGTAGGAACAGTCAGGGTAAAATGACCATCAGAAATGTTGGTGGAGGTCATAAAAGAAAATTAAGGATCATAGATTTTAAGAGGGACAAGCATAACATCAATGCAACAGTGAAGTCCATCGAGTATGATCCAACACGTACTGCTCGAATTGCATTGTTGTTTTATGCAGATGGTGAGAAGAGATATATTTTGGCCCCTTCTAATTTGAAAGTGGATATGGTTATTCTTTCAGGTCCTGGAGTTCCTCCGGAAGTTGGGAATGCATTACCACTGTCTGATATTCCCTTAGGTACAATTATCCATAATATTGAGCTTAAGCCTGGAAAAGGTGCTGCTATGGCAAGAAGTGCTGGATCATATGCACAGTTGGTAGCAAGAGAAACGAAGTACTCCACTGTGAAGCTTCCTAGTGGAGAAACAAGATTAGTTTTAAATACCTGCTACGCAACCATAGGAACAGTTTCAAATGCGGATCACATGATCGTGAGGTTGGGTAAAGCTGGAAGAAATAGATGGTTGGGAAGAAGGCCACGTGTAAGACCAGTAGCAATGAACCCTGTTGATCATCCAATGGGTGGTGGAGAAGGTCGTGCTTCAGGAGGTCATCCAAGATCAAGGAATGGGTTATATACTAAAGGTAAGAAAACCAGAAACCCAAATAAATATTCTAATAATCAGATCATAACCAAAAGGAAATAATGGCAAGATCGCTAAAAAAAGGTCCATACATTGACTTCAGACTTGAAAAAAAGGTTGATGTGATGAACGAGTCTAGTAAAAAATCAGTGATAAAGACATGGTCTAGAAGATCTATGATCTCTCCTGATTTTGTTGGACATACTTTCGCTGTTCACAATGGGAATAAGTTCATTCCTGTATTTGTAACAGAAAATATGGTAGGGCATAAATTAGGTGAGTTTTCGCCTACTAGAAATTTCCGTGGTCACATTGCAAAAAAAGACAAGGGTAAAAGATAATTGACGATGGAGGCAGAGAAAAAACTTAAGAAATCAGTTCGAATACGTCTTGAAAAAGAGGAGCTGAAAAAATTCAAAGAGGAAAATGCAGGTAAGTTAGGTGCAGTAAAAGCCTCTTTAAGAAATATACCAACTTCTCCCAGGAAGATGAGATTGGTTGCAGATATGATTCGAGGTCAGCGTGTTAATTATGCATTGAATGTGCTGAAATTTGATACACATCAGGCTTCTTTTCAAATTGAGAAATTGTTGTTGACAGCAATAGCTGATTGGCAGGCTGCAAACGAAGAAGTAAAGATCGAGGAAGCTGATCTAACGGTAAAAGAGATTTATGTAGATAGTGCGCGGATACTTAAGCGATTAAGGCCTGCACCTCAGGGTAGAGCACACCGGATCAGAAAAAGATCAAATCATCTGACCATTGTTGTCGGGGATCAAAATGAAAACAGTGTTTCTGTAAAAGAAAAAGAAGAGAAATAAATGGGACAGAAGATAAACCCGATTGGTTTTAGATTAGGAATTGTTAAAGGTTGGGACTCTGCCTGGTTTGGCGGAAAAGACTTTAGTGACAAAATCGTTGAAGACCACAAGATCAGAGAGTACATAAGTGCAAGGATCCCTAAAGGAGGAATCTCTAAGGTGATCATTGAGCGAACTTTAAAGAGAATCACGCTTACAGTTCATACTGCAAGACCAGGGGTTGTTATTGGGAAAGGTGGTTCTGAAGTTGATAAGATCAAAGAGGAATTAAAAAAGATTACTGGAAAAGACCTTCAAATCAACATCTTTGAAATCAAGAGACCTGAACTTGATGCCAAATTAGTTGGTGAGTCTGTTGGTCAGCAATTAGAAGCCAGGATCTCTTTCCGAAGGGCCATGAAACAAGCTATCGCTTCTTCTATGCGTGTAGGAGCTCAAGGTATTAAAATCAAGGTATCAGGAAGACTGGGTGGTGCTGAAATGGCACGTTCTGAACAATATAAGGAAGGAAGAATTCCTTTGCATACCTTAAGAGCAGACATTGATTATGCGCTTTCAGAAGCACATACAGTATATGGTAAAATTGGAATTAAGGTTTGGATATTCAAAGGTGAAGTCTTTGGTAAAAGAGATCTTTCTCCAAATGTAGGTATGAGTGGCGGTCCTGGAGGATCTTCATCAGGACCTGGAGGACCAAGAAGAAGAGGGGATGGACCTCCAAACAGAAAACAGAGAAGATAATTTCTAAAAGTATTAATTGAGATGCTACAGCCGAAAAGAACGAAATTTAGAAAGAAGCAGAAAGGGAGAATCAAAGGGATTGCCCAAAGAGGTCATACTTTGGCCTTTGGTAACTTTGGCTTAAAGTCATTGGAGCCAGGGTGGATTACCAGTCGTCAGCTTGAAGCCGCCCGTATCGCGATGACAAGAGCGATGAAGAGAGAGGGGCAGGTTTGGATTCGCATATTCCCTGATAAGCCTGTGACTAAAAAACCGGCTGAAGTAAGGATGGGTAAAGGAAAAGGAGCTCCAGAATATTGGGTGGCAGTTATTAAACCAGGAACAATTTTATTTGAAGCAACTGGTGTTACATCTGATTTGGCTAGTGAGTCATTGAGACTAGCGGCTCAGAAGCTTCCAATAAAAACCAAGTTTGTTGTAAGAAGAGACTATCAGGGATCATGAAAAATTCAGAATTGAGAGGACTTAGCCTTGACGAGCTCAAGAGCAAGCTGGCTGTTGAAAAAGAAAGTTATAGCAAATTGAAATTTGCACATAGTGTTACCCCCATTGAGAACCCAATGAAAATCAAAGAAACCAGAAAACTGGTAGCAAGAATTCAGACGGAGATCAGGGCAAAAGAATTAAGTAAATAATCGCATCGATGGAAAGAAATTTGCGTAAGGAACGGGTTGGTCAAGTTGTTAGCAACAAAATGCAAAAAAGCATTACAGTTACTGTTAGCAGAAAGGTAAAACACCCGATCTATGGAAAATTCATTAGAAAGACTACCAAGTTTACCGCTCATGATGAAAATAATGACTGTGGTATCGGTGATACAGTGCGTATCATGGAAACTCGTCCATTGAGCAAGAACAAGAGGTGGAGATTGATAGAAATAATCGAACGGGCTAAATAAGATGATACAACAAGAGTCAAGATTGAATGTAGCAGACAATAGTGGAGCCAAAGAGGTTCTTTGTATTCGTGTGCTTGGAGGAACCAAAAGAAGATATGCTTCAGTTGGTGATACGATTGTGGTATCCGTGAAGTCAGCATTGTCTTCCAGTAGCCTCAAAAAAGGTACAGTATCAAAAGCTGTAATCGTTCGAACCAAGAAAGAAGTAAGAAGAAAAGACGGATCTTATATCAGGTTTGAGGACAACGCAGCGGTTTTGTTAAACCCCAATAATGAGCCTCGTGGAACCAGGATTTTTGGTCCAGTAGCGAGAGAGCTTAGAGAAAAGCAATTTATGAAGATTGTTTCATTAGCACCTGAAGTACTTTAATCATGAATAAAACAAAGAAAATAAAAATTCATATTCGGAAAGGCGACACTGTCAAGGTTATTGCCGGAAATGATAAAGGCAAAACAGGTAAAGTCCTTGAAGTAGTTACTGATAAATACAGAGCATTTGTAGAAGGAGCTAATATTGTGACTAAACATGTTAAACCTTCAGCAAAAAACCCTGAAGGTGGAAGAGAGCAAACCGAAGCATCCATTCAAATCAGTAACCTAATGGTAGTTGATCCTGCTTCAGGAGATGCAACACGAATAGGAAGAAAGAGAAACGACAGCGGAAAATTACAGAGGTATTCAAAAAAATCAGGAGAGTTTATCACAAATGGCTAAACCGAGATTAAAAGAAAAGTATTTAAACGAAATTGTTCCTTCACTCAAGGAGAAATTCCAGTATAAGTCAATTATGCAGGTGCCGAGACTCACTAAGATCTCCATCAATAAGGGAATTGGTGAAGCGGTATCAGATAAGAAATTGGTTGATGTTGGTGTGGAAGAGTTGACGACCATTACTGGTCAGAAGGCTGTAGCAACAATTGCAAAAACCTCTGTCTCTAACTTTAAACTTAGAGAAGGTATGCCAATCGGTGCAAAGGTTACATTAAGAGGTGACAGGATGTATGAATTCCTGGATCGGTTAATGACAGTGGCTTTGCCAAGGGTAAGGGATTTCAGAGGAATAAAGGAGCGAGGTTTCGATGGTCGTGGAAATTATACTTTGGGTATCAAGGAGCAAATCATATTTCCTGAGATCAGTATTGATAAAGTGAATAAGATCACAGGAATGGATATCACTTTTGTTACTACTGCTCAGACTGACGAAGAAAGCTTCACGTTGTTGAAAGCATTTGGATTACCATTTGTAACCGGAAAAAATTAAAATCTTATGGCTAAAGAATCAATAAAAGCGAGAGAAAGGAAAAGAGAGAAGTTGGTAGCCCGTTACGCTGAGAAGCGTGCAGCATTAAAAGAAGCTGGAGACTATCAGGGATTAGATAAACTTCCAAGAAATTCTTCCAAAGTGAGATTACATAATAGATGTAAGCTTACTGGTAGACCAAAAGGTTACATGAGAAAGTTTGGTATTTCTCGGGTTACGTTCAGAGAAATGGCCTCAGAGGGTAAAATACCAGGTGTAACTAAAGCTAGTTGGTAATCTCACGAGATAGACTAAAGAATATCAAAAATATTAATTAATTTTGCACCCCTTTTTAGGGGTTTTAATTGAAAAAGAAATGGTAACAGATCCGATTGCGGACTTTTTAACGAGGATAAGAAACGCTATTACTGCGAATCATCGCATTGTGGAACTTCCTGCTTCAAACTTGAAGAAGGAGATGACAAAGGTGCTTCATGATAAAGGATTTATCCAGAATTATAAGTTTGTTGATGATGACAAGCAAGGCATCATCAAGATTGCATTGAAGTATAACCCTCAAACCAAGCAATCGGCTATTACTAAGCTCGAAAGAATTAGTAAGCCAGGCCTTAGGAAATTTGCTGATGCAGAAAGCCTACCCAGAGTATTGAATGGGTTAGGAATAGCTATCATATCTACTTCTAAAGGTGTGATTACTGACAAAGAAGCTAGAACACAACACATAGGAGGAGAAGTCCTGTGTTATGTTTATTAATTAAGAATTGAAGAGATGTCGAGAATAGGCAAAGCACCCATAGAAGTACCGGAAAATGTTAATATCACTATTAACAAATCCACGGTCAATGTAAAAGGTCCAAAAGGAGAACTTAGTCAGGATGTTGATCCTGATCTTTCTGTATCATTGGAGGATGGCATATTGACTGTGGCACGTCCTACCGAGCAAAAGCGTCACAAAGCAGCTCATGGTTTATACCGATCTTTGATCAATAACATGGTCATCGGTGTGGAAAAGGGGTATCAGATTAAGTTGGAATTAGTGGGGGTTGGTTATAAAGCAACCGTACAAGGTGATTTGCTTGAATTAAGTCTTGGCTATTCGCATAGTATCTTTTTTGCATTGCCTTCTGAGATTAAGGCTACTGCAGAAACTGAAAAAGGTAAAAATCCTATTGTTACTATTGACGGGATAGATAAGCAATTGGTTGGCCAGGTGGCTGCAAAGATCAAGTCTCTACGACCTGTTGAGCCTTATAAAGGTAAAGGTGTTAGATATCTTGGAGAGTATGTACGTAGGAAAGCTGGTAAAACTGCTGCTAAATAATATTTGAAATGGCTGTAACTAAGATTCAAAGAAGAAAAAGAATAAAACTGGGTATCCGCAGAAAAATAAGTGGAACTGCCGAGCGTCCTAGATTGTCTGTTTTTAGAAGCAATAGAGCTATCTATGCTCAGATGATTGATGATGTAAAAGGGGTTACTATGGCTGCTGTATCATCGAAAGAGTTGGGGAAAGATGCTGTTTTAAATATTGAAATTTCTAAAGAAGTTGGTAAAAAATTGGCTGAAAAAGCCAAAGCTGCGGGACTAGAAACAGCTGTTTTTGATAGAAACGGGTATCCATATCATGGTCGCGTAAAAGCTTTTGCAGAAGGAGTTCGTGAAGGAGGAATAAAATTTTAAGAAATTACAATGACACAAAGTAATATCAAGTCAATTAAAGCCAGTGAAATAGACCTCAAAGAACGAGTAGTTGCCATTAAGCGGGTAGCGAAAGTTGTAAAAGGAGGTCGAAGGTTCAGTTTTTCAGCCATCGTAGTTGTTGGAGACAGTAATGGTGTAGTAGGTTATGGTTTAGGTAAAGCAAATGAAGTTACTGATGCCATCACCAAGGGAGTAGATGACGCGAAAAAGAATTTGGTAAGGGTTCCTATATTTAAAGGAACTGTTCCTCATGACGCCATTGGTAAGTATGGCGGAGGTCTGGTATTACTTAAGCCAGCAGCAGCAGGTACAGGTGTTATAGCTGGTGGTGCAATGCGTGCTGTATTGGAGAGTGCTGGAATTCATGATGTTTTGGCTAAGTCAAAAGGGTCATCAAATCCACATAACGTGGTTAAAGCAACATTTGATGCGCTATTTAAAATGAGAGATCCTTTTTCTGTTGCAAAACAAAGAGGTGTGGAGTTGGATAAAGTTTTTAACGGTTAAGCAAGATGGCAAAAGTTAGAATAACACAGACCAGAAGCACAATTAAAAGAACTGTAAGACAGCAAAGAACCATTCAGGCTCTTGGTCTTGGCAGAATTCGTAAGAGTGTAGAAAAAGAATTAAACCCACAGGTGAATGGTATGATTAAAGCCGTACAACACCTGATAGAAGTAAAAGAACTTTAATCATGAAATTAGAATCATTAAAACCAGCAGTAGGGTCGACCAAGAGTGTCAAAAGAATTGGTAGAGGGCAGGGTTCTGGTAAAGCAGGAACTTCTGGCAGGGGACATAAAGGAGCTCAGTCTAGATCTGGTTATTCAAGAAAACTAGGTTTTGAAGGCGGTCAAATGCCTCTTCAAAGAAGGGTTCCAAAATTTGGTTTCAAAAACAATAATAAAATTGTGATGAAGCCTATCAACCTTGACGATCTTCAGAAGTTGAGTGAGGATAAAAAATTAAAAGAGATTACTCCCGACATCCTTAGAGATAATGGAATGGTTGGCAAAAACGATGTAATCAAAATATTAGGTAGAGGAGAGATAAAGGCTAAGTTGACTATCACAGCCCATAAGTTTTCTAAAACTGCTCAGGAGGCAATTGAAAAAGCAGGTGGTTCTATTACCGTCGAAGCATAATTCATGAAGAAATTTTTACAAACCATACGGAACATTTTTGCAATTGAAGAACTGAGAACTAGAATCCTCAATACGGTAGGATTCTTGATCATTTTCAGACTCGGCTCATTCGTAGTGCTTCCAGGCGTGGATCCTTCTAAGCTGACTACTGGTTCTGGGGGTATCTTTGGTTTATTGAATACTTTTTTGGGTGGTGCATTTGAAAGAGCATCTGTATTTGGATTGGGTATCATGCCTTACATATCCGCATCTATTGTTCTTCAATTGATGACAGTTGCTGTCCCATATTTTCAGAAGTTGCAGAAAGAAGGGGATAGTGGAAGGAAAAAGATTAATCAGATAACCAGGGTCTTAACCATCTTTATATGTATGGCCCAGTCATTGGCTTATCTATCTGCTTCAATTCCTGCCGAGGCAATCGTATTGGAAAATCAATTCCTATTTAAGATTGCTTCAATGGTTATTCTTACTTCAGGTACGATATTCTGTATGTGGCTGGGAGAAAGAATTACAGATAAAGGAATTGGAAATGGTATTTCTATGCTTATCATGATTGGAATCATTTCTAGATTCCCTGGAAGTATTGTTGCTGAGGCTGTTACAAGAGGTATGAGTCAGATGCTTTTATTTATCCTTGAATTAATCGTATTGTTCTTTGTAGTCATGGCAACAGTTGCACTCGTTCAGGCAGTTAGAAGGATACCTGTACAGTACGCTAAGCAGGTTGTTGGAAACAAAGTATATGGAGGTCAAAGGCAATACATCCCTTTAAAGGTTAATTCTTCAGGGGTAATGCCAATTATCTTTGCTCAATCTTTGATGTTTTTACCGGCAATGCTTGCGGGTTTTTGGAGAGAGCAGAGTGATATTGCACAATATATTGGAACGACATTTTCGGATATTCAGTCCTGGCAATACAATTTCTTATTTGCCACTTTGATTATCTTATTTACTTTCTTTTATACTGCCATCACAATCAACCCTAATCAGATTGCAGATGACATGAAAAGGAACGGTGGTTTTATTCCAGGAATTAAGCCTGGAAAACAGACTTCAGAATTTATTGATAGTGTAATGTCAAGAATTACGCTTCCGGGTTCATTTTTTCTAGCGATCATCGCCATTTTGCCAGCCTTCGCTATGATAGCAGGGGTTAACAGCGGATTTGCCCAGTTTTATGGGGGTACTTCTCTATTGATTATGGTTGGTGTGATTTTAGATACGCTTCAACAAATAGAAAGTTATCTACTGATGAGGCATTATGAAGGAATGATGAAGTCTGGTAGAGTAAAAGGTAGAACTCAAACAGCAATAGCATAATGGCAAAGCAGTCTTCAATAGAACAGGATGGCACCATTGTCGAGGCATTATCAAATGCAATGTTCAGAGTGGAATTGGAAAATGGACATGAGGTGATTGCGCATATCTCAGGAAAAATGAGGATGCATTATATAAAAATATTACCGGGGGATAAAGTGAAGTTGGAAATGTCACCTTATGACTTAACAAAAGGTAGAATTGTTTATCGATACAAATAATTGAGGATATGAAAGTAAAAGCATCCGTAAAGAAAAGAAGTGTTGATTGCAAGGTGATCCGTAGAAAGGGGAAGCTATACGTAATCAATAAAAAGAACCCAAAGTTTAAACAAAGACAAGGATAAAATGGCACGAATTGCAGGAGTTGACGTTCCGGATAACAAAAGAGGTGAGATAGGTCTTACCTACATCTATGGTATAGGGAGAAGATCTGCCCAAAAAATCCTCACTGAAGCTGGAGTTGATTGGGACAAAAAGGTTTCAGAATGGGATGATGATGAGGCTGGTAAAATCAGAACTATTATCAGTGAGCAGTTCAAAGTAGAAGGATTACTTAAGTCTGAGGTACAAATGAGTATCAAACGACTTTTGGATATCGGATGCTATAGAGGGTTGAGACATAGAAAAGGCCTTCCTGTAAGAGGGCAAAAAACTAAAAACAACGCCAGAACTAGAAAGGGACGTCGTAAGACTGTTGCAAATAAGAAAAAGGCTGTTAAGTAATTGATAGATGGCACAGAAAAGAAAAGATAAAGCAAAAAAGAGAGTCGTTGCAGTTGATGCCGTAGGACAGGCACACATTCAGGCTACTTTTAATAACATCATTATTTCCATGACCAATGCGTCAGGCCAGGTTATCTCCTGGGCATCTGCAGGTAAGATGGGATTTAAGGGTTCTAAAAAGAATACTCCTTATGCTGCTCAGATGGCAGCACAAAACTGTGCTCAGGCTGCACATGATCTTGGCTTGAGAAAAGTGGATGTATTCGTTAAAGGACCGGGTGCAGGAAGAGAGTCTGCAATCAGGACCATACAAAATGTTGGAATTGAAGTTGCGATGATTAAAGACGTTACTCCATTGCCACACAATGGATGTCGTCCTCCGAAAAGAAGAAGAGTTTAATTTATTTAATCGACTAGATAAATGGCAAGATATACTGGGCCTAAGACTAAAATATCAAGAAAATTTGGAGAACCTATTTTTGGCGCAAGCAAGGCTCTTCAAAAGAAAAACTATCCTCCTGGTCAACACGGAAGAGGTAGAAGAAGAAAACAATCTGAATATGCAATTCAGCTAGCTGAAAAGCAGAAGGCTAAATACACCTATGGTGTGTTAGAGCGTCAGTTTGCTAACATCTTTGAAAAAGCCTCTAGAAAAAGTGGAATTACAGGGGAGATTTTGCTTCAGTTATTAGAAGCCAGGTTGGATAATACTGTGTTCAGATTAGGTATTGCTCCTACCCGTAGAGGTGCAAGACAACTTGTTACGCACAAGCACATTACTGTAAATGGAGAAATAGTAAATATTCCTTCGTATACATTGAAAAACAATGACGTAATCGGTGTGAGAGAGAAATCAAAATCTCTTGAAGCAATATCAGATAGTCTGGCAACAAATTCACGTAATTTTTCCTGGTTGGAATGGAATCAAAGTGAATTATTGGGTAAATTTTTAAATCCCCCAACAAGAGAGGACATCCCTGAGAATATCAAGGAGCAACTGATCGTTGAATTGTACTCTAAATAAAAGGTTACTAAACATTTAAAGAATAAAAATATGTCAATTCTTGCATTTCAAATGCCTGATAAAGTGGTAATGGAAAAAGCCGATGATTTTCACGGTCTATTCACCTTTAAACCACTTGAGAAAGGATACGGCGTCACAGTTGGAAATGCCCTTAGAAGAATTTTACTTTCTTCTTTGGAAGGTTATGCCATCACTGGCATAAAAATCCCTGGCGTACTACACGAATTTTCAACCATTGAAGGTGTTGTTGAGGATGTGAGTGAGATGATTTTGAATCTTAAAATGGTTAGATTCAAAAGAATTACTGACGTTGTTGAAAATACGATTACAGTATCTGTATCAGGAAAAAAACAACTAACTGCAGCTGACTTAGCTAAAGCCACAACATCATTTGAGATTCTGAACCCAGAACAGGTAATATGTAATCTTGATGAAAGTGCAAAGTTCGAAATTGAACTTAATGTAGAAAAAGGCAGAGGATACGTTACAGCAGATGAGAATAAGCCTGAGGAAGCTGGTTTTGGGTACATTGCTATGGATTCAATTTTTACACCAATTAAAAATGTAAAATATAGCATAGAGAATACCAGGGTTGAGCAAAAAACTGACTTTGAGCAATTAATCATTGATATTGAGACCGATGGATCTATTCATCCAGAGAACGCACTTAAAGGTGCTGCTCATATCTTGATTCAACATTTTATGTTGTTCTCAGATCAAAGCATGATTCTTGAATCTCAGGAAAAAGGACAGCCTGAAGCAGTTGATGAAGAATTACTGCATATGAGAAAATTACTTAAGACTCCACTAAATGATTTGGATCTTTCGGTTAGAGCATACAATTGCTTGAAAGCTGCTGATGTAAGATCATTAGGTGATCTTGTAGATTTAGAGATTTCTGATATGATGAAGTTTAGAAATTTTGGTAAGAAATCATTAGCTGAGCTCGAGCAATTAGTTGCTGATAAAGGCTTAACTTTTGGAATGGATCTCTCGAAGTATAAATTGGACGAGGAATAATGAGACACGGAAAGAAATTTAATCACTTAGGACGTACTGCTTCACATCGTGGAGCTATGCTTTCAAACATGGCATCTTCATTGATCTTGCATAAACGGATCAATACTACAGTGGCAAAAGCTAAAGCGTTAAGGAAGTATGTTGAACCCCTTATAACTAAGGCTAAAACAGATACAACACATTCCAGAAGAATGGCTTTCTCTTATTTACAAGATAAGGAGACTGTTCAGGAATTATTTAGTACTGTAGCTGAAAAGGTAGCTAGCAGACCAGGTGGTTATGTACGTATCATCAAGACTGGCAATCGGTTAGGAGACAGTGCTGAAATGTGCATGATGGAACTTGTTGATTTCAATGAATTATTGTTGAGCGAAGCTAGTGCTAAACCAAAAACAAGAAGATCACGTCGTGGTGGAGGTAATGCTAAGTCGCAAGAAGCGGATGCTAAAGCAAACGTTGAAGATGCTCAGGTAGTTGAGGAAGTGAAAGAAGAGAAAATTGAGGAAACGAAAGCGGAAGTAAAAACTGACGAAGCAGCAACAGATAATAAACCTGAAGCAAAATCAGAAGAAGCAAAAGCTGAGGAAAAAGTAGAAGACACTCCAAAAGTTGAAGCTAAGGCTGAAGAAAAGGAAGAGGAGAAAGAGCAGGATGAGCAGAAGGAAGAAGGAGACGATAAAACTGAAAAGAAAGATTGATTTTAGATCATCAAAATATTAAAAAGGGAGCAGATATAACTGTTCCCTTTTTTTATGCACTTCCCTGAATAATATTTTTATATTTTTGCACACCAAGATGAAGGATCACACTAAAAAGAAAGCAATACTCCTGTTAGCCGATGGTTCTGTCTACGAAGGCTTTTCTATCGGGAAAGCAGGCACTTCCGGAGGCGAAATATGTTTCAATACCGGAATGACTGGATATCAGGAAATTTACACTGACCCCTCTTATTACGGGCAGATAATTGTTAACACCACAGCCCACATTGGTAACTATGGTGTTCATGATGATGAGCAGGAATCTGATAGGCCTAAGATAAAAGGTTTGGTTGTTAATGATTTTACTTATCAACACAGCCGGGGAACTGCTTCTCAGGGATTAAATGAGTATCTGGAGGGTTACGATACGGTTGGAATTACCGATATTGATACAAGGAAATTAGTACGTCATATCCGAAAGCAAGGGGCGATGAATGCTATCATCTCAAGTGAGATTCTGGACAAGGATCAACTGATGGTAGAGCTTAAGAAGCTTCCAAATATGGAGTCACTTGAACTCTCAAGTCAGGTGACGGTAAAAGAGCCTTATGAAATAGGTGCTGAAAATACAGGTCTTAAAATTGCAGTTATTGATTATGGTGTTAAGAAGTCTATCCTAAAAAACTTAGAAAAACGTAATTGTCACTGTAAAGTTTTTCCTGCTAGATATTCGTTTAGTGATATTGAATCCTGGAAACCTGATGGCTACTTTCTTTCCAACGGGCCTGGAGATCCGGCTGCCATGGATTATGCTTCAGAGACAGTGAAAGAAATTTTATCAAAAAACAGACCGGTCTTTGGTATTTGCCTGGGTAATCAAATCCTGGCAAGAGCAGTAGGAATAGATACATTCAAAATGCATCATGGGCACCGTGGATTGAATCACCCGGTAAAGAATTTAAAAACAGGTTTAGGGGAGATTACTTCTCAAAATCATGGGTTTGCTGTAAGCATGGAAAGTCTTGAAAAATCTAAAGATGCGGAAATAACCCATGTTGATTTAAACGACAATACTGTGGAAGGACTGAGGTTGATAGGTAAACCTGCATTTTCAGTTCAATATCACCCGGAGTCATCTCCTGGGCCACACGATTCCACATACTTATTTGATGACTTTATTCAGTTAATAAAAGAAAATAAATAATGAGCATAATTGAAAGCGTATTCGCAAGACAAATATTAGATTCAAGGGGAAACCCAACCATTGAAGTTGATGTAGTAACAGAAAATGGGACATTGGGACGGGCAGCTGTTCCTTCAGGAGCATCTACCGGTGAACATG
Source organism: Marinoscillum sp. (assembly GCA_043554545.1). Classification (GTDB taxonomy): domain Bacteria; phylum Bacteroidota; class Bacteroidia; order Cytophagales; family Cyclobacteriaceae; genus UBA7330. The sequence continues at coordinate 3,799,581 of CP121337.1, read as the reverse complement.
AAGCTGTAGAATTACGGGATGGAGATAAATCAAAATATTTAGGCAAAGGGGTACTAAAAGCTGTTGATAACGTCAATGAAGTTATTGCTCCGGAAATTATTGGCTATTCAATCTTTGAGCAGAAAATCATTGATCAATTGATGATCGATCTTGATGGTACTGAAAACAAATCAAAACTTGGAGCAAACGCCATTTTAGGTGTTTCACTGGCGGTAGCAAAAGCAGCTGCTATTGAGTTAGGATTGCCTTTATTTAGATACCTGGGTGGAGTTAATGCACATGTATTGCCTGTTCCAATGATGAATATCATTAATGGTGGCTCACATTCCGATGCTCCTATTGCATTTCAGGAGTTTATGATTCGACCTGTTGGTGCACCGACTTTCAGTGAAGCCTTAAGGATGGGTGCTGAAGTATTTCATCACCTGAAAAAGATTTTGAAAGACAAAGGTTTAAGTACGGCTGTTGGGGATGAAGGCGGTTTTGCTCCTAACTTTTCGGGAGGAACAGAAGAAGCATTGGATAGCGTTTTAAATGCAGTAGAACAAGCTGGATATAAAGCGGGAAGTGATATTACAATTGCCATGGACTGTGCTTCATCTGAATTTTTTGTAGATGGAAAATACGATTATACAAAATTTGAAGGTGAAGGTGCTAAAGTAAGATCAAGTGCGGAGCAGGTGGACTATCTGGCTGAATTAATTGGCAAATATCCTATTGATAGCATTGAGGATGGATGTGATGAGAACGATTGGGCTGGATGGAAAATGCTTACAGAGAAAATAGGTGATAAATGCCAGTTAGTAGGTGATGACCTTCTGGTAACCAATGTGAAGTTTTTAGAAAGGGCCATCAACGAAAAGGCTGCAAATTCAATTCTTATCAAAGTAAACCAAATTGGAACCTTGTCTGAAACGCTAGCGGCAATTGAAATGGCTCACAAAGCTGGTTGGACTGCAGTAGTTTCTCATAGGTCTGGTGAAACTGAGGATAATACGATTGCAGATATCGCAGTAGCAACAAATGCGGGTCAAATTAAGACAGGTTCTATGTCAAGGTCTGACAGGATGGCTAAATACAATCAGTTATTGAGAATCGAAGAAGAATTAGATGATGTTGCTGTTTATCCTTCAAAAGGTTAAAGAGTAAGCAATTAGATATACTTTGAATGGCTGGAAAGATTGGAAATTTCTGAATATAAGTTTTTGATCGTATCTTTAAGTTTATGATGAAAAGAATCTTCCATAGGATTCCTCCTTTTTTCAGAAATTTCTACTTTCTAGCTGTATTCTTTTTCCTGGTTTGGATGCTGTTTTTTGATTCGAATGACATTGTTACCCAAACAAGACTAAGTGATAAACTCTCTGACTTGAAAGAAGCCAAGGGTTTTTATGAGGAAAAGATCATCGAAGTAAAAAATGATAGAGAAGCCCTTCTCAATGATAAAAAGTTATTGGAGAAAATCGCCAGAGAAAAGTATTTCATGAAGAAGGAAGGTGAAGAAATTTTTATTCTGGTTGACGAAGAATGAAATCCATCCTATTATTTTCCTTGTTTTCCTTTGTAATCCTATTTACGGTACTCGCTCAGTATCGTGAGCCATCAAGTGGTGGCGGAATCACCGAAAAATTTTACTTTGGGGGTGGTGGTGGCTTCAGTGCCAGTGCTAATTATCTTAACATTAGCGTCAGTCCATTAGTGGGATATAAGGTAACAGAACGATTCTCTGCAGGGATACAAGCTACCTATCAATTCGCAAAATTATTTGATGCCAGGGCGAACAACTACGGGGGAGGCCCATTCCTTCGATTTAATATCACTCAGAAGTTCTTCACATATGCGCAATATGAATACATGAATTTTGGAGAGCTTGTTATACCGCCAGATAATGGACGTCGATTTGATTTCAGAAGTATGTTCGTTGGGTTAGGCTATACTGAACCTATTGGGAAAAACGTGGCATTCAATGTCACAGCTCTTTATAACCTATTGTATCAGGATGGTACAAACTCTCCATATCGGAGCCCATTTGTATTTAGGGTAGGTATTGTGGCTGGATTATTCTAAAAGAGATTTTAAGTGCCGAAGAAGGGACTCGAACCCCCACGCTCGTAAAAGCACATGTCCCTGAAACATGCGTGTCTACCAATTTCACCACTTCGGCATGCCGCTAAGATATAACATTCTGATAGTCGAATAATACTTCATAAATTATTTTATTGACCACCTGATTTATTTTTCTTCGAAAGGAATGTTGAACCTTTTGCCCAATTCAATTAAATCCTCAACGACTGGATCAAGTAAGGGTATCCCCTCCGTTTTCCTGGTTTTTTCCATTTCCCTTTCGGGATCTCCTGGTATTAAAACATCATGGCCTTTCATGACTGGCTCTGCTGACCGAAAACGAGAGATCCAATTATCCATGTGAGATTTGAACTCACCTGCCGGACGGAAGCCGTCTATACGCAACGCTCCAAAAAAATGACCAATCCCCTTTCCAACCTGATCTTTTAATGGGTCTAGATATGCGACAAAAGGTGGGACCCATGGACCATAGTTAGCTCCCGATAATACAGCAGAGAAGATATCAACGACTGAGGACAGCCCATAGCCTTTGTGTGAGCCATGTTCTCGATCCCCACCTAGTGGAAGTAGGGCACCGCCATTTTTAACTGCTGTAGGGTCTATTGTGGGTTCTCCATCAGCTGTCTGCATCCACCCGGTAGGAGCATTTGTCCCTTTTCTTTGAAGGATCTCGAGTTTACCGTTAGCGGCTGTTGTAGTAGCCATATCCAGGACAAATGGTGGCTGTTTATCTGCAGGAATTGCAACTGCAATTGGATTTGTACCCAGTAATCTTTCTTTTGAAAATGTGGGTGAAACCAGTGGGCTCGCGTTTGTCATAGCAAAGCCAATACAGTCATCTTCTAAAGCCATCATGGCATAATATCCTGCGATTCCAAAATGGTTAGAGTTTCTTACTGAAACCCAACCGGAACCCACCGCTAGCGCTTTCTTAATAGCTAGCCTCATGGCCTGTGGTCCTACAACTAATCCTAAACCAAGATCACCATCAACAACTCCCGTGCTGGGCGTTTCATGAACGACTTTAACTTCAGGTTTGGTGTTTACACGTTTCTTATCTATCAGTCGAACATATCCTGATAACCTGGCAACACCGTGTGAATCCACACCTCTGAGGTCCGCTCTTAATAAAATTTCTGCGCTTATTCTTGCTTCTTGTTCACTGCATCCAGCTGCAATAAGTATGGACTTTGTGAAATCAAATAGGGGTTCGTAGGATACGGTCATGGTAATGTTGTCCTAAAATAGTATTTGAAAATAAATAGATCGTATTTAAAACAAAAATAGTAGAGTTTTAGTCAGGAATACTGTCCTTTTTCAATGAATGGATGGTATTTAATAGTACGCCTTCTTTTAATGCGTAAGCTGAAACTCTTATGTTATTAATTTTTATCTTTTTGACTACATAGTTTATGAGAATGGTTGCTACTACAATCATCTCAACCCTTAGCTCGATCATACCGGGAATCTGCATCCTTTCCTCCCGTGTTTTATGGATCATTTCCTCACTAATTTTTACATATGATTGAAAAGGAAGAGGAAATTCAGTTTCGTTCAGATTCTTTTCGATTCCTTCACCCAATCTGTATACATCGCTTAATGTATCAAATGTTCCTGAAGAGCCAATTAGTGTATCAGGTTTGTATTTAGAACACACTGAAAATAATAAGTCAAGTTCGTGTTCCAGAAAGTTTTCAATTTGGGTAACCTCATCACGTGTTATGGGGTCGTTTTTATGAAATTTCTCTAGTAACCGTAAACCTCCTATCTCAAAGCTATGCATCCATTCAGCTTTATTGTCAGTAGCAAGAATAAACTCAATGCTACCACCACCAATATCCATTATTAGTTGAGGTTTAGACCCTATCCTGAGTGCTTTTTTAACTCCAAAATAGATGTAATTCGCTTCTTCAATCCCAGAGATTATTCGGGTTTTAAAGCCAGTTTCTTTTTCAATTAGCTTGACTAGCTCTTTGCCATTTTCAGCGTTTCTAATTGCGCTTGTCGCTGTAGCAGATACCTGATCAACTCCGTAAGCTTCAATGGTTTTTTTGAAACGTTTAAGTGTGCTTACAGCTCTTTCGACAGCCTCTGGGATAATTCGACCTTCATTGATCCCATTTTCCCCGATCTTAACCGCCACTTTTTCCCGGAAGACTACACGAAAGTCTTCACCTTTCAATTCTACAATGATAAGGTGGAAGGTATTGGTACCCATGTCAATTACTGCTACATGCATCTTCCGCTCCATAGTGGCTCGCAATTTAGAATAGATTTCTTTAAATTTTATTAAGGGGTTGACAAATAAGCAATAGTGAGGTAAGGATCACCGTGAACAATGATTTTTACCCGGATATTATATTAACTTAACGGAAATTGAAGCACTAACAAAAATTAGATATGGGATCAAAGAAATCTCAAAAGCCAGCAGATAATAAGTTAAACGCGATCAAAATCGAAGCGCTAATTAGCCTTAACAATGAGGCAGAAAAGGCTGGGGGCGCAAGTCGGATAGCCAAGCAGCACGAGAAGGGAAAACTCACGGCGCGAGAACGTGTGGAGCTATTGCTTGATCCAGGTTCATTTCAGGAAATCGGCAAACTTGTTTTGCATAGAGGAAAAGATTTTGGCATAGATAAGCAACAGTTTTTGGGGGATGGGGTGATCACTGGATACGGAACCATTGATGACCGGCTGGTTTATGTATTCAGTCATGATTTCACCGTATTTGGCGGGTCTCTGTCAGAAACATTTGCTGAGAAGATTGTTAAGATTATGGATATGGCCATGAAAACGGGTGCTCCAATAATAGGTTTGAATGACTCAGGCGGTGCAAGAATTCAGGAAGGTGTTATGTCTTTGGCAGGTTATGCAGATATATTTTATAGAAACACAAGGTCAAGTGGCGTCATTCCTCAAATTAGTGCCATCATGGGTCCATGCGCTGGTGGTGCGGTTTATTCTCCAGGAATCACTGATTTTGTATTTATGGTAGAAAAAACTAGTTATATGTTCGTCACCGGACCAAACGTGGTGAAAACTGTTACGCAAGAGACAGTTTCTTCTGAAGAACTCGGTGGGGCTACTACACATGCCACTAAAAGTGGTGTCACCCACTTTTCAAGTAAGAATGAGGCAGAGTGTATCTACGGTATTCGAAAATTACTAAGTTACCTGCCATCTAATTGTGAAGATGAACCTCCCTACGTAGCGTATGATTTAAAAAACAATGAAGAACGGGTAAAGTTGGATGACATCCTACCAGCAAATCCCAACCAACCGTATGACATGAAAGAGGTTATTCAGGAAATAATTGATCCGGAAAGCTTTTTCGAAGTACATGAACAATATGCAGAAAACATTATTGTTGGTTTTGCTCGGTTAGGGGGACGAAGTATTGGGATTGTAGCTAATCAACCGATGAGTCTTGCCGGGGTATTGGATAATCACGCCAGTAAAAAAGGTGCTCGTTTTATCCGGTTTTGTGATAGCTTCAATATTCCTTTGCTTGTATTGGTGGATGTGCCTGGTTTCTTACCTGGAACAGATCAGGAGTGGAATGGCATCATCTCAAACGGATCAAAAATATTGTATGCCTTTTCCGAAGCTACCGTTCCCAGAATCTCAGTGATCACAAGAAAAGCATATGGAGGTGCTTATGATGTGATGAATTCAAAGCACATAGGTTCTGATATGAATTTTGCCTGGCCAACAGCTGAGATAGCCGTCATGGGGCCTCAGGGGGCGTCTGAAATCATTTTCCGAAGGGAAATTCAAGAATCTAAAGATCCGGAAAAAAAGCTTCAGGATAAAATCAATGAGTACACGGAGAAGTTTGCGAATCCTTATATTGCGGCAAGTCGAGGATTCATTGATGAGGTGATCATCCCTCGAGACACAAGAGTAAAATTACTGGCGTCATTTCAGATGCTTGAAAATAAGGTCGATGATATGCCAAGAAAAAAACATGGGAATATCCCATTATAATTACTAATAAATATGGACACTAAAGAGAGTAAAGAATTTTTATATAAATACTTAAATAACCCATCTCCCACAGGTTTTGAATCAGGAGGCCAGGAAATTTGGCTGGATTATGTAAAACCTTATATTGATGAGTATATATCAGATACCTATGGAACTGTGGTTGGTGTATTAAACCCCCAAGCCGAGTACAAAGTGGTGATTGAGGCTCATGCCGATGAAATTAGTTGGTTTGTTAATCATGTTACTGAGCAGGGCTATATCTATGTGATAAGAAATGGAGGGTCGGATCATCAGATCGCACCTTCCAAAAGAGTTAATCTTCATACAAAAAAAGGTATTGTTAAAGGCATTTTTGGCTGGCCTGCTATTCACGTTAGAGATAAAGCCAAGGAAGAGACTCCGACACTTAAGAACATCTTCATTGATGTGGGAGCATCCTCATCACAGGAAGTCGCTGAAATGGGTATTCATGTAGGCACAGTGGTTACATTCGATGATGAGTTGATGGAACTTAATGATAAATACCTGGTTGGGAGGGCTTTAGATAATCGAATAGGAGGGTATATGATTGCTGAAGTACTCAAAAAGATCAAAGAGAATAAGATTGAGTTGCCATTTGGACTGTATGTGGTCAATGCCGTTCAGGAAGAAATAGGGCTAAGAGGTGCAGAGATGATTGCACACAGGATTAAGCCTAATCTTGCAATTATTACTGATGTTACCCATGATACTGATTCTCCGATGTATGATAAACTAACAAACGGTGACATTTCTTGTGGAAAGGGACCTGCGGTATGTTATGGGCCAGCTGTGCATAACAATGTATTGGATATGATAATCGGCATTGCTGAAAAGAAAAATATCCCTTTTCAACGGAGAGCAGCTTCCAGATCAACAGGCACAGATACAGATGCTTTTGCATATTCCAGTGAAGGAGTAGCTTCAGCTTTAATCTCGATTCCATTGAAATATATGCATACCACTGTCGAAACTTGTTCAAAGGAAGACCTGAAAAAAACCATTGAGTTGATTTATGAAACAGTTATTCAGGTAGAGAACAACCAGGACTTCAGGTATATTAAGTAGTTGTAAGTATTTTGTATGGGTCATTGAGATTTGCCATTAGGATTTCATAGTTGGTATGGTTCTATAATGGCTGATCAATGATTTTGTAAAAACTAACCAGATAAGCTTTGGTAGGCTAAGAATTTGAGTATTCGATAAAAAGCAGTAAATTGAATGTATTAACATTTAAAGTACAGACATAATATATTATGGGAGCTCCAAAAATAGCAGCTAAAGAACCTAAGCCAGTTGAATTAGAATCAGGAAAGACTTATGCATGGTGTGCATGTGGTGAATCATCGAATCAACCTTTTTGTGATGGATCACACAAAGGAACGGAGTTTACACCGAAGATGTTTAAAGCAGAAGAGTCGAAAACAGCTTATATGTGCATGTGCAAGCATACCGAAGGGCAGCCCTTTTGCGATGGTACACATAAGAAAGTTTGATTTTTTGCTTACTACACTACAAAAGTTTAGAAACTTTTGTAGTGTAGTAAGCAAAAAGGCTCGTTTCCGAGCCTTTAAATATTATCCGATTACAATTCTCTTGAACTCAGAGACGGTCATGCCCTTATTGACTCCATCGAGATACTGCTGAATCGACTTACTGTTATCTTTTACAAAAGCCTGATTAAGTAAAGTGTTTTCTTTGAAGAACTTTTGAAGTTTACCTTGGGCAATTTTATCAATGATTTGCTCAGGTTTTCCTTCTTGTCGTGCCTGTTCTTTTCCGATTTCAATTTCTTTTTCAATAATCTCAGCATCAACTCCGTCTTTGTCGACAGCTACTGGATTCATCGCAGCTATTTGCATAGCGACGTCTCGACCTGCGTCAATTACGTCTGCACTACCAACATTCTTAAGCGCTACCAAAACACCAAGTTTGTTATTCAAATGAATGTAGGGAATTATTTTATCACCTTCCAATACTTCGTAGCTACTGATTTCCAGTTTCTCGCCAATTTTACCAGTATTTTCGATAATCTTTTCTCCGATTGTTAGGTCACCAGACTTCAGTGATTTAAGATCATCAATGGTACCGGGGTTTTCTTTGGCGGCGATATCAATAATCTCTTGTCCTAAATTAATAAAGTCTTCGTTTTTAGCCACAAAATCAGTTTCGCAGGTAAATGCAATTAAGATTCCCTTTTGATCATTGTTAACTGTCTTTGTGAAGACGACTCCTTCAGATGTTTCTCTGTCAGCGCGAGATGCAGATACTTTTTGTCCTTTTTTCCTAAGGAGTTCGACCGCCTTATCAAAATCGCCGTCAGCCTCGGTAAGTGCCTTTTTGCAATCCATCATTCCGGCACCGGTCATTTGTCTTAACTTATTAACGTCTTGTGCTGTAATAGCCATGATTATCTATTGTTATTTTTAAATTCTGGGTAGTCTACTAACAAAAATTGAACAGCGAATAATATTCGTGTCCAATTCTCAGTGTGTAAAAATGTAATATTAGCTTAAGCTTCTTGCTCCTTCTTATCTACCATTTTCTTTTCTTCTTCATCCTCTTTCAGCTTAGCGTCTTCTTTGTCTTTTTTACGTTCTTCAAGACCTTCTTCTGCTGATTTTGCAACATATCCTGCAATCAGATTGATAGACTTCCACGCATCATCATTTCCTGGTATTGGAAAGTCTACTTCCGTAGGGTCAGAGTTTGTGTCTACGATTGCAAAAACAGGGATGTTAAGTTTCTTAGCCTCAGCAACTGCAATGTGTTCTCTCTTAATATCGATAACAAACAAAGCAGCTGGAAGTCGGTTTAGATCCGAGATTCCTCCAAGTACTCTTTCTAATTTCTCCCGCTCACGAGTAATCATGAGACGTTCTCGTTTTGCAAGGTTCAGGTAAGCTTCTTCTTTCATCAGCTTATCAATACTTGCCATTTTCTTCAATGACTTTCTGATTGTCGCGAAATTTGTCAGCATTCCACCAAGCCATCTTTCTGAGACGAAAGGCATATTCAGGTTTTTTGCTGCGCTTTCAATCGCTTCTTTTGCTTGCTTTTTGGTCGCAACAAACATGACCTTTCTACCCGACCGGACAATAGATTTCAGCGCATTAGCGGCTTCTTCCATGCATACCAATGTCTTGTTTAGATCTATGATGTGGATGCCATTTTTCTCCATGAAGATGTATGGTGCCATCTTTGGATTCCACTTTCTTGTTAAGTGTCCGAAGTGAACACCTGCATCCAATAAATCTTTATATTCAATCTTAGCCATGTATTTCTTAACGTTTACTGAATTGGAACTTCCTTCTTGCCTTCCTTCTACCGTATTTCTTACGTTCAACCATTCTGGAATCACGCGTCATAAAGCCTTCTTTCTTTAAAGCAGGTTTGAATTCCTCATCGATTTCTACCAAAGCTCTGCTAATTGCAAGTCTGATTGCTTCAGCCTGTCCGGCAGGTCCACCACCATCAACATTAACTTTGATGTCGTAATTTCCATCAACATCTACTGCTACGAGTGGTTGTTTTACGATGGTTTGTAAGATTTCAGATGGGAAGTAATCCTTAATGTCCTTATTATTAAGAACAATAGAACCTTTACCGCTTTGCAGGTAAATCCTGGCTACGGATGTTTTTCTTCTCCCAATGGTGTTAATAATATCCATTCAGGTTATAGTTTAATTTCTTTTGGAGTTTGTGCTTCATGAGGATGCTCAGCTCCTTCATACACATGTAAATTGTTAAATAATTTTCTTCCCAGGCTGTTTTTTGGAAGCATTCCTCTAACAGCTCTCTCTACCAATAGTGTGGAAGACTTTGCTTTAGCTGCAAGTGGGGTCTCAAATCGTTGTCCGCCTGGATAGGAAGTGTGACGAACGTACTGTTTGTCCGTCCATTTCTTTCCGGTTAATCTCACTTTATCCGCATTGATAACAATTACATTGTCACCGCAATCCACGTGAGGTGTATACCCCGCTTTATGCTTACCTCGGATGATTTTTGCTACCTCACTTGCTACCCGGCCCAATACCTTAGATTCGATATCTATGATGACCCAGTTTTTTTCAACTGTGGTATTATTAAGAGATACTGTCTTATAACTTAAAGTATCCAATTTGATTTGTTTTACTAATTCAATTAATTTCTACCCTCCTGAAAAGGGAGCACAAAAATAGAAGTTATTCTTTGTAAAAGCAAAACAAGAATCTATATTATCATAGGTATTTTCTTAATTGCTTCAATAAGACTGCAAAATCCTTCGGATATGGTGCTTCAATAGCTAAAACATCCTTTTCATCTCCTTCAAAATTCTGAAAGGCAATGTTGTGAGCATGCAACGCTACTCGTTGGATCAATGGCTTTTCTTCTTTCCATTTGCCAAGTGAGTAGTTTCGTTTGATCTGCGATAGATAGATGTATTGTCCTCCATATTCAGGATCTCCAGATACAGGTGCTTCATGAAAAGCTGCATGTACACGAATCTGATGAAGTCTTCCGCTTACAGGAAAGCATTTCAATAAGGTGTGTCGTTTGAATATCTCCAGTGTTGACATCAATGTTAATGATGGTTTTCCATTTCTTGGATCAACTCTTGATTTGTTCGTAGAGGAGTGTAAAGGCTGGTCAGCAGTCAGATTTTCAAATTCATGTAAGCCATCTACTATGGTGTGGTATACTTTTTTCACCCTACGTTTTTCCAATAATACAGAGAAGTGCCTATAGGCATCTCTGTGCTTGGCGATAACCAATACACCGGAAGTCTCCTTGTCAATTCTGTGACAAACCTGCGCATCCAGGTGATACGCCCTGGCAAGCTTTAATATATCCACAGGGTCATTACGATCCTCAAGTGTGGAAATATAGGGTGGCTTATTAATGATGATATAATGGTCATTTTCTTTAAGGATGATATCCTCAAATTTCAGACCCTTGATGTATTTATGCATTACTCGTCCTCGTCGTCTATAAACCGATGTTCTACGGCTTTCCCTTTTTTTAGTGCAAAGCTAAAGATTGATCCCTTCTTCAACGTACTTTCTACTTCGATTGTGGTAGTGTGTCCTTCAAGGATATGCTTAACGATCGAAAGTCCAAGGCCAGTGCCTCCCTTTTCTTTGGATCTGCTTTTGTCTACCCGATAAAATCTTTCGAATATTCTTGATAAATCATCTTCCGGGATACCTCTTCCATTGTCACTTACTGAGGTCAGTATTTTTCCTTCAACTTCCTTAAAGCTTACAGAGACTGTTCCGCCTGATTTTGTATATTTGATGCCATTAGAGACCAGATTGATCAGTACCTGATAGATCCTCCTGTAATCTGCAAAGACAAACATCCGTGTATTTTTATCCGCATCAATTTTTAAGGTGATCTTACCTTTCTCTGCCTTGCTTTCCAGTTGATCAAATACTTCATTGCAGAGCTCGCACATGTCAAAGTATTCAAAATGCATTTTTATTTCGCCGGTTTCAAGTTGTGAAATAGTTAGCAAGTCCTGAACCAGGATATCAAGTCCATCAAGGCTCTTGGCAGCCTTTTTAAGGAATTTTTTCCTTACCGACTTGTCTTTTACTGCACCATCAAGTAGTGTATGTACAAATCCCTGAGCAGCAAAAAGGGGTGTCTTAAGCTCGTGGGAAACATCGGCGATGAATTCTCTCCGAAATGCTTCCATTCGTTTTAATTCGCTAATCTCTGCCTGTTTTTTCTCAGCGAAACTGAAAATTTCTTTATTGATTCTTTTCAAGGGGTTAAGAGAAGCGGAAGTTCCAGAACCCTTTGTGATAAAGGAGAGGTCCTGGGATTTAATGTTTTGTAGCGCATCATGGATCTCTTTAATCTGTCGGAAAAAGAGAAATTCAAGTGAAATACGAATCAGAATATAAGAAGAGGAGAAGGAGAGTAAAAAGCAAATAACTAATCCAGACTGCATCGCATCATCAGTCAATGACAAGAACGCAGTAGTGATTACTGAAATCAATATGGCAAGAAGCAGTGCTACCGCCCTGGAGTTGATCAGCATAATATTAATAGCTAGTTGATGTCAAATTTATAGCCCACCCCCTTGATTGTCGAAATAAAACCTTCGCCAATCTTTTCTCGAACTTTCCGAATATGTACATCCACTGTGCGGGCAAGTACATAGACATCGGTGCCCCAGATATTTTGCAGCAACTCGTCCCTGCTAAAAACTTTGCCAGGATGTTGTGCAAGGAAAAACAACAATTCAAATTCTTTTTTGGGAAGGGATATCGTTTTTTCACCAACCATCACCGTATAGCTAGAACGGTCAACAACCAAATCTCCAATGTTGATTTTATTGGATTCTTTTTTCTTTTTTGATTCCCTTCTGAATAGCGCATTGATACGACTTACTAAAGCACGGGGCTTGATTGGTTTGGTGATATAGTCATCAGCACCCATTTCAAATGCAGCAACTTCTGAGTATTCTTCGGATCGGGCAGTAAGGAAAATCACAAATACATTGATCAGTTCCGGTATTTCCCTAACCTGTCTGCATGTCTCCACACCATCCTGCTTGGGCATCATGATGTCAAGAATAATGAGGTCCGGGATAAAAGATTTAGCTATATCAACAGCCTTTATTCCATCTAATGCGGTTTTTACTTCATATCCTTCTTTGATCAAATTGTATTTGAGCAATTCCAGAATATCTGCTTCATCATCTACTACCAGTACTTTTTGGTTGTGTTTCGACATGATGTTTGGTTGTTTGTAAGTAAAACTAACTTAATTATTAATTCACAATTGGTTAATCAATGAGGATTAATTTTAATCATGGGGTGACAATACTCATCTTCAACTCGATGATATTCAAAAATAAAGAGAAATCAGTTTTATGTTAAAAAGGTAACAATTTCTTAATGAGCTTACTCATACTGAGTTTTTAATGCGTCGATCATATTTACAATGTTTCCGTCGAACTGTTTAAGTGCTGTCCGTAACGAGTCTTCTTTAGAATGGTATCTCATAAAGGACATGAAGTATGCATTATTAGGAAGTGCTTTATCGAAGATCTGATAATATTTACCTTGATGGAAACTCACGGTATCAATAGCCTTAGCAATTGATGAAATGAATTGATGTTTTTTTATGCTTTTTAGACTGTCTGGTTTCCCTTTCATCACTTCATAAAGGCTATCTAGCTGCTTGGTGCCTGCAAAAAGGTATTTTTTGAAGCTTTTGCTGTCCTCCAGTTCGTTTTTATAAGCCTCTAGTTGTTTGGATGAATCTCCAAAGTATTCAGCTAAAAATATCTGAGCTGCTTCTTCACCTAAGAATGAAGCGAGGTTTTCATTGAATACAATCTCGTTTTTGATGAAGATGGTGGAGTGTACCAATTCATGAATGATCACTTCAGCTAACTGCCCTTCCCCTCGATCTAGCATATTAGAAAGAATTGGGTCCTTTAATATGCCGAGGGTTGACCAGCCGCTCACAACACGAATCCTTGAATCGTAACCCATTTCTTTTAATTTATCTCTTTCCTTAATCGCTTTAGCTAAATCAAAGAACCCTTTATATGGTACAGAACCAAGAATGGGAAATTTCCATAAATAGGGTTTTAGTTCGTAGGCTTCAGAAGCGGTCACATTCCATAGGATAGGCTTTCCTCCCTGATCATAGTAGGTCGTGTAGTTGTCTGAATTATGCAAACCCAGCTCATTAATCGCAAATTGGCGGACATCTAAGGTGTATTTAAGTTTTGCCTTTAGTGAATCAGGCTGGTCCTTGTCATCCAGTATTTCTGAAACAGGTTGGGCATTCCAGATTACTTTCAATTGGCCTAACCCCTGATAGATTCCGTAGTGGATTAACTGCACATTAAATAATACCAGTACAATTATTATTGCCAGGGTTGCGAGGAGTATTTTCTTCTTCATCAAAACTTCGAACTAATTTGCAAATTAATTGATTACGTCTGATATATGTTAGAAATACTTTCCACTAATTTGTAGTTTGATTACTGTTTTTGTTATTTTTAATAAAAAACGGTTCGGCTTGCTCGGCTTCGTAAAATGCTAATATTTTTAGCTAAAATGCATAAATTATTAGCATAGTTATATACTTTTGTGATTCAAATGGAAAAATTCATTCAAAATGGCTGATAATACAGAAAAACTCAAAGCACTTCAACTAACCATAGATAAGTTAGAGAAAACCTACGGTAAAGGTACGATCATGAAGTTGAGTGATAACAAAGTACTCGATGTACCAACTATTTCTACCGGTTCTTTAGGTTTGGATATGGCGCTTGGTGTAGGAGGGATTCCAAAAGGCAGGGTCATTGAAGTTTACGGTCCTGAATCTTCCGGTAAAACTACCCTAGCTATGCATTGCATTGCGGAGGCACAGAAAAAGGGAGGCCTGGCAGCCATTATTGATGCAGAGCATGCTTTTGATAAGAGTTATGCAGAGAAGTTGGGTATTGACACAGAAAACTTGTTGATCTCACAGCCTGACAACGGAGAGCAAGCGCTGGAGATAGCAGAACATCTGATACGCTCTGGGGCTATTGATATCATCGTTATTGATTCCGTAGCTGCATTGGTTCCCAGAGGGGAGCTTGAAGGAGAAATGGGAGATAGCAAAATGGGGCTTCAGGCTCGATTGATGTCTCAGGCATTGAGGAAGTTGACAGGGGCCATTCACAAAACAGGATGTGCATGTATTTTTATCAATCAGCTGAGAGAAAAAATTGGGGTTATGTTTGGTAACCCGGAAACGACTACCGGAGGGAATGCGCTAAAATTTTATGCCTCTGTTCGATTGGATATTCGACGAATTGGTCAGATCAAGGAGAGTGCTGATAATATCATGGGTAACAGAACCCGTGTGAAGGTGGTTAAAAACAAGGTCGCTCCTCCATTTAAAGTTGTGGAATTTGATATCATGTATGGAAGAGGAATAAGCAAATCAGGCGAGATTGTTGATATTGGTGTTGAATTAGACGTTATCAAGAAATCCGGATCCTGGTTTTCATATATGGATAATAAATTAGGTCAGGGTAGAGATGCCGTGAAAGAATTGATTGAAGATAATCCTGAGTTGATGGACGAATTAGAATTGAAAATTAAGGCTAAGATTCACGGGATTACTGAAGAAGCTGAGAACAAAAAGAAGTCAAAAGAAAAGAGTTCTGAGCCAACTCCAGCCGAATAGTAATTTAATAATTGGGTACTAATTATTGTCAGGATCTAATGGCAATAACAGGATCAAGCCTGGAAGCCATTGCTGCCGGGACAATTCCTGAAATTACTCCCACAGATGCTGATACTCCAATACCAAGGAAGATATTGCTAATTGTCAGTACAAGATCCAATGATCCAAGGCTGATAAAGGAGAGTAGATACACCAGTAGAATGCCAAAGGCTCCACCTAAGACACTTAAAAAAATGGCTTCAAATAGAAACTGGAACAGGATGAAGTAGTTCTTTGCTCCCAAAGACTTTTGAATACCAATGATACTGGTTCTTTCCCTCACGGAAACAAACATGATGTTGGCAATTCCGAATCCACCTACAAGAATCGAAAAACCACCGATTACCCATCCGGCAATTCCAATGATATCAAAAGTAGATCCAATAAAATTAGAGATGGCTTCAGGTCTGTTAAGGGCAAAAGAATCACCCTCTTTTGGCTTTAAGCCTCGCTTTATCCTCATTAGTCCCCGCAATTCAGATTCTAACTCAACCAGGCCTATATCCTCTTCAAAACCTTTTAATGTGATAGTGGGTTGAATTCCGTATCTTCTTGCCACCCGATACAGCTTACTAAATGATTTGAATGGTAGGTATATCTGGTCATCATGACTTGGAGTGCCAATGAAGCTTTCACCTTCCTCTTCCATTACCCCTATTATGTAAAAGTTTAACCCCTTGATTTTTATTTGTCTGCCAAGTGGTTCCAGGTCCTGAAACAGATCATCTTTGATCCGATGACCAATGACGGCAACATTTCTGCCACTACTGGCTTCATCAGGTGTGAAGTAACGACCATTTACTATTGGTATTTCAAAAACATTTTTATGTTCATAAACCACCCCCATGAGGTTTACCCCTGTACTACTTGAGCTTTTATATTTAGCGGTTACTCCTCCTCGATTGGCAGAAATGGTAAGGTCACTTGCATTAGTAAGACTGGAGGTCAAAAATTGATATTCGTTATAGGTCGGGTTTGGACGCTGTACATACTTCCACCAGGGGTATTGTCCATTTCCAAATTCATAAGGAAATTTATCTACAGTTATGTTATTGGTACCCAGAAAACTCAGACTGCTTTTAATACTTGTTTCGAGAGAATCTACAAGCGTAAAAACAGAAATAATCGCAAAAATACCTATCGTAACGCCTAGCAAAGAAAGGAAAGTCCTAAGAAGATTACTTGTTAAAGCGTTCCAGGCGAAACGAAAACTTTCTAAAATAAGTTTAATGATTAATGCCATTGAATAAAATTAGAACGTAGTTCCTGGCTCTAGTGTTCTACTATAAGAAAACATTTTACTAATTTTGCGGACTTAATTAATCTCCTCTAATTTGATACATCGAAGTTAATCAATTGTACAGGGTTTTTGAAAGAACAGCTTCGAAGTAATACATAAATTAACAATATGAAATTATCTGAATTTAAATTCGACTTGCCTACCAGTGCTATTGCACTTCATCCAACTGAGAACAGAGATGAATCTCGTTTGATGGTATTGCATCGGGATACTGGTGAAATTGAGCATAAGATATTTAAAGATGCGGTTGATTATTTCAGTGAGGATGATGTGATGGTCATCAATGACACGCGAGTCTTTCCAGCAAGGTTATATGGAAATAAAGAAAAGACAGGAGCTAAAATTGAAGTATTTCTTTTAAGAGAACTCAACAAAGAGATGAAACTTTGGGATGTGCTTGTAGATCCTGCGAGAAAGATCCGAGTTGGTAATAAACTATATTTTGGAGAAGGTGAGCTTGTTGCTGAGGTAATTGACAATACAACATCCAGAGGAAGAACGATCAGATTCTTATTTGATGGAGATGAAACAGATTTCTACAAAATGATTGACCGACTCGGTGAGACGCCTTTGCCTAAGTTTATCAATCGTAAAGCTGAACCAGAAGATAGAGAACGATTTCAAACGATCTATGCCAAAAATATTGGTGCTGTGGCTGCACCTACTGCAGGATTACATTTTACCAAGCAGGTAATGAAGCGTCTGGAGATTAATGGGGTAGATATCGAGCCAATAACTTTACACATTGGACTTGGGACTTTTAGACCCGTTGATGTAGAGGATCTGACCAAGCATAAAATGGACTCTGAAAACTACATGGTTAATGAGCCTACGGCTGAACGTGTTAACAGAGCTTTAGATGATAAAAAACGAGTTTGCGCCGTAGGAACCACAGTGATGAGAACCCTTGAGTCCTCAGTTTCTGCAGGCGGACGCCTAAAGGCTAATGAAGGATGGACAGATAAATTTATATTTCCTCCTTTTGAGTTTAAAATTTGTAATGCCCTAATCACAAACTTTCATTTACCAGAATCGACTTTGCTCATGATGGCTTCCGCTTTTGGGGGATACGACCTGGTCAAAGAAGCCTATCAAATCGCTATTAAAGAGAAATACCGATTTTTCAGTTACGGGGACGCGATGCTGATCATCTGATATGTATGTAAATGGTGTCGTGATTGTTGCAGCCGGAAAAGGCAAACGCATGAATATGTCTACACCTAAGCAGTTCATGTCTGTTTCCGGAAAGCCAGTCATTGTTCATACCATTGAAAAGTTTTTAGCTTTTGATAAAAACATTGAAATGGTAGTTGTGCTGAATAAAGAGCATCTCACGATCTGGGACGAAATGAAAACAACTTTTTTTCCAGAGGTATCAATAATAGCTGCAACAGGAGGTGAAGAACGTTACCATTCAGTAAAGTCAGGTTTAGCGGCAATAAAGCGAAGTGACTTAGTGGCGATACACGATGCTGTAAGGCCATGTGTAAGTTTAGAGATCATTCAAAAATCTTTTACATCTGCTGCGACTTATGGAGCAGGTATTCCTGTCACTGCATTAAAAGATTCTATCCGACATATTCATGGAGATGACTCAACAGTTGTTGATCGCAATCAATATAAGATTGTTCAGACGCCCCAGACTTTTAAATATGAGTTAATTATTAAGGCATATTCTGGAGAAATACCTGAATCAACTACCGATGATGCCTCTGTTTATCAGGCTTGTTACGGTTCTGTGCAACTGGTTGATGGAGATTCGAAAAACATTAAAATAACCACACAGGAAGACCTTCAGTTTACTGAGATATTATTAAAAAAGTAGCCCTCCGAGTCAATAGAACTTAGGAGTTCGGTATTTTAATGTAGAATTATCTGATTAATATTCATCCTCATTGAAGAAGAAATCCTCTTTCGTGGGGTAATCTGGCCAGATCTCTTCGATATTCTCATAAGGTTGACCATCATCCTCCAGTTCCTGTAAGTTTTCAACTACCTCCAAAGGGGCCCCCGATCGGATTGAAAAGTCAATCAATTCGTCTTTTGAGGCTGGCCATGGAGCATCTTCTAAATAGGATGCAAGTTCGAGTGTCCAATACATAAGCTAACTGCTTTTAAAATAGTCGTGCAAAAATAAATTTTCTAATGACAAATCAAACCTTATTGTTATATGACTTAAATGTAAATTGTCAATAATTGTTTCAAAAAAAACAGAAAAGATACATTAAACCCCCGTTAGGTGTTTTAACAGTACTTCTTTCACCGCTATTTTATTTTTCTGTTGATTCATTTTTTTGTCTACTAATTGCTTCATCTCTGCGTTTCCCGGTGAGAAGTTGGCTTGATTCTCTTCGAATTTGGCAAAATCTTCTTTGTCTCTACTTATTAGCTCTTTCAAAATGCCAATTCGAATGCTGTGACGCTTCTCTTCTTCAAGTCGTTTAAAGTCAGGAAAACGCATGCCAGCAAGCTTATCTATGAAATCACGTTCTGAGATTAACTGTAAAAACCTGAATGCTTCCTGACGCAACTGTCTAAGTTCTGGCTCATGGGGTTTAAACTGTATGAGTTTTTTTCTTTGATAATCGAGCTCTTTTGACTGGTAGCTAAGTTCTTTGTTGTAATATTTCTTTAAATCCTCTACAAATCTCGCGACGTCCATTTGAGCGGGTGCAGAGGTGCTTTTTTTTCTGATGAAATAATCGAATTTTCTCTTAAGGTCAAGGTATTCTTCTTTTGGAATATTTCCGGTTTCACTCCATTGCTCTTTCAGCTCATTTATTTTATCAAAACGTTCCTTACCCTTAAGCTCTTTTATTTTCCTGGCTTCTTCAACAATGTTTTCATAGCTTTCTTTTCTTTTGAGCATCAATCGTTTTTTGTCTTCATAAAATGATTTCTTGCGCTCAAAGAAATGGCTAATGATTTCCCAAAAAGCCAGATCAAGTTCTTCATTCAGTTGATCTTCCGCATTTCCAGTCTTAATCCACCTTGATTTTACTTCATGAACTTTCTCTGTAGACTCTTGCCAATTAAAGATTTGAACGATTTCTTTAGCTTCCTCAATCATCGCTTTTTTCAGCGATGTATTGCGAACTCTGTTTTTTTCAATCAATTCGTTTAACTCACTTTCCAGACGGCTTAGCTTTTCTTCGAGGGGTAGATAGTCCCCAAGTCCATCATGGTCTTTTAAGGAGTCTTTCAGGTGCTTCAGTTTCATGAGGAAAGAGCCTTTGTTCTCCGACTCATTGATGTCTTTTTCCAGCTCATTAACTTTCGCAGTCAATTCCTGGAATTTCTCCTCAAAGTATTTGAGGGAACTTTCTTCGTCCCCCTCTTTGATTTCTCCTATTTTTTTGTCTGGGTATTTTCCCCAGCTTTTTAAATAGATGCTATCACCTTCTATAAATCCAAAAGGAATCTCTTTCTTGCTCACGATAAAAAAAGTGTTGTGGTGGATTGGAATACAGGGGTATAAAGAAGTAAATTCGTCTTCATTTCAGTTTTAGTAAAAATGGTGTTATCCAAAGGATAAACAATTTTATTCTTTGTAAAGCTTTTGCTCTTGATCGCTATTACATACGTTGTAGCCCTTAAAATAGTTAAAAATGTCTGACGAAAAAATAATTTTCTCAATGTCTGGTGTGAATAAAATTCACCCACCCAAAAAACAAGTGTTAAAAAACATTTACCTCTCATTTTTCTATGGTGCCAAAATAGGCGTATTGGGATTAAATGGGTCTGGTAAGTCTTCTTTGCTGAAAATTATTGCTGGTGTGGACAAGGAATTTCAGGGTGAGGTAGTTTTTTCACCAGGATATAGTGTGGGGATGTTGGAGCAGGAGCCACATCTGGATCCAGATAAAACGGTAAAGGAGGTTATCAGCGAAGGAGTAAAAGAAGTAACTGATCTTTTAAAAGAATATGATGAGATAAACCTTCGTTTTGGCGATCAGGAGATTTTGGATGATCCTGATAAAATGAATAAACTGATCGAAAGACAAGGCGAGGTTCAGGAAAAATTAGATCAGGCGGATGCCTGGGAATTGGATAGCAAACTGGAACGTGCGATGGACGCACTCAGAACACCACCGGGAGATGCGAATGTTGAGAAATTGTCTGGAGGAGAAAAGCGGCGAGTTGCCTTATGTCGATTGCTGTTACAAAAGCCTGATGTCCTGCTCCTGGATGAACCAACTAATCACCTGGATGCAGAATCAGTGAGATGGCTTGAGCAATACCTTCAAAAATATGAAGGTACTGTAATTGCAGTTACTCACGATCGGTATTTTCTTGACAACGTTGCCGGGTGGATACTTGAGCTTGATCGGGGGGAGGGCATCCCCTGGAAAGGAAATTACAGCAGCTGGCTGGATCAAAAACAGAAGAGACTTGCTCAGGAAGAGAAATCTGAGTCAAAACGAAAGAAGACCCTGGAGCGGGAGCTTGAGTGGATTAGGATGACCCCAAAGGGCCGTCAGGCGAAAGCTAAGTCCAGGCTGAATGCTTATGAAAAGCTCTTAGGTCAGGAAGGGAAATCTAAAGAAGACCAGTTAGAATTATACATCCCCCCAGGTCCACGATTAGGGAGTAAGGTAATTGAAGCTAAAGGTGTAAGTAAGTCCTTTGGTGATCGGCTTCTTTTCGAAAACATGGAGTTTTCTCTCCCACAGGGAGGTATTGTTGGAGTTATAGGGCCCAATGGCGCAGGTAAGACTACACTGTTCAACATGATTACGGGACGTGAAGCACCTGATGCAGGGTCATTTGATGTAGGAACAACCGTAGAGATGGCCTATGTGGACCAGGAACACCATGACCTAAACCCTGAAGATACTGTCTTCAAAGCAATCAGTGGAGGAAATGAAATCATTGACCTTGGCGGTAAGGAGATGAATGCGAGAGCATATGTGAGCAGGTTTAATTTTTCAGGTTCCGATCAGGAGAAGAAAGTGGGCGTACTGTCAGGAGGAGAAAGAAATCGTGTACACCTGGCCATCACGTTAAAGCAAGGCGCAAATTTGATCCTGCTGGATGAACCTACCAATGACCTGGATGTAAACACCCTGAGAGCTTTGGAAGAAGCCATCGAAAATTTTGGAGGTAGCGCCGTGATTATTAGTCACGATCGCTGGTTTTTGGACCGCGTGGCCACGCACATTCTGGCATACGAAGGAGATTCACAGGTATATTGGTTTGAAGGAAACTATTCTGA
Source organism: Marinoscillum sp. (assembly GCA_043554545.1). GTDB lineage: Bacteria > Bacteroidota > Bacteroidia > Cytophagales > Cyclobacteriaceae > UBA7330. The sequence goes on along the minus strand of CP121337.1, from coordinate 3,777,748 downwards.
CTACGAAGAGAGCAGAAAAAATAGGTTGGGTGATTCAGAACCTCACCGCATCAAATATAAAAAGTTGACCAAGTAACTAGAAGCTATAGAAGTACCCCAGTCTGATGACCTGTGTTTCATAGTAGTCATCGCTGGTATAACTGAAGTTATTTCCAATAATATCTTTTCTGATAACCATTGTATTCAGCAGGTCGGTTGCATTTAGAAAAAGTTCGCCTTTGCCTTTTTGTATGGTCTGCTTTAGTCCCAGGTCCATGGAAAACCGCTCATCAATCTTTCCTTGAGGAATGATATCAGGAGCCAGGTAAACAGCGGAAAACTGAAATTCAGAAGTCTTAGAAAATTTCAATGATGCATTGAATTTCAAATTACCAGAGGTGGTTGACTGCCTTTCAAAGTCAAATGTAGTAGGTACGGGATATTTGTTTTCTAATACGTACGCTTCAATTTGATTGCCATAGACGTTGCCATTTAAGCTTAAGACCAAAAAGTCAGAGACATCCTGTGTTACCAAAACTTCGAGGCCTGTATTATAACTCGTTCCAATGTTTTGAAAAACCGTATAAATCAGGTTACTGCCCGGAGCAGTTGTCGAGATTCGTGTAATGGTCCCATCAGATGCTTTGTAATATCCTGCTGCATATAGCTCACCGGACCCCCAGATATATCGGTATCCCAACTCAAATAAATCTGTGAATTGTGGTCTTAAGCCAGGATTTCCAACTTTAATGATCTCCGCATCATCATATTTTGGGAAGATGCGAATGTCACCTTCGTCAGGTCTGTCTACCCTTCTGTTATAGAAGATGGATAGCTTATTGTTTGTGCTTAGAGAATAGGTGAGTCTGAGGTTTGGAAACGGTTGGAAGTAATCATAACCATCACTTGAATAGGTATTATGGTTTGGATCAACCTCGTATTGTAAATCTACATACTCAACCCTCAGTCCTACTTCGGCTTCTAAGGATCTTACCTGATAGGAATAGGTGCCATACAATGAAGGGATCGTTTCAATATAAGTTGCTTTCCCATCAGCATCCGGGTCTAGTGGTGAATTGGTGCCGGGAAAGAACTCCATATTTGTTGGGATGTTTCTTCTTCGAAATTTTACACCTGACTCAAACATCCCATGCTTTAGGGGCAAGGCATAGTCTGCAGTGAAATCAAAGACCTTTTGATCCGCAATCAATTCAAATCGTTCTTTGCTTGAGAATGTCGGCAAGGTATTGTCAAAAAAGTATTTTTCGTCTTCCCGATCAAACGTATAATTGAGGCTAAAATCTATCAGGTGTCCAGGGCTATTAAATTTGTGTTGATAGTCGGCACTCACCATGACAGCTGTAAGCACTTCATCTTCCAGAAATTGCCACAGCCTTTGTCTTTGGGAAAGGTTTTCGTTGAAGAAAGGCTGGTCACCTTTATCTATGATTGATTCGCGGCTATAAAAACCTGAAAGTGTTAAACTATTTTGCTCATCGATTACCAGGTCTACTCCAGCTTTTGAAGTAAAAAGATTTGTGTCTCTATTTCTTTTCAGTTGTTGTTTGATAATTGTGCCATCATCATAAGTACGTGTCACAAACTCATTTTTATTGAGTGTTTCCGTGTACAAGTTGTCTGCCTGTAGAAAGAAATTTAATTTATTCTTCCTATAGTTCAAGGAGAGGGAAGGATTGATTTTTGGGGTACTTTGATACTGAGGCCTGATGTCCGGAAGGTTTTCTTTTCTTACCCAGAGCGCACCAAGACCTCCGCTGATTCCTACGCGACCATTAAAGCCTTTTTCCTCCTGCTTTCGCATGACAATATTGATGATTCCTGCATTTCCGTTAGCATCAAATTTTGCAGATGGATTATTAATAATCTCAATCCGTTCGACAGAGGCAACGGGTAGATTGTCTAATCCGTTTTGCTTTCCAAAGCCAGTGATCGCAGTTTGTTTGCCATCAATCAAGAAAACTACCTGTGAGTTTCCTCTTAAACTGACTTCGCCATCTTGCATCGTAACTCCGGGTAGGTTTTGCATGGCTTGTAAAACAGATCCTCCCGCCTGACTGAAATTGTTGTCCACGAAATAGATTTTTTTATCCATCTGACTGCTCAGCCTGTTTTGATCATCAACGATAGTAACTTCTCCCAACTCCTCAATGGCCTCTTCCACCAAGAGATTGCCGAGGTCTAGGTAAGGTGTATTTCCGCCTACAAACACAGGAGTCTTCATTAGCTTGTAACCGACAAGGCTCACTTCTATTACGTAACTACCAGTCGGCAAGTCCGGAATCGTAAAGTCTCCAACCTCATTGGTGATGGTTCCAGTCACAAATGCGGAATCAGCGGCATTTTTGATCACTACATTGGCGAATGGCATCTCAGACTGGGATGATTTGTCCAGGATGGTACCGGAAATATTAACTGTAACGTCTTGTGCAAACAAAGTCAGGCTAAGAAGTGTAGACGCTATAAGAATGAGTTTTAGTTTCACGATGCTGACTCGGATAGTTTATTCAGCGTCTTCGACTCCATAATAATTTATGGGTAGACGGGTTGCTAAAGTAGAGATAAAATTCATATCATTTGATCGTACTGGTTTTTAGCAGATCTTTATCATCAATTCATCAGGGCATCATTACATCAAAAACCCATTTTTCTCTCCAACTGACTCCGGGATATTTTCATCGTTGATCATCTCCCGCATATCGATTTCAATACCCCTGGAAATGTTTGTGATGGGTACATCATTATAGGTGCCCTCGAATGGGTTTTCGGAGTAATCTCCAATTTTCTCCATTAAGAAGAAAACCCAGATGATCAAGCCAGAAAGAAAAGGACAAGTTCAGTAGGCGAACCCCTCTGAATGTCGGAAAATGTCCAGTAAGGCAAAGGGAACAAATGCAGCAAAAAAAATGGTCATCCATAATGCAGTGGAAGCATATTGGCGAGGAATTAGGAAGTTCTTATATTTCATTCCTAGCAGGGTCTCTCGTAGAGGACTCTGCGTTTAGAATTTAATAGATGCAGCGTCCCTTTCAGGAGATACTGCTCGGAAGTGGACGTTAGACTGGGTTATTGCGCAATCATGACTGGGTCCCGCAGAGTCCTTTCGGAGACACTGCGGAGAAGTGAGAGTGAGTTATCCACTTCCGTCCTAGGGGAAGGGTTTAAGAATGAGCTATATTTCATTCCTAGCAGGGTCTCTCGTAGAGGACTCTGCGTTTAAAATTTAATAGATGCAGCGTCCCTTTTAGGAGACTCTGCTCGGAAGAAGGCCTTAGATGAGATTATTGAGTAATCATGGCTTTGGGTCCCGCAGTGTCCCTTCGGAGACTTTGCGGAGAAGTAAGTGAAGACAACTGGTCACTTACTATCTGTCATCTGAAGTTGATTTGAGCGCATAGGATTTTTTATATTTCCAAAGTGGAATTGTGAAATTTGGAATGATTTGTGTACCTTTTACTAATGGGGAATTGTCTTCCAAATAGCCTCTCAAACAAGGCGTCTTTTCTTCAGATAAGTTAATACCTATCTTTTTTCTGTTAGATACCTATCTAAATTAACTTTAATACATATCTTATTTCATTTACATACGTATCTTAATTGTAGGACTACCTGTTGTTCGAGCGAGAACTATCCGTTGTTCGAACGAGAACTACCCGTTGTTCAGAGGAGAACGAAAGGTTGTTCGGAGAAGTAGTACACGTAGTTTTGACAAAAAAATAAACAGGCACCTGAAAGGCTAAAATCAGGCTCTATCTGGTACACCTAAATAATAGCAATATATGGCAGTTCGATACAAAGTTGTAAGCAAAAGACCAGGAGGAATGGCGGGTAACAGGACACCTAAATACTATCCGGCAATAACAAAACGCACGTTAATCAATGCACGCCAACTGGCTCAAGAGATAAGTGAACGAAATATCTATCCTGAACCCACTGTCATTGGAGTGATTGAGAGTTTTATTCACTTGATTCCTGAGATGCTACAAAAAGGCAATAATGTCAAACTTGATGGCTTTGGTACTTTTAGCCTGCATGTGACCGGCGATGGACATGAGGACCCCGACAAGGTAACTAGCCGGGATATCATCAGTGTAAAAATGTCCTTTCTTCCTGACAAGCATATCAAAAAGAAGCTTAGTCAGACGAAGTTTGTAATGGCTAAATGATCTACCAGATGATTGGTTCCTCGCAGCGTCCCTTCCAGGAGACTCTGCTCGGAAGAGGGCGTTAGGCGGTGTTATTGCCCAATCATGGCTTTTGGTCCCGCAGAGTCCCTTTCAGGAGACTCTGCGGAGAAGTAAAATCAGCAAATACAAAAGTCATCCACTTCCGTCCGAGGGGAAGGGTTTAAGAACGAGCTATATTTCATTCCTAGCAGGGTCTCTCGTAGAGGATTCTGCGTTTAGAATTTAATAGATGCAGAGCCCCTTTCGGGAGACTCTGCTCGGGTGAAGGCGTTAGACGGGGGTTATTGCGCAATCATGGCTTTGGGTCCCTCAGAGTCCCTTCGGAGACTCTGCGGAGAAGTGATAGGCCATATTCTGGAGGTTCACTGTGAGTGTTTACTAGTGTTACTTAAGCTTAGGTACTTTCAATTAAAAATAGGCGATAATTCTGAAATGCTTATTACAGACTGGTTGTTTTGGTAAGAGGTCTCCCGCCATTCAAATGCCTTTGAAGAGATGGAAACGTTTAGTTCCCCGCAGAGTCTCCGAAGGGACTCTGCGGCTTGATAGAAGCACTACCTCACCAATTTAGTCAAATCAATATCTTCCAATTCCATATAATTGGTAACCTCATAAACCCCTGGTTGATCATCAATATAAAACCTAGCCGAGCTATGTAAATAATCTGCTGGATTTCCAGCAAGCTTCCATTTGCCTACGCATGGATTCTCATGCATATAGTTCAACTTTTGTTCAATGAAGTGATTACTTTGACATTCTTTCCAGTCAAATGAAGGTTCAAACACCTGGTGAATTTTTCCTGATTTTTTGTCAGAAGCATTTACTCCGTTTTTAAGAACTGCCAACGTTTCATATTTTCTTAATTCTGAGAGCCTATCCACAATTTCATAAGCCATGAATCTTTTAGCATTTCCAATGATGCTATTGATGGATTTTCGACTATTTGAAAAGGCAATCAGCGAGTGTACATGGTTGGGCATAATTACATAACCAATTATATGATGATGATTCATCTTTAAATAATCATACCATTTATAGACCAGGTCATTACCATTAACCATTTCAATCAAGTAGAGCCAATTGTAGCAGGTAAATGAAATGAAATAAATTCCATTTGACTCAGTGATCTGACGCCTAACACTCATGATTAAAATTTAAAGAAAGATTTAATATAGCGGATTAATAGAAAATAATCAAAATACTATGCTGAAAATGAGCGCGCAGAGTCCCTTCGGAGACTCTGCGGAGAAGTGGATCCAGAATGTCAGTTCTTCCACTTGTTTAAATACAACTAATAACGTAAAGGGTAAAAAATAAAGAACGAGCTATATTTCATTCCTAGCAGGGTCTTTCATAGAGGACTCTGCGTTTAGAATTTAATAGATGCAGAGCCCCTTTCAGGAGACACTGCTAGGAAGAGGGCGTTAGATGAGGTAATTGCGCAATCATGGCTTTTGGTCCCGCAGAGTCCCTTTCAGGAGACTCTGCGGAGAAGTAAAATCAGCAAATACAAAAGTCATCCACTTCCGTCCGAGGGGAAGGGTTTAAGAACGAGCTATATTCATTCCTAGCAGAGTCTCTCGTAGAGGACTCTGCGTTTCGGTAGAGGTGCTGCCTCACTGTTGGGCTGTCTTAATTTTCACAAGACTAATTATATTAAAGGTGTGCGGCTTACCTAGATTTCGATCGTGAATGTGGTTCCTTTTCCGATTTTGCTGGTAACAGAAATCTTAGCCCCAAGCTTGTCAATAAATTCTTTTGCCAACATTAATCCAATACCTGCACTGCTTTCGCTTCGGGTTCCTTTGGAATGGTTTTCATCAAACCTAAATAACCTGCTGAGTGTATCTTGCCCCATACCTATTCCTGAATCTGCGATGGTAATCTTATGTTTGCCATCTTCTGAATCAACGCTAATGTTAAGTTCACCGGAGTCATGATTGAATTTTATGGCATTTGAAATAATATTCCTCAGTATCACTGTTAGCATATTTTCATCCGTAGTAATAAATGCTTTGTTCACACAGTAGGACTTTGACACCTCAATGTTTTTAATCAGAATACCTTGCTTGAAATAGCGTAATATTTTTTCTATTACTTCAATCACGTTTACCTTTTGAAATTCAGGGTTTAACTGAGCAATGTCATTTCTTGACCAACTGAGTAGATCCTCGAGTGTTTCATGTGTGGCTGATGCCGTTTGGCTCAAAGAGCTTAATATCTGTCCTAGCTCTTGTTTGTCATAGGAGCCAGAGTCACTCGCCAAAAGTTTTAAAAACTCATCGATCGTGGCAATATTTCCTCTGATATCATGGGAGATCAAGGAGAGAAATCTGGTTTTCGTGTGGTCTTTTTGTTGAAGTAATGCGTTTTTCTTTTCTAAATCGTGGTTAAGCATTTGAAGTGAAAGGTCACTTTCAATGTGCTGTTTTACTTGAAAAAGTAGGTCTTCGAAGTCTTTTTCATAGTGATTTTCTTTGTTGTCCAGTAAACAAACGGTACCGAAAATCTCTCCATCAGGCCAATTGATTGGAAAACCCAGATATGAAATCATATTGATATCAACATCTGGATTGTTATTTTTCCAAATGTCACTCTTAGTCGCATCCGGAACCAATAATTTCTTTTGTGTACCAATTACGGTTTCACAATAAAGTCCGTACACCAGTTTAGCCTCTTCTCCTTCTTTATAAGGGTTATTCTTCGTATCACTCTTGAGAAATACCTGAATGGTATCTTCTTTTAACAGCATAATTAAACCTGCGGGGACTTTTGCTATTCGTGCGACAGTATCTATCAAAGACTGCCATTTGGTAATGACGCTTTTGCGTAAATCGGGTTTAATATCCGATCCAATCTTTACCTTTTTTGATTCATTACTTTCCCTTATTGTAATTTTAGCAAACCGTTCCATTTTATTTCTTACTTCTCTCCCTATAATTCGTATATCTCAATACTAGTTAATCCTTTTCTCCAATGTCTCTATTAACTGGTTTTTTTGTATGGGTTTGGTTAAATAATATTTGCAACCAATCTTAAAGCAGATTTCTTTTTCATTAGTTTACTCATCAATATTGATCATTTCGTCATCACAATAATGACACGTTTATCGGTTCAGAATTTCTTGCAGTGCGTCAGGAGTCAATGGTTTGTTAATAAAATTTTCAACTAAGCCGAACTCACGAGCCTTTTGCCTATCGTCTGGGTTCATTGAAGTAGTAAGCATCACTATTACACTTCCTGCCTTTTTTGCTTCTTCAAGTTTTTGATATTTCTCTAAAAACTCCCAGCCATTCATAATAGGCATATTGATATCCAAAAAAACTAAATCAACATTGTTGTCTCCTTTCTCCAAATATTCTATTGCACCTTTTCCATTTTGGTAGATGACTATTTCTTCTGCTGCTTCGACCTGATTCAAAATGATCTCGTTGTAAATGTTAGTGTTCACATCATCATCAACCAACATAATTCTGTTAAATTTTGCTTTCATTCTTTAATTTTTCGCTATTGTAAAATAAAATTTAGATCCTTTTCCAGGCTTTGATTTGAGCCATATTCTCCCATGATGCAATTCAACTATTTTCTTGCAGTAAGCGAGTCCAATGCCCGTTCCTTCATATTGATCTCGCGTATGAAGGCGCCTAAACACTTCAAATATTTTGTCATAATATTCCTCTTCTATGCCAATGCCATTATCGGTCACAGTAAATTCATATTCATTTTGTAGCTCTTTTGAGCTAATTACCACAAATGGAGCTTCCTCTGCGTTTCTATACCTAATGGCGTTGACTACAATGTTTTGAAAAAGTTTTATCAAATCAGTTTGGTAAGCATTTATCGTCATTATTTCACCGACGTACTTAATGGTAGCATCTTCTTTTGCGATCAGGTCATTCAAGTCATTTTTTAAATCATCAAGTATTGTTTCAATGTTTACCTCTGTTTTCTCTTTTTCTCTACCAATTCTGGAAAATTCTAAAAGAGAGGTAATGAATGCTTTCATTCTGTTAGACGATTGTTCAATGATTGTTACACTTTGCTGTCCAATCTGGTCCAATTTGTCATACCCATTTTGTCTGAGAAGAAACGAAAAAGACAAAATGGAGTTAAGTGGTTCTTGTAAATCATGTGAAGTTATGTAAGTAAACTGCTCCAGCTCTTTATTTTTATTTATTAGGATTTCTTGTGATTTACTTAACTTGAGAATCAAATTCTTTTGGTGAGAAATGATACTATAGATAACTAAGGTAATAGCTAGAAAGGCATAGAAATGCCACATCCACCAGGAGGTATCCCACAAAGCGGAAGTGAAAAAGGTAAGATAGGAAACTGAAAAAACGATAAATATAAGACTGAAATATCTATAGTCATAAGTACTTTTCTCACGGTTTTGTATAACTCCAATCTTAATTGTGAGTAACAGAAAGGTGATGCCGGCTACTACGTTCAAAATGATCGCGTAGGAGGAAAAAGACTCTTCGTTTCCCATATATGGGACTGCATCAGGAAATAGAATAAATATAAGGTAGATAACTATCGAAAATCCAACAAAAACAACATAAGCACGCTTTTGCCTGGAAATCCTGACTAATAGCTTTGGAAATAGGATAAGTAGCGAGACAATTCCAGCAAAGAATCCCGCAAAACTATGGTAGAAGATGAATAATTTATTGGGCTCCTGAAATGAGTGCAAAATGTTGCCAAGTCCCAAAATAAAAAAAATGATAGCGAATAGAAACAACTCCGGATAGTCAGCCGAAAAGTATTTTTCATTTATCAGGAAAAGGCTCAATATGACACACATCATTCCGCCAATGCCCTCTATGGAAGAGTGAAATTCTATCCCCTCCCACCTATTGTCCAGGTCGAGCAATTCGGGAATAAGGGCAAGTATTAAAAGGCATGCACCGACAGCGGTAGTTTGCAGAATCGGGTTGATAAACCGGGTTGGTTTTTCATTAATGATTTCTTTTAAAGTGGTGTTCATAAAGATATTTATTACTTAGCCTTAACAAGCTTTATCAACTCTTCTTCTGCTATTGGCTTGGTTAAACAGCCGTTAAAGCCTAATTTTTTAAATCTTTCTAATTCAGTCTTCATGGCGAAGGCCGTCTGAGCAATTACTTTGATTTCTGAATTAATCTTTTTTAATCTTTTCATGGTTTCAATACCGTCCATGCCTGGCATTCTAATGTCCATGAGCACCAGCCCGATGCTGTTCATGTTTTGATTGTAACAGTCTAATGCTTCCTGACCACTTTTTACTATAATTGCATCAACCTGATGTTTCTTCATGATGCTTTTATAGTATAGTTGGACAGATGGGCTGTCATCAGCAATCAATACTTTTTCCCCATTCTTAACGGAGAAGTTATTGGAAACTTGTTTTTCTGACTTTTTCATTGAAGAATCAGTTGAAATTTTTGGTAGGGTAAAGAAAAAGGTTGATCCAACATTTATTTTCGATTCCACCCAAATCTGGCCACCCATTTTTTTAATTAAGCCTTTGCATATCGCAAGCCCAAGTCCGGTGCCGCCATAATTTTCCGAGATATCTGGTGCCTGTGCAAACCTTTCAAAAATCCTTTGCAGGTGGGTTTCAGCGATCCCTATGCCTTCGTCCCTGACAAAAAATTCAAGCTCCTTAGGTTTATATGAGTAACCAATTTGTATTGTCCCTTTTACTGTGAATTTGATGGCATTGCAAATTAAGTTGTGCAGTATTTCTTTCAGTCTTACCGGGTCCAGTTCAATAAAATCATTTTCAATGGCATTCTTAGGAAGATTTAATTCGAGCACAACATTTTCTTTATCGTGATTTTTGATGTGATTGACGTGGTAATCAAAGATTTCCTGAACCAGCTGATGGAGTCTGACTGGCTTGTTGATAATCTTGATTTGTTCACTTTCAATCTTCGAAATATTCAGAATGTCATCCACCAGTGTAAGCAGGTGTTTTGAATTACTATGTACCTGGTCCAGATACATTTTTTTATCACTCGCTGTCAGGTCATCAGTTAATAGTCGCGAAAAGCCAATGATGGCATTCAGGGGCGTTCTTATTTCATGACTCATGTTGGCCAAAAAGACAGATTTTGATTTATCAGCTTCTTCTGCCTTCATTTTAGCTTTTTCCAACTGAAGAAGATTTTCCTTCTTACTGGTTATGTCCTGAGCTACACCCGAAAGGGCATATATATTCCCATCATCATCTTTAAGTGCTTCACCACGTGACGTTATCCATCCCATGGATTTGTCTTTTCGAATGATATTCAATTCTAGTTCGTAAGGGGCTCCATCTTTTGATGCTTTTTCAACGGCCGAGGATAACCGTTCCCAGCTTTCTTCTGTGTAGTCTTTTTGTTGTTCATTCCACTTCGGAACAGGCATTTCTGGGTCCAGACCAAACATTTTAAATAATTCTTCTGTCCAGGTAACTACGTTGGATTTAATGTCAAGATACCAGCTGCCCACTTTGGCTACCCGCTGGGCGTTTTTAAGATGACGTTCGCTTTGCTTGAGAGATTGTTCCTGTAGTTTTTTGATGGTGATATCCTGAGCTACACCCGAGAGGGCATAGATTTCTCCACGATCATTTTTTAGAGCTTCACCTCGTGCCAATATCCATCCCATGGATGTATCTTTTCGGATGATATTCAATTCAAGCTCGTAAGGCACTCCATCTTTTGATATTTTGTCAATGGCCGAGGATAAGAGTTCCCAGCTTTTTTCTGTATGGTGGTGCTGTTGTTCATCCAACGGCGGTATAGGCATGGCCGGATCAAGACCAAACATTTTATATAATTCTTCTGTCCAGTTAATTTTATTGGTTTTTAGGTTAAGATGCCAGCTGCCCACTTGGGCTATCTGCTGAGCTCTTTGAAGATGTAATTCATTTTGCTTAAGTTTTTGCTCTTGTTCCTTTTCTGTTGTGATGTCTCGAGCGGTTCCAACCATGATATCCTCCTCAGGAAAAGGCTGAGATTTCCATGAAAGCCATTTTACACTACCATCTTTACAGACATAACGGTTTTCAAACTCCAAAACTTCCTGACCATCAACAATCACGGTTTTGATATCCTCCGTATTATTTTTGTCATCAGGGTGTACAAACTCTATCCAGGGTTTGGTTAATAGCTCTTCCGTAGACCAGCCAAGCGTACGCTCCCATGCGGGATTGAGGTGCTTGAAATAGCCATCAAAGCCAGCTATGCAAAACATATCGATCGATAAATTGAATACTCGATCACTGTCCCTTAATTCTTGCTCGGCGTGCTTAAACTCGGTGACATCACGATTGATACCAATGAATTGGGAAGGCTTGTTATCCTGGTTATATATAGGTGTACCGGATGCTTGAACATGTCGGATTTCCCCGCTCCTTCGGATGATCCTAAACTCCACATTATGAAATGCCTCGCCTTTAAAAACACCTGATAATTTCTCGTTGGCAAACTCAGCATCTTCAGGATGGAGTTGCTTTTGCCAATCATCAATCCCTTCTTCGAATTCATCCCGGGACAGTCCGTAGATTTCAAGCTGCTGATCATTCCACTCTAGGTGGCCAGAAGTGATGTCTAAAGTCCATAGGCCTAATTCCCCTGCTTTCATCGCCAGATTGGCTTGTTCGATCAGCTTTTGCTGCTCAATCTCCAGGAGCTTACGTTTAGTAATATCGATATGAGAAATCACGATTTGTTTTTGTCCTGATTTCATCAGATTGGCCTTTAATAAAAACCACTGTTTTTTATTCGGTGCATGGCAGGGATATTCATGGCTAAATGAAGCTATTCTTCCATCCAGTAGATCTAATAGCCCGGCTAAAACTGCTTTTGCATTTTCATCCCGGTGGTCGGCTCGGCAAACATCGAAATAGTTATATGTATCAAAAGACTCAACTTCTATTCCATTGCTACTACCAAATTCTTCCCAGACTTCATTAACACGTAAAATGTTGCCCTCTTGATCAATTACACAAACGCCAAAAGGCAAAGAATTGATTATGGAATTAATACTGGACTCACTTTCTTCGATTTTTTCTTCATAGGTTTTTCTGTCGGTTATGTCCTGGAAGGCACCTACTAACCTAACTGGTTTTCCTTCATGAAATATGACTGTACAGTTTGTTCTGACATGAATCAGCCGTCCTTTGACAGTTCTTAATTCCAACTCCAGGTCATAGTCTTCCCCTTTTTCAATTGCAGCTTGCAGGGCTTTCTTGAGAATTTCTTGTGATTCAGGCGAATAAAAATCAATACCGGCATCCACTGTAGGGTTAAACTCCTCCCGTGAAGTATCATGGATGCGATAAGTCTCTTCCGTCCAAAAATTCTCTTTGGTAATTAGGTCTAATTCCCACCCGCCCACATAAGCGATGGATTGAGAGGTCTCTAATAGCTGTTTCGTCCGTAAAGTTGATAATTCAGCTCGTTTGAGATCTGTTACTACATTACCAATTCCACATATAAGATTTTCCGAGCCTTCAAGGGGAAATGAATTCCATATTATATAGACCAGTTCTCCATTTTTGTGGGTATATCTGTTTTCAAAACCGAAACACTCTTGCCCATGTACAATTTTACTAAATTGTTCATTGGTATTTTCAATATCCTCCGGATGTACGAACTCTTCAAATTTCTTGTTTAGAACTTCTTCTTTGGTGTAGCCAAGAGTTTTATAAAATGCAGGATTAGCGGACTTTAAATTTCCTTTATAATCGGTAGTAATGATGAGGTTTTTCGTCTGCGCTATGATTTGTTCTGTGTTCATCTCATGGCTTCATTTGGTAGGAAGGTAACATTCTACATAGGTCATTACTTGTCATATTCCACCAGCGTTTTGATTGTAAAGTCATTATGGCTATCATCATTAATTTTATCAATTAAAACTTGACCAATAGTCCCGTCCATTTACAATGGTTTTGATCGCTTTTACCCATTCATCTAAATCTGCATCATGGTGAATGCTTCCATTTATGTTCTGATAATTGCTTACTATTTCTTTTTTGAATGCTTCTGGCTTTTCTACCATCAATAAGATCGAAGAATCGATAAAGTCTGAGCTTAAACGTTTAGATAAGTCAATTGCTTTATGATGCTTTTCTTCACAGTCGATCAAAATAATATCTACTTCATTAGATTTAATATAGGAAAAGGCATCATTCACCGAATTAGATTGGGAACATCTAATCGAAGCTACAGTACTTTGAAGTCCTGCAGTTATTTTTGGGTCAGCCCCCTTTTGCAAAATGAAGTGTGCCCGATAACCTGGCCGCATTTCATAGGAGTATAGAAAAATTTGATCGAGATGCGCTTTGATCTTCAATAGAAAGGATTTACAGCTTTGAATGGGCTGATCGCTTTTTACTATTTTTTGGATGGTCTGCAATATTTCCGCTAACTCCACATCATTTAATATACCTGTGGCACCAATCATTTGATGAAGTTCTGCCCTGGCTGCAGTAACATCATTTTGATCAATGGCAGTTTCTAACTTGACGTAGCAACTATCCATTTCTCTTAAAAAAACAGCGAGTATCTGCCAAATGCTTTCTGCATTTGGGTCAATGGTGTCTAGAAAAGGTTTTTTTATTTCCATCACGATTTTCGGGCAGCAATTTCTTTTACTACTTCTTCTACTTCTTCCTGACTAATAGGCTTGTATAAGTACTTAAATGCCAGTTCTTTAAGTGTAAAAACGACCAGGCTATCTGAACCCATTCCCGTTGTAATAACTATGGGCAAATCTTTGGTCTTTGGGTTGGTATTAATGACATCTATGATCAGGTCCATACCTGTTTTATCTGGCATTTGAAGATCCACAAAGGCTAAATCGAAGTCATGATTATTTATTAGCGTCTCAGCTTCATAAAAACTCTTAGCCAGAAAGAGGTTCTCGCTCGGAATTATAGCTGATAGTTTAGCTTTTATGTCCATTAAGGCTGTTTTACTATCATCAACAACTAATGCGACCAAGTCATAAGTCATGTTTATAAGTGGGTTTTAATAACCAGAAATTTCAAAAGTGAAATGTGTAATAGGTAAAAGTAGTTATTACTATAAAATAATATATGATGAAAATCATAGTGATAAGTGACCTTAGGAGCGTGGTAGAAGCGTTTAATTCATCGGATCAATATCTACTATTTTGATATGGTAATGAATACAAACGTCAATTCTTTGGAGGATAAGTTTTGGATAGTTTGTCACTAGTGCCTTTCTGAAAAAGACTTAAACGCTTCTATATATTTCATGGATTGCTTGTTAAAGACTCCTGGCATAAAAAAGGAAATAATATTCATCAGACCTTTCATTTGGAATTCATTTTCGGTGATATATTTGGTTTCAGCAGCTGAAACTTTTACAATTTATTTTTCTGAATATTCAATACCCCATTGGCTTCATAGGTTGTTGAAAACGCTCTAGATAGGTCACTATTGATAGTTGTCTCTACCATCTCCATTTTTCTTTGAACCCTTCTCCAAGTGAATGCAAAAAGATATCAATGGGCAGATTCAGGTCGTGTTTTGGATCTTTATCCAACAGATAAAGCCCTTTTCCCTTGATATGAAGATTTTTATTCCGCTGGTTGTGATAGACGGTTCAATTGTCAACTTATTTTAAACCGTATATATCGGCACCTAATCTTTTAATGATAATAATTCAGAATACTTTTAATAAAGGCATGATTCAGGTTTACTAAATAATTTTAAGATCTTCATGTTAATTTAGTCATGTGAATGATGTCATTAATATCATTGGTTTTATACAATCACTTTTTGGGATTCTGCTTTTCCTAACAAAACGACCAAAGCATTTAAGTTTTTATATACTGGCTATCTGGATGGCAGTAATTGCCATCTTTATGGGTACGGGTTTACTTCCTTTCCAGGTTGTCGAATATTATAAACCAGGCATTTTGCCATTGATGTTTTTAACTGGACCCATCCTGTATTTATATGTCAGTTCTCTTACTATTGAAGATTTTAAATTTATACCGGGTCATCTATACCACGTGATCCCATTTCTGTTGGTTTCCATTCACAGGTCTACGATAAACGCGGTACCCATTGCGGGTACATCAGATTTAGTTGAGAATCCTAATTACTTCTATAATCAGTTATACTACTCTCTCTTGATCATTTCAGTATTTATTTACTGGTTTCTGGGGCTTAAGCTAATATTGACCCATCGTAAAAATGTGCCCTTATATTTTTCAAATTATACAGGGAAAAATACGCTCACATGGCTCATTCTGGTATTGACTTTATTCCTTGTCCTGTTTATTGCCAGTTTTGCTGGATTTTATATTGAGAATGTTCTGGGACTAGGTATGATCAGGTATTCGACACTCCCATTTAATTTTACGGTATTTACTTTTATCATGGTTTATTTTGGAATGAATCAATCAGTGATATATACCGGCCTCTCAAGAATTAAAAACAATGGAAAAGTCAGTATTCACAATGATACGATCGCTAAATATGCGGGGTCTATTTTGTCAGAGGAACAAATTGAAGACCTTTCAAAGACTATTATCGAATTTCTAAGACAGAAAAAATCTTACCTTAACCCGGACTATAATTTACAGATGATGGCCGATGACCTGGATATTTCTAAACATAAACTTTCTCAGGTGATCAATAGTGGCCAGAAGAAAAATTTTTACCGGTTCATTAATGAGTTTCGGATTGAAGAAGTCAAACAGTTATTGACTGATCCCAATTATAAACACTATTCAGTACTTGGGATAGCTATGGAGTGTGGTTTCAATTCCAAAACATCATTTAATCGGATTTTTAAAGAGATAACCGGAGCCACCCCGACGGAATTTCTGCAGACTACCTAAGTCACAAATAGGTACCAACTTATCTATTGGTACGCTTCATTAAATGGTAAAGGATACTTTTGAAAAAGGCAGAATCTTTGGTCTGTGTTATTTTATATCAATTGAAATAAATAAACTCAGAACCTAACATGAAACCTATGTACAAGCATCTTGAAGAACCTCGGGAAACAAGACAAATTTTGAAAAGAATTATTAAAGTAGCATTCCTCCCCCTAATGCTATTACTCGTTGTAGCGGGTTGTGACAATAAGGTGAAATTTATTCAGCCAGCGTTGGAATATAGATCTGCAGAGATACTCACCATTGATGAATACCAATTCAAAGATCTGAATAAAAATGGCACCCTTGACAAATATGAAGACTGGAGATTGTCTTCAGAAGTGAGAAGTAAGGACCTGCTTTCACAAATGTCTTTGGAGCAGAAGGCCGGATTCATGTCAATCAATTCACTGAGCATGCTGGGT